>NZ_JBIAUK010000016.1:51777-165027 GCF_042892775.1 Streptomyces sp. NPDC001717 | reverse complement strand
ACGTCGGTGGCGCGGTTGATGCCGTCGATCAGGGAGTGGCGGCAGCCGTACTTGTTGTCGAACTTCGACTTCGTCACGGCGTCGTTCACGTTGATCGCCGGGAAGAGCAGGTCACCCGACTGCATCATCTCGTACAGGCGGTGGACACCGGTGGTGGTCTCCTCCGTCACGCCGCGGATCTCGGACGCGAGCTGGGTCCACTTCTGCGGGGCCTCGGCGAGCGTGCGGTTGAGCAGCTGGAGGATGTAGCCGTACTCCTCGGAGTCCGCCGTGGACGGGTCCGGGGCGGAGCCGGCCTTCTCGAACTCGACGCCCTTGTGGACGAGGAGGGTGGCGTCACCACCGTCGTCGAGGATCATGTTCGGGCCGCCGGTGGGGGTGTTCGGCCAGGTCAGCGCCTGCTCCGTGCACCACCAGTACTCCTCCAGCGTCTCGCCCTTCCAGGCGAAGACGGGAACGCCCTGCGGGTTCTCCGGGGTGCCGTTCGGGCCCACCGCGATGGCGGCCGCGGCGTGGTCCTGGGTGGAGAAGATGTTGCAGGAGGCCCAGCGGACGTCGGCGCCGAGGGCGACGAGGGTCTCGATGAGCACGGCCGTCTGCACGGTCATGTGCAGGGAGCCGGTGATACGGGCGCCGGCCAGCGGCTGCGACGCCGCGTACTCCCGCCGGATCGACATCAGACCGGGCATCTCGTGCTCGGCCAGGGTGATCTCCTTGCGGCCGAAGGCGGCGAGGGAGAGGTCTGCGACCTTGAAGTCCATGGGTGCTGCTCCTCATGGTTCGAGAGGGTGGGTACGGCTGGGCCGTGCGCCGGCCTGTTGGAGACATGGCGGCACACCGAGCACAGTCCGTCGGGGGTCCTCTCTCCCCTCGGCCGGTCTCTCGGACCGCCCGACCGCCATCAGCAGCGACGCCTGACACTGATGACGAATCTACACCGATCGGCGCAGCCGGCCCCAGTCGACCGGAGATCACGTCGGGGCGGGATTCAGGCCTTCCGGTGGGCTTCTTCAGGGCCTTTCGGACTTTTGATCCACTCCTTGTGCCGGGCAGGATTTTCGGTGGATCGGTCGGGTAAGCGGGATCCCGTGGACCCCTCGGCGTGAAGGAGTTTCCAGTGACCAGTCCGGCAGGCCCTCCCCCGGGCGGAAGCGCGGTCGGGCAGAAGCGGCTGAAGCTGCTCGCCGTCACCGCGTGCCCCACGGGGATCGCGCACACCTACATGGCCGCGGAGAAGCTCCAGCAGGCAGCCGACCGTCTCGGCTTCGACATGAAGGTGGAGACCCAGGGATCCATCGGGGCCGAGAACGTGCTCTCTGACAACGATGTCAGGGAGGCGGACGGCATCATCATCGCCGCCGACAAGGAGGTCGACCGCGAGCGCTTCGCCGGGAAGCGGGTGCTGACCACCGGTGTCGCGGACGGCATCCACCGGCCCGAGGAGCTGATCGAGCGGGTGCGGAGCGCGCCCGTGCAGGGCGGCACGGCCGCGGCGGGTGGTGGTGGCGACGAAGGCGGCCGGGAGCGCGGTGCCGCGTACAAGGCGCTGATGAACGGCGTCTCGCACATGATCCCGTTCGTGGTGGTGGGCGGTCTGCTGCTCGCCGTCTCGATCGCGCTCGGCGGGCACACCACCTCCCGGGGCATCGAGTTCGACCAGGGCTCCTTCTGGTTCCACGTCAACGCCCTCGGCGGACTCGGCTTCAAGCTGATGCTGCCGATCTTCTCCGGCTACATCGCCTACGCGCTCGGCGACCGACCCGCGCTCGTGCCCGGCATGATCGGCGGATTCCTGGCCGCCGACGCCGTGACGATCTACGGCGCCGAGGCCAACGCGGGCTTCCTGGGAGCGATCGCGACCGGCTTCCTCGCGGGATACCTGGTCGTGTGGATCAAGAAGCTCAAGGTCCCCCGGTTCGTGCGGCCGATCATGCCGATCATCGTGATCCCGATCCTGTCGACGCTGGCCCTCGGTCTCGTCTACGTCTACGTGATCGGCCGGCCCATCTCCTGGCTCTTCACGCACCTGACCGACCGGCTGAACGGGATGACCGGCTCCAGCGCGATCGTGCTGGGCGCGCTGATCGGCCTGATGATCGCCTTCGACATGGGCGGCCCGGTCAACAAGACGGCGTTCCTCGTCGCGGTGGGTCTCATCGGCACCAACAACACGGTCATGGGCATGGCCGCCGCCGCGATCCCCGTCATGCCGCTGGGCCAGGGCCTGGCGACGCTGCTGCGCCGCAGGCTGTACGGCGAGCAGGAGCGGGAGACGTGTATCGCCGCGCTCTTCATGGGCTTCTTCGGCATCTCGGAAGGTGCCATTCCATTCGCCGCCGCCCGGCCCGCGCAGGTCATTCCGGCGAACATGCTGGGTGGCGCCGTGGCCGGTGCGATCGCCGGTGTGGCCGGGGTCGAGGACTCGGTGCCGCACGGCGGTCCGATCGTCGCGCTGTTCGGTGCGATCAGTGGTGTCGCGATGTTCTTCGTCGCGATCGGGGCCGGTGTGCTCGTCACGGCGCTGACCACCAACGCGCTGATCGACTTCAAGCGGCGCGGGAACGGCGGCGCCCGGCAGTCCCCGGCCGTGCCCGTGCCACTGCCCGTACCGGTGCCGGTGGTCGTACCGGCGCCGGCCGCGCCCGCGGCGGCTCCGGCCGCGGAGGCCGGCCCGCCGGAGGCGCTCTCCGGGTACCTGACCGGACAGACCGTGAAGACCGCGCTGGTCGCGGACTCCAAGGAGGCCGCGATCCGAGAGATGGCGCAGCTGCTGGCCGGCACCGGCGACGTCCGGGACGTGGACGAGCTCGTACGGGTCGCCCTCGCGCGGGAGGCGCAGGGTACGACCGGTCTGGGCGAGTCCATCGCGATCCCGCACGCCAAGACGGACGCGGTGAGCCGGCCGATCGTGGGCTTCGCCCGCTCGGACGAGGGCATCGAGTGGGGTGCGCTGGACGGCACGAAGGCGCGGCTGGTGTTCATGATCTCGGTGCCGGAGGCCGCGGCGGGCGACGAGCACCTGCGGATCCTCGCGCTGCTGTCGCGCAAGCTGATGGACGGCGGCTTCCGGGAACGCCTGCGATCGGCGCCGGACGGGCCCGCGATCCTGGCGGTGCTGGGCGAGATCCGGTAGTCCCCGAACCGCCCGTCGGGCCCTTCGACACCCTGGTGGCGGGGGGCCCGACGGCGTTCCGTACGCTGCGCCGATGATCAAACGCAGGCGGGGGCGGAGACGGGGTATCTGGGCGATCGTGCTGCTGGTGGCCGGCAGCCTGCTGGTGCTCGGCGGGACGGCCTGGGGGGCGGTGTCGGTTTCCGGAGACCACCCACCGGTGGTCTACGACAAGAAGACCGTCGGGAGCGAGAACATGCGGCCGACGTACGTGCCGGGGGACACCGGCTGGTTCTCCAGGGGGGCCGACGGCGAGAACTTCGAGGTCTCGCGCGGTGACGTGGTGCTCGTGGATGTCACGGAGTGGGTGCCGGACGGGCTGCTGCTGTCGCGGGTGGTGGCGATCGGCGGCGACCGGATCGAATACCGGCGGGGCGAGAGCACGCTCAGGCTCAACGGGCAGCCGCTCGAGGAGCCGTACATCCTGGACCGGGCGCGGCCGTCGAGCGTGCCGTTCGACGTGACGGTGCCGCCGGGACGGATCTTCCTGATGGGCGACAACCGCATGAACTCCTTCGACTCCTCGCTGCGCCCCGAGAAGGAGCAGGGCACTCTCCCCAGGACGTCGGTGGTCGGCGTGGAGGTCTCGCGCCCGACGGGCCTCGTGGTCGCGGGCGGAGCGGCCGTGGTCGGGGTTGTCGTGTTCCTGATCGGGGGCGGGCTGGGCATCGCCTCGCTGGTGGCGCGGCGGCGGCAGCGGAAAGCGCCGGTTCCGGCCGGAGTCCGGCCGACGGCCTGAGCGGGCCCGGGCGTCCCGACGTACGCGGAAGGCCCCCGCACCGTGCTGCGGGGGCCTTCCGCGTACGTCCGACCTGCGAGGTCAGCGGCCGTCGGCGGCCGGTGCCCGGTAGATGTCCGGTTCGAGGTAGATGACCCGGGCGATCGGGACGGCCGCGCGGATGCGGGCCTCCGCGGCGTCGATGGCCCTGGCCACCTCGGTCGCGGTGTCGTCGTGCTGGACCGCGATCTTGGCGGCGACCAGCAGCTCCTCCGGGCCGAGGTGCAGGGTGCGCATGTGGATCAGGCCGGTGACGGTGTCGCCGTCGACGACGGCGGCCTTGATCTTCTCTACGTTCTCCGCGCCGGCGGACTCGCCGAGCAGCAGGGACTTGGTCTCCGCGGCCAGGACGAGCGCGATGACGATCAGCAGGACGCCGATGCACAGGGTGCCGATGCCGTCCCAGACGCCGTTGCCGGTGAGGAGGGCGAGGCCGACGCCGCCCAGGGCCAGGACCAGGCCGACGAGCGCGCCGAAGTCCTCCAGCAGGACCACGGGCAGCTCGGGGGCCTTGGCGCGCCGGATGAAGTCGGTCCACGACAGCTTGCCGCGGATCTCGTTCGACTCCTTGATGGCGGTGCGGAAGGAGAAGCCCTCGGCGATGATCGCGAAGCCGAGCACGCCGATCGGCCAGTACCAGTCCTCGATCGGATGCGGGTGCTGGATCTTCTCGTAGCCCTCGTAGATGGCGAACATGCCGCCGACCGAGAACAGCACGATGGAGACGAGGAAGGCGTAGATGTAGCGCTCGCGCCCGTACCCGAAGGGGTGTTGGGGGGTCGCCTCCCGTTGGGCCTTCTTCCCGCCGAGGAGGAGCAGTCCCTGGTTTCCGGAGTCAGCCACGGAGTGGACGCTTTCCGCGAGCATCGACGAGGAACCGCTGAAGAGGAATGCCACGAATTTGGCCACAGCGATGGCGAGGTTGGCGGCGAGTGCCGCCACGATCGCCCTGGTACCGCCCGACGCGCTCATGGGTGCAGGATGTCCTTCCTAGCGACTGATACCGGCCGCACATTCTTGCAGCCGCCGGTACGACGCTACGTCAGACCATGACAGTGGCACGGAAGAGCGTGCCGGTTCCGGACAGTTCGACCTTTTCGCCCGCCGGTACGAAGACCGACTCGCCCGGCGCCAGGACCAGTTCGCCCGCGCGTGGCGAGCCCGCCGTGCAGAGCAGGATCTGCGGGGCGCCGTCCGGGAGCACCCGGGAGACGGCGCCGGGGGCGAGGACGAAGCGGGAGAGGCGGAATTCGTCGATGGGGGCCTCGTAGACCTCCTCGCCGTTGCCCTCCGGGCGCAGTACGTTCGGGTCGCCCGGCTCGAAGTTAGTGATCTTCAGCAGTTCGGGTACGTCCACGTGTTTGGGGGTGAGCCCGGCGCGCAGCACGTTGTCGGAGTTGGCGAGCAGCTCGACCCCGAGGCCGTCGATGTAGGCGTGCGGGACGCCCGCGCCGAGGAACACGGCCTCGCCGGGCTGGAGTCGGAAGTGGTTCAGGAGCATGGCCGCGACGACGCCCGGGTCGCCCGGGAAGTGGTGGACGAGGGAGGCGTACGGCGCGTACCGGCCGCCGAGGCGGTCCGCGGCGGTCTCGACGTCCGCGACGGTGCGGGCCATCTCGGCGCGGTCCGCGCTCAGTACGGCGGTGAGCACCTCGCGCAGGGCCGCTTCCTCGGGGTGGGCGTGCAGCAGGTCCACGTACGGCTTGAGGCTGTCCACGCCGAGGCCGTCGATGAGGTCGGCGGCCTCCAGCGGCGGGCGGAAGCCGCAGAACCCGTCGAACGGGGTGAGCGCGCACAGCATTTCGGGCTTGTGGTTGGGGTCCTTGTAGTTGCGGTGTGCGGCGTCGAAGGGCACGCCGCGGCGCTCCTCGTCCTCGAACCCGGCCTTGGCCTGGTCGAGGTCGGGGTGGACCTGGAGGGAGAGCGGGGCGCCCGCTGCGAGGATCTTCAGGAGGAAGGGCAGCCTCGGGCCGAACCTGGCGACGGTGGCGGCGCCCAGTTCGCCCTCCGGGTCGGCGGCGATGACGTCCGAGAGGGCCTGCTCACCGTCCCCGCGGTCGAGGCGCGAGGGCGCGCCCGGGTGGGCGCCCATCCACAGCTCGGCCTGAGGCTCGCCGGTGGGGTCGACACCGAGGAGTCGGGGGATCGCGGTGGTCGATCCCCAGGCGTAGGGGCGGATCGTGTTGGTCAGGCGGTCCATCGTCGTCTTCCTGGATAGAGCCGGGCACCGTGGTGTGTCTCAGCTGTGTCCCCCGGAGGCCAGCGCCAGGTAGGCGGTGGCGAAATCCGTGACGGCGAGGAGTTCGGCGAGCTGCTCCAGCTCGACGCCCTCCTCCGGTTCGAGCTCGCTGATGGCCGTGTCGTGGCTGAGGGCGAGCTCGCGTGCGGCGGGTGCGGCCGTGAGGCCGCCGGCCGGCCGGTCACGCAGCAGGACGACCCGGGCGCGAAGAGCCTGCGGCTCCTCCACCCGGTCACGGAAGAAGTCATCGGGATCGGCGCCGGCGGCGAACGCGCCGGCGAGCAGGACACCGTGGGCGGGCAGGGCTTCGGGGAGCGCGGCGGACAGTGCGGGGCGCCCGGCGAGCTCGGCGAGGGTGGCGGCGAAGCGGCGGCCCGCGGCACCGGCTTCGGCACCTTCGCTCCAGATGAGCGGAAGGGAATCGGCCAGCTCCGCGGCGAGGGTCTTGGCCGGGTTGGAGTACGTGACGATGGCGGGCCCGCAGCGCTCGGCGGTGCGGTCGAGCCGGTCCGCGACGAGCTGGAGGGTGTCCGGGGCGGCCGTGACCAGCCCGACCTTGTCCAGGAGCAGCAGCAGCGGGGTGAGCAGGGCCCACAGGGCGCCGGGGCCGGCCGCGGCGGACTCGTCGTACTCCTGGTACGGGGCCTTGGCCATCGGTACGAGGAGCCCGTGCGCGCTTTCCACCGCCTCGGTCAGCGGTGAGCGCTCGGGGGCGACGGCGACGACTGTACAGCCGCGCCGGTAGGCCTGGTCGGCGAGGACGCCGAGCCCGGGCTCGGTGCCGTCGGTGGTGGCGATGAGCAGCAGGTCGACAGGGCCGGCCCAGCCGGGCAGGGACCAGCGCAGGGCTCCGGAGGCGTGCGCGACGCCGGTGGGATCCAGTCGGATGACGGGCGCGGAGGCTCCGGCGAGGGCGCCCAGCAGGTCGGCGACGCCGGTTGCGGCGGTGCCGGGGCCCGCGATGAGGACCGCGCGGGGGCGGCCGTCGGGGCGGAGATCGCCGAGGCCTGCCTCGGTCGCGTGCCGGGCCGCCGTGCGGACCCGGGCCCCGGCCTCGGCCGCGCCGCGGAGCAGGCCCCTGCGGTCTGCGCGGGCGAGATCGTCCGGTGCGTCGAGGAGCGACTCGTCGAGCATGGCGGCCTCCTGCGGTGTTGACGCGGGTGGGGTCAGGCGCTGGCCGTCGGGCCGGCCTTCTTTCAGGCGGGGCGGCGGGCCTCGTCCACGAGCAGGACCGGGATGCCGTCACGGACGGGGTAGGCGAGACCGCAGTCCTGGCCGGTGCAGATCAGCTCGGGGGCCGTTTCGTCCGCCGACGCGTCCTGGAGGGGGGAGTGGCAGGCGGGGCAGGCGAGGATCTCCAGAAGACCGGCTTCGAGCGGCATGTGGTGCGTTCCCTTCGGGCATGCGGATGGTTGTGCGGGCGGGCGAGGTCAGCGTACCGCCGAGTCACCTCCGGTGCGGCCTGGAGGCTTGTGCCGTGCGGCCGCGTCCGGGGCGCCGCCCCGGGCCCCGCGCCCCAAACGCCGGCGGGGCTGTGTTTGCCGGTGCGGCGCCGTTGCCGGGACGCTGCCCCGGACCCCGCGCCCCAAACGCCGGCGGGGCTGGATTCGCCGGCCAGGGGCTGGATGTGCCCACCAGGGCTTGAGAGGCGCGGGGCCGGGTCGGTCAGGCGCGGATGAGGGACAGGACCTCGTCGCGGACCTTGGTGAGGGTGGCGGCGTCGCGGGCTTCCACGTTCAGGCGGAGGAGGGGTTCCGTGTTGGAGGCGCGGACGTTGAACCACCAGTCCGCCTCCGACACGGTGAGGCCGTCCAGCTCGTCGAGCGTGACTCCCTCGCGGCCGGCGTAGGTCTCCTTGACGGCGGCCAGGCGGCCGGCCTGGTCGGCGACGGTGGAGTTGATCTCGCCGGAGCCCTCGTAGCGGTCGTAGGAGGCCACCAGGGCGGACAGCGGGCCGTCCTGGCCGCCGAGGGCCGCGAGGACGTGGAGCGCGGCGAGCATGCCGGTGTCCGCGTTCCAGAAGTCCTTGAAGTAGTAGTGCGCGGAGTGCTCGCCGCCGAAGATGGCGCCGGTCTTGGCCATCTCCTCCTTGATGAAGGAGTGGCCGACGCGGGTGCGGACGGGGGTGCCGCCGTTCTCGCGGACGACCTCGGGGACGGACCAGGAGGTGATCAGGTTGTGGATCACGGTGCCGGTGCCGCCGTTGCGCGCCAGCTCTCGGGCCGCGACCAGCGCGGTGATCGCGGACGGGGAGACGCCCTCGCCGCGCTCGTCGACGATGAAGCAGCGGTCGGCGTCGCCGTCGAAGGCGATGCCGAGGTCGGCGCCCTCGGCGAGGACGCGGGCCTGGAGGTCGACGATGTTCTTCGGGTCGAGGGGGTTGGCCTCGTGGTTCGGGAAGGTCCCGTCCAGCTCGAAGTACATGGGGACGAGGTCCAGCGGGAGGCCCGCGAAGACGGTCGGGACGGTGTGGCCGCCCATGCCGTTGCCCGCGTCGACGACGACCTTGAGCGGGCGGATCGCGCTCAGGTCGACGAGGCCGCGCAGGTGGGCGGCGTAGCCGGGCAGGGAGTCCTGCTCGGTGACGGTGCCGGGGGTGGTGCCCTCCGGGGCGGCGGGGGCGCCCTCGTCGGTCCACTTCTCCACCAGCTCGCGGATCTGCGAGAGGCCGGTGTCCTGGCCGACCGGGGCGGCTCCGGCGCGGCACATCTTGATGCCGTTGTACCGGGCCGGGTTGTGCGAGGCCGTGAACATGGCGCCGGGCAGGTTCAGGGAACCGGAGGCGTAGTACAGCTGGTCGGTGGAGCACAGCCCGATCAGGGTGACGTCCACGCCGCGGGCGGCCGCGCCGCGGGCGAAGGCGGCGGACAGGCCCGGGGAGGAGGGCCGCATGTCATGGCCGATCACGATCGCCGTGGCGGCCGTGACCTCGACGAACGCGGCACCGAACAGTTCCGCGAGGGGCTCGTCCCACTCGTCCGGTACGACACCGCGCACGTCGTACGCCTTGACGATGTTCGAAAAATCTGCGGCCACTGCCTGCCCTCCTGAAGGTCCTGTGCGGTCCGGTCAACCTACCTTGAACCACGAGACGCCAGTCAGATGACCGGGGCGTCAGGAATCGGGCGATCTCAGGACGCGCAGGTGTCCGCGACGCGTCTCCCCGGTGGCCTGGCCGCCGTTCTGGCCGTGCCCCGTGCCCCCGGCACCGGCCGCGCGCTCCGGCGGGCGGGCGGCTTCGCGTACCGCGTTCGCGAGGGCTTCGAGGTCGTCGCCGCTGGGGCGCGACGGCGCGGAGCCGTCGGACAGGCGGACGACTTCCCAGCCGCGCGGCGCGGTCAGGCGTTCCGAGTGCTCGGCGCACAGGTCGTAACAGTGGGGTTCGGCATAGGTGGCGAGCGGGCCGAGAACTGCGGTCGAATCGGCGTAGACGTACGTCAGTGTCGCGACGGCAGGGCGGCCGCACGCGGTGCGCGAACAGCGACGTACAAGGCTCACGACGTTGGACGGTACCGCACTCTTGACCGGGCCGCGACGACTCTGCCGCCGCTCGCTCCCCCGTGTCGCCCCGAGGGCTACCCTGCGGGGGTGACCGACAGCACCCTTCCTCCCCCTCCCGCAGACCCTCCCGCGAGCCCGCCCGCGGGGGTTCCGGCCGAGCCGCGCGTGCGTCGACGGGACCGGCACGGACGCGGGATGCGCGGGCCGGTGGCGCCGCCGCAGGTGCCGTTGTCGGCGAGCCGGGCGGAGCTGTTCGGGGACCTCGTACGGGATTCCGTGGAGCGGCTGGAGCGGCGCTGGCCGCAGCTGGCCGAGGTGGAGTTCCTCGTCGGTGACGTCCCGGGCCCGCCGGGCGGTCCGGACGGCGGCTGGAACGACGAGGCGGTGCCACTGGGCGCGCTGTCGGAGCCGGCGGGCGGCAGGCCGGCCCGGATCGTGGTGTTCCGGCGGCCGGTGGAGATCCGTACGAAGACCCGGGACGAGAGGGCGTTGCTGGTCCACGAGATCGTGGTGGAGCAGGTGGCGGAGCTGCTGGGGTTGTCGCCCGAGACCGTCGATCCGCGTTACGGGCAGGACTGACCCCGCTCGGGCCATGGCCGTGGCCGGGTGCGGCGCCGTTGCGGGGGCTCCGCCCCCGGGCCCCCGCGCCTCAAACGCCGGCGAGGCTGGATTTTGCGCCGAACGTCACCTGGTCAGGACCGACAGGTCCTGGGCGGCGTTGGGTACCGAGACCGTGGAGTGGTCGTCCGAGAAGGCCTGGACGGTGAACATCGCGATGCCCTCGTGCGGCAGTGACAGGGTGCGGGCCGCGTGGACCGGGCCGCCCGAGAGGGTTTCGACGGTCAGGGCGTAGGCGCCCTTGCCGCCGGCCGGGGCCAGGGTGAGGGTCTGCGTGGTGCCGGCCTTGACGGTGACCTCCTTGGAGGCGGGCTCGCCCCCGCCGGTGCCCGGGGAGGCCGTCACCTTGACCTTGGCGTCGGCGCCCGGGGCCGTCAGTGACAGCAGGGTCGTGTTCTCCTCGGGCCGGTTGTCGGCCACGGTCGCCCGTGTCCCGATCGGGCCGGTGGCCGGTACGAAGCCCAGTTCCTGCTTGGCGCCGCTGCCTCGGACCACGCGGACCGCTGCGACCACCGGGACGGCCTTCTTGGCGTCCACCGGGGTCAGCAGCAGCGATCCGGCCTCGCCTCGGGTGACGTCCGCCAGGTCGGCGGTGGCGGTCATGCCGCCCTTGACGTGGAGCTGTTCGTTGCCCGCGGGGCTGATGGCGCCGCCCGGGCCGGCGAGGCGCAGCTTGAGGTCCGCGTCCTGTTCGCCGGGTGCGAAGGCGACGAGGCGTACGGAGGTGGCGTCCGCCGGGATGCCCGGCAGCACCAGGGAGCCCGCCGGGTCGGTGGAGGCGGGCAGCCAGTCGGTTCCGACGCCCTCCTCGGCG
Organism: Streptomyces sp. NPDC001717; assembly: GCF_042892775.1. Classification (NCBI taxonomy): domain Bacteria; kingdom Bacillati; phylum Actinomycetota; class Actinomycetes; order Kitasatosporales; family Streptomycetaceae; genus Streptomyces; species Streptomyces sp. NPDC001717. The sequence continues at coordinate 153,905 of NZ_JBIAUK010000016.1, read as the reverse complement.
ACCTGGACGGTGGCGCCGACGCGGCCCGCCCGGGTGGTGACGTGGGCGGTGGCGTCCGCGAGCTGGACGCTCGGGACGAGGGTGGCGAGGGAGACGGTCCTGGTGGATTTGGGCTCGACCCGGATGCTCTCGCCGACGCCCGCGTCGGACTTGGCGAGCCCGTCGGGGCCGAACAGCTTGATGTCGACGGTGGCGGCGGCGTCGTCCGGGTTGGTGAGGTGGACGAAGTCCTCGCGGCCCTTGGCCGTGCTGACCGCGGGGAACCAGAAGTCGGTGCCGGGTGCGGTGCAGGCGGTTCCGAGGACGCCGCGGGCCCGGCCCACCGAGACCTTGGTGGTCAGCTGAGCGGTCCAGCCGGGGGCGAGGGCGCCCTCGGCGCTGCCCGTCAGCGCGGGGGCCTCCGCCCCGGTGGCGGTGGCCCCGAAGGGCTTGCCGGGCTCCTTGGACTCCAGTACGGGCTTGGCGTCCTTGGTGGCGCCGAGGAGCCGGGCCGCGCCCTTGGCGTCCCCGGAGCCCTTGCCGGAGGCGGGGGTGAAGGAGGTGTAGGTGGTGTCGGCGATCTCGGAGGAGCTGGGCGCCGGGCACACCAGCAGGGACCGCTCGACCGGCATCCGGGCGGCGGCCGCCGCCTTGGCGTCGGCGGGCTTCGCGCCGGGGTCGGGGGCGGTGAGGGAGGCGACGCCGGTGAGGGCGGCGAGGGCCGCGGTCACGGCCGCGAGCGTCAGGGGTGCGCGCTGCTTCACTGCTGGGGGCTCCCGTCAGGACGCGGGTCGTGCTGTGCGTGGGGGTCGTGCTGCCGGAAGGCGTCGAAGGGCTCGTACGACTGCGGCTGCGGCTGCGGCTGCTGCTGCGGCTGCTGCTGCGGCTGCTGCTGCTGCTGCTGCTGCTCGTACGGCTGCTCGTACGGGGGGTACTGCTGCGGGTACGGGTCCTCGTAGGCCTGCTGGGGCTCGTGGTGCTGCTGGGCCTGCTGGTCGTAGGCCGGGTAGGGCTCGTACGGCTGTTGTTGCTGCTGCTCGTAGGCGTAACCGCTCTGGTCGCCGTACACCTGGTAGGCGTACGCGTCCTCGCCGTACACCGGCTGTGCGGGGATCTCCGCGTACGGGTCGGCGACGGCGGCGGCCTCCACCGGGGCGGGCGTCTGCTCGGCCTCCGCCTCCGCGCGCAGGCGGCGGGCGCGGCGGCCCTCGCCCGCCGACTCGGAGGCGGGTGCCTCCTCCTCCGGGAGGTCGTCGTCGAGGCCGGCCCGGCGGCCGGGGAGCGCCATCACGAGGAGCACCAGCGCGAGCAGGCCCTGCGCCCAGTGCCAGGCGGTCCGTACGAGCGAGGTCTCGTGGACGAGGTCGAGGCGGCCGCCCGCGGCGGGCAGCTCGAAGCCCTGTGCCCAGCCGTCGACGGTCTCGGCCTTGAGGGGCTTGCCGTCGAGGGTGGCCCGCCAGCCCGCGTCGGCGCGGTCGGCGATGCGCAGCACGCGGCCCGACTCGCCCGCGGGGATCTTGGCGCCGTGGACCTCGACGGGGCCCGCCGCGACGGGGGTCGGGGCCTCGCCCTGCTTGGCGGAGACGATGACGGCGCGGGGCAGCCAGGGCTCGACGCCCCACAGCGCGGTGCCGTCCTGCTGGTGGCGGCGGCTGAGGCCCGGGGTGGCGTCGAGGACGCGGCGGATCTCCTCGGGGCCGCCGGGGCGGAACATGACGAAGCGGATGGCGTAGGCGCTGAGCTGGCTGGACTGGTCCGCGCCGGATCCGGCGACGAGGTTGGAGACGACCTTGTCGAGGCGGTGGTCGCCACCGCTCGCGCTGGTGATCTCGGCGTCGCCGAGGCGTCCGCCGGGGCCGCGCACGAGGCTGTAGGAGATGCCCTTGGCGGCGTCGAGGCCGAGGACCAGGGTGCGGGTCTGGTTGTCGTCCCCGCCGGCGTCGGCGACGAAGGCCGGGACCTGCACCGGGTCGCGGCGCTCCAGCGGGCCGTCGGCGCCGGCGACCATCCAGGTGGCCGCGGCGACGAGCGGGCCCACGGCGGCGCCGAGCGCGATCAGCGCGGCCAGCGGCTGGCGCCAGCCGAAGCTGCGGGCGGCGACGCGTTCCCTGGCGCCGTCCGCACCGACCGCGGCGGCGGCGAGCAGCGCGAGCCCGTACACGAGGGTGGCGGGTCCGGCCCAGGAGCCGCGGTTGAGGAGGACGGCGAGGGCCAGGCCGGCCAGGGCGACGGCCCAGGCCGTGCGGACGGCGAAGCGCCGGTCGGTGCGCAGCAGGGCGGCGAGCGCGGCGAGGACGATGCCGAGGAGGAGCGGGCCGGCGGCGGTGCCGGGGCCGCCGGGGCTGATGCCGAGGAGGTCGAGGCCGCCCGCGGAGCCGGCCCCGTACGGCAGTCCGGCCTCGTCGAGGAGGCGTCCGGGGTGCAGGAACAGGGTCGTCGACCAGGGGGCGAGGACGAGGACCGGGAGGGCGAGGGTGGCGAGCAGGCGCGGTCCGTACGTCTTCCACTGCGCCCGGCGCAGGGCCAGCGCCGCGATGCCGAGGACGGCGGCGAGCGGCCAGACGACCGGGGTGAAGGCCGTGGCCAGGGTCAGCAGGAGGATGTACGTCCACACGGCGCGCCAGGTGCCGCGCCGCTCGGGGTCGTCGGTCTTGTCGGCGGTCTCCCCGAGGGCGAAGGCGGAGACGGCGGCTCGGGCGATGAGCGGCAGCAGGACGGCGAGCAGGGCGGTGCCGAGGCGGCCGCCGGCGAGGGCTCCGGTGACGGCGGGCAGGAAGGCGTAGGCGACGGCGGCCCAGGCGCGCAGCAGCCGGGACTCGACGAGCGGCCGGGAGGCGAAGTAGGCGGTGAGGCCGGCGAGCGGGACGGAGCCGACGAGCAGCAGGGTCAGGGCGGCCTGGGTGGATCCGAACAGCAGGGTGGCGAAGCCGCCGAGGACGGCGAGGTACGGGGGCGCCGAGGCGGTGGTGCCGGTCCCCACGGGCTGCCAGCCGGCCGTGTAGGCGCGCCAGAGGTCGGCGCCGCCGTCGGGGGCGGGCAGCAGGGCGCCGCCCATGAGGGAGCCGCCGCCGATCAGGGCGCGGCAGGCGGCGAGGGAGACGAGCAGGAGGACGGCGAAGAGGGCGGGGGCGGGGTTGCGGGCGATCCGCTTGAGGCGCGCGAACCGCTCCTCGGCCACCGGGTAGTCGCCGTCCTCGCCGGGGGCGGTCAGGATGCTGCCGCCGCCGTGCCGGCCGGCGGGGGCGGAGTCGGAGCCGCGGGCGTCGCCGAAGTAGCCGGCGAGCTGTTCGACGTTGGCCCTGACGGAGGCGCCGGGCGGCGGGAAGAGCGGGCGCAGGTCGGAGGCGGGGACCACGGGGCGACGCCGGCGCGACCGGGCGGCGAGGATCCGGCCGGGGCGGAGCAGGGTGGCGAGGAGGCCGGTGATCTCGTCGACGGCCTGTCCGGGGGCCTTGCCGACGAGGTAGGCGAGGGTCCGCAGGACGGTGCCGAGCAGTACGCGGAGCAGCACGTACGGCAGGGCGCGACCGGAGCTGTTGGCGAGGATGGTGTAGACGGCGCCGGCCTTGTCCACGCGGTGCGGGCTGGCGCTCGTACGGCCCGCGCAGTCGACGGTGCGGCGTTCGCGGGCGGCGGCCTCGGCGTGCCGCATGACGGCGTCGGGGGCGACGAGGACGGTGTGGCCGGCGCTCTGGGCGCGCCAGCACAGGTCGACGTCGTCGCGCATGAGGGGCAGGCGGCGGTCGAAGCCGCCGAGGTCGTCGTAGACGTCGCGGCGCACGAGCATGCCCGCGGTGGAGACGGAGAGGACGGGGCGGACCTGGTCGTGCTGGCCCTGGTCCTGTTCGCGCCGGTCGAGTCCGGTCCAGCGCCGGCCGCTGCGGGCGATGGTGACGCCGGCTTCGAGCAGCTGCTTCTTGTCGTACCAGCCGCGCAGCTTGGGGCCGATGACGGCGGCGTCGGGGTTCTCGTCGGCGACGCGCAGCAGTTCGGCGAGGGCGTCCGGTTCGGGGGCGCTGTCGTCGTGGAGCAGCCAGAGCCATTGGACGGGCTCGCCGTGCGGGAGTTCGGGGAGGTCGTAGTTGTCGTCGCGCCAGGTGCGGCTGACGGGGTCCCAGCCGCTGGGGCGCTTGAGGTAGGGCAGGTCCTCGGGGGTGAGGGTGCCGGCGGTGCGGGCGGATTCGTCGACGGCGGCGCCGAATCCGGTGCGGCGGGCCAGGTGCAGGACGTGGTCGTCGCCGAAGGCCTCGGTGAGCAGCCGTGCGGACTCGTCGGCGCTGCCGGTGTCGGCGGCGACGTGGTTCTGCGCGGGGCGTTCCTGGCCGAGCAGGCCGGCGAGGGTCCGGGGCAGCCAGCGGGCGCCGTCGTGGGCGACGAGGACCGCGGTGACGACGTGCCGGGGGAACTCGGGGGTGGCGGGGGCCTGGTGGGAGGCCGCCGACTGGCTGTGCAGGGACATCGCGGTACGGGCCCTCCGGCCGGGGGTCCGGGGGTGGTGTGCCCTCGGAGGCTGCTGGACAGCGCCCCACCCTAACGGCTGGCAAAGCGACGGTCCGCCTCCTGCGGGGAAGGTGCGGGAGGCGGACCGTGTGCGGTGCTCTTGCCGTGCCGGGTGCCGTGTCGGCCGCGTGGTCGACATGCCGTGCGGTACGTCGTGCGATACGTGGTGCGAAATGTCAGGTGATGCGTGGAAGGTGCCGGTCGGGAGGCGCTTCCGGGCCCGGTGACCGGCGGTCGGGCCGGTGGTCGGGCGGGTGGTCTGACCGGTGGTCGGAAGGTCGGTCGGACCGGTGGGTGGGGCGGTCGTCGGGACGGTCGGACATCAGGACGGCTAGACGGCGGCCTTTTTCAGCCGGCGCCGCTCGCGCTCGGACAGACCGCCCCAGATGCCGAATCGCTCGTCGTTGGCGAGGGCGTACTCAAGGCATTCGGAGCGGACCTCGCAGGCCAGGCAGACCTTCTTGGCCTCGCGGGTGGAGCCGCCCTTCTCGGGAAAGAAGGATTCGGGGTCGGTCTGGGCGCACAAAGCGCGCTCCTGCCATCCGAGCTCCTCGTCCGCCTCCTCGACCAGCAGTTCCTGAAACAGCTCGGTCATGTGCGCCCCTCGCTCTGTTTGTGCGTCCCCGTGGTCATGTCGTCACTCATCGCTACGTAACGACACGAGTGAAATTACAAGTGCGGTGCTCCGGGGCAGTCAAGCCGAGATCTGCTATTGGGCCCCTTATTCACTCTGCGGAACCAAGCGTATGCAGAAAGTGTTCATATCGCCAAAAATCGTGACACATGCCACAGGCGTCACGCGATGCCCGTCTTCACCCGGAATCGACGTGTCACTCGGCGGCGTGGTTGCGATCCGGCCAAAGAAGCGGCGTAGATCACAGTCCGATTACGAGATCCCACATCCTGGTTTAGATGCGCCGGGTGTGAGCCCGGCACAGCGCCACATCCCCTGCCGTCGACTGCACAAACCTTTCTCCGCGCACAGTAACCGGATGAGGTGAAACTTTTGCCTCATTCCGGACATTGGGTTGACAGTCCGACCTCCGACCCGGTCTCCTTGTTCGCATGTCAGCGCCCGCAGCCACCACCCGGACCCCCATTCGTGGGTTCCTGTGCGCTGCCCAGGTTCGCTGTTGCTGTTGCAGCTGTTGATGCCCCAGGAGCGTCCGCTCCTCTGAGCTCCGGCCACCCCCACAGCGACCGCCAGCACCACTGACATCCGTCGAGGACTCCCCCCACGATGAACAGCACCGCCACCACCCCCGCAGCCACCGTCGAGAGCGACCTCCAGATCGCCGGCGACATCCTCGCCGTCCAGCACCTCCTCCAGCCCGCCCGCGAACACCCGGCCACCGTCGCCGAGTTCGTCGGCCTCGCCCGTTCCATCGCCGAGGACCGCTCCTCCTGGGAACACCTCGTCCGGTACGACGCCACCACGCGCTGGTACCACCGGCTGCGCACCGGCCCCGGCTACGAGGTGTGGCTGCTGAGCTGGGTCCCCGGCCAGGGCAGCGGCCTGCACGACCACGGCGCCTCCTCCGGCGTGCTGACCGTCCTGGAGGGCGAGCTCACCGAGCACACCGCCCGCGGCCCGCTCACCCACGGCCCCGGCGCGCAGCGCGTCCTCGCCCCCGGACAGGCCCACGAGGTCGTCAACGACACCCTCGACGGAGCGGTCAGCCTGCACGTCTACTTCCCCGGCCTCACCGAGATGCCGATGCACCACTGCTCCCCGGCCGAAACCGAGTCCGTGCCCGCCTGACCGCGAGCGGCCTGACAAACTGCGGTGCATGCGCATTGTTGTTCTGGCCGGCGGTATAGGCGGCGCCCGGTTCCTCCGCGGACTCAAGTCGGCAGTCCCCGACGCGGACATCACCGTCATCGGCAACACCGGTGACGACATTCACCTGTTCGGGCTCAAGGTGTGCCCCGATCTGGACACGGTGATGTACACCCTCGGCGGTGGCATCAACGAGGACCAGGGCTGGGGCCGTACCGACGAGTCCTTCACCGTCAAGGAGGAGCTCGCGGCGTACGGGGTCGGACCCACCTGGTTCGGCCTCGGCGACCGCGACTTCGCCACGCACATCGTCCGTACGCAGATGATCGGCGCCGGATACCCCCTGAGCGCCGTCACCGAGGCCCTCTGCGACCGCTGGCAGCCCGGAGTGCGACTGCTGCCCATGACCGACGACCGGGTCGAGACGCACGTCGCGATCACCGACGCCGAAACGGGCGAGCGCCGCGTCGTCCACTTCCAGGAGTACTGGGTCCGGCTGCGCGCCTCGGTGGACGCGGAGGCGGTCGTCCCCGTCGGGGCCGACCGGGCCAAGCCCGCGCCCGGCGTGCTGGAGGCCATCGCCTCGGCCGACGTGATCCTCTTCCCGCCCTCCAACCCGGTGGTGTCGGTCGGCACGATCCTCGCCGTACCCGGCATCCGGGAGGCCGTGGCCTCCTCCCCCGCGCCCGTCGTCGGCCTCTCCCCCATCGTCGGGGGCGCGCCCGTGCGCGGGATGGCCGACAAGGTGCTGGCCGCGGTGGGCGTCGAGTCCACGGCCGCCGCCGTCGCCCTGCACTACGGGACCGGGCTGCTCGACGGCTGGCTCGTCGACTCCGCCGACGCGGACGCGGTCGCCGAGGTGGAGGCCTCCGGGATCGCCTGCCGCGCGGTGCCGCTGATGATGACCGACCCGGCCGCGACCGCGGAGATGGCCCGCGCCGCCCTGGAACTGGCCGAGGCCTCCCGGTGACGGGCCTCTCGTACGAGGTCCGCGCCCTCGGCGGGATCCCGGAGATCAGGCCCGGCGACCACCTGGCGAAACTGATCACCACCGCCGCCCCCGACCTGCGGGACGGGGACGTCCTGCTCGTCACCTCGAAGATCGTCTCCAAGGCCGAGGGCCGCATCGTGCGGGCCGACTCCCGCGAGGCGGCGATAGACGCGGAGACCGTACGGGTCGTGGCGCGCCGCGGCGCCCTGCGCATCGTCGAGAACCGGCAGGGCCTCGTGATGGCCGCGGCCGGGGTCGACGCCTCCAACACCGCCCCCGGGACGGTGCTGCTGCTCCCCGAGGACCCCGACGCCTCGGCGGCGGCGATCCGCGCGGGGATCCGCGACGCCCTCTCCGTGGACGTGGGCGTGATCGTGACGGACACCTTCGGGCGGCCGTGGCGGGCCGGGCTCACGGACGTCGCGATCGGCTCGGCCGGCGTAAGGGTCCTGGACGACCTGCGCGGCGGCACGGACGCCCACGGCAATCCGCTGAGCGCGACGGTCGTCGCGACGGCGGACGAGCTGGCCGCCGCGGGCGACCTGGTCAAGGGCAAGGCCGCCGGTCTTCCGGTGGCCGTCGTGCGCGGGCTGGGCCACGTCATGGGCGAGGACTCCTCCGCCCGGGACCTGGTGCGGGCCCCCGCCGACGACATGTTCCGGCTGGGCACCTCGGAGGCCGTACGGGAAGCCGTGACGCAGCGCCGCACGGTACGGGCCTTCACCGACGAGCCGGTGGACCCGGGCGCGGTCCGCCGCGCGGTGGCCGCGGCGGTGACGGCCCCCGCGCCGCACCACACCACGCCGTGGCGCTTCGTACTGCTGGAGTCGGAACGCTCCCGCACCGAGCTCCTCGACGCCATGCGGGACGCGTGGATCGCCGATCTGCGCCGCGACGGCAAGCCGGAGGAGTCCATCGCCAAGCGGATCCGGCGCGGGGACGTCCTGCGCAAGGCCCCCTACCTGGTGGTGCCGTGCCTGGTGACGGACGGCGCGCACGACTACGGGCACGCGCGGCGGGACGCGGCCGAGCGGGAGATGTTCGTCGTCGCGATGGGCGCGGGCGTGCAAAACCTGCTGGTCGCGCTGGCCGGGGAGCGGCTGGGATCGGCGTGGGTGTCCTCGACGATGTTCTGCCGGGACGTGGTGCGCAAGGTACTGGGGCTGCCGGAGGACTGGGACCCGATGGGAGCGGTGGCCGTCGGCCACCCGGCCGCGGCTCCGACGGAGCGGCCCGCACGGGACCCGGAGGACTTCATCGAGGTCCGCTGACGCCCACGGCCCCTACAGCCGCCCGATGTCCCCGCGGGGCATCTTGGGGGTGCGGCGGGGCGGGGTGCGCCCGGCGAGGAGGATCAGACGGGCGGCGCGGTGGCGCTGGCCCGCGTACGGGGCGAGCAGCTCCAGCATGACGGCGTCGTCGGCGTCGCGGTCGCCCGCGAGGGCGTAGCCGACGATGCCGGGGAGATGGAGGTCGCCGGTGGTGACGGCGTCCGGGTCGCCGTTGCTGCGCTGGAGCGTCTCGGCGGAGGTCCACGGGCCGATGCCGGGTACGGCCTCCAGCCGGGCCGTGGCCTGCGGCAGCTCCATGGCGGCGGCCTCCTCCATGCGGGGCGCGACGCGGACCGCGCGCAGGATGGTGGAGGAGCGCTTCTGGTCGACCCCGGCCTTGTGCCAGTCCCAGGAGGGGATCTTGGCCCAGGTGGGGGCGGCGGGCATGACGTACAGGTCCAGCGCCCGCACCGCCTGCGGGCCGGGGGCGGGCTCTCCGTACTGCCGTACGAGGCGGCGCCAGGCGCGGTAGGCCTCGTCGGTGGTGACCTTCTGCTCCAGGATCACCGGGATCAGCGACTCCAGGACCATCCCGGTGCGGGTCAGGCGCAGGCCGGGGCGACGCCGGTGGCTGGCGTGCACGAGGCGGTGGCGGGGGACGAAGGCGGCCGGGTCGTCGCCGGCGCCGAGGAGGGCGGGCAGCTGCTCCAGCATCCAGTCGGCGCCGGGGCCCCAGGCCTCGGCCTGGATTCCCTCATTGGTCGCGGCCACCCTGAGGGTGGCGGGGCCCTGGGGGGTCTGGGCGGCCTTCCAGACGGAGCCGTCGGGGGTGGTGCGGAAGGTGGGGTCGGCGGGGCCGCGCCTGAGGGGGCCGAGGGTGAGGCCGAGGTCCACGGGTCCCTCGGGGGTCCACACCCGCCCCTTGGCCGCGGACCCGATCGTCCGCCCCTGCCCTGCGGGGACGTGGGTGCGGCCGCCGCGGGCTGCGGTGGGGGTGAGGGGGTCGAAGCGGCCGGCCATGCCTCTGAGCGTAGCCGCCGCCCGACCACTCCCGGCCACCGCCGGGGCCGCCGCCTTCCCCCGCACCGGGGCCGTGTGGATGGGGCGGCCCCCGCAGGGCGTCGAACGCCGGTGCCGGCGGGTCGGCCCCCACTTGGCACTCCCGCGCCGGCGGGGTCGGGTGTGCGGCGGGGCGCCCCCGCACGGCGTCGAACGCCGATGCCCTGGCGGGTCGGCCCCCACTTGGCACTCCCGCGCCGGCGGGGTCGGGTGTGCGGTGGGGCGCCCCCGCAGGGCGTCGAACGAAACCCGCTCCGCTTGCCGGTGCCGCATGGGGTTCGACGCCCGAGGAGGTGCCCCGGCGCGCGCCCGGCCCCGACGGCCCACCCTGCGGCCCGGCCCGGTCAAGGCGGTGCCGCTGCGCGGAGCCGTCCCCTACCCGCCCTTCCACCGTTCCCCGGGCTCCGCCCGGACCCGGCGGGGGCTCCGCCCCCGGACCCCCGGTCCTCAAACGCCGGACGGGCTGGAGTTGCCCCCGCGCCTCGAACGCCGGCGAGGCTGAGATGGCCCGGTCCGGGCGGCAGCAGCCGAAATCCAGTTCCGCCGGCGTTTGAGGCGCCGCCGGAGGCGGACACGACCCGCCGCCGGGGCTACGGGCGGCCCTGGAGTTTGGCCGAGGTCGTGCGGGTCGGGGGGAGTTGGTCGTACAGCCGCTTGCCCGGGCATTCCGTGGCGAAGCCGTCGCGGTGGCCCGAGATGACGTTCAGGCGGACCGACTGCCCCTTCGGGAAGCGGTTGCCGCCGCCCGACTTCAGGGTCGTCTTCCCCCGCGGGTCCGCGCCGAAGAGGCCGAGCTTCCAGGCCGTGAGGCGGGCCACCGCGTCGAGGGCGGCCTTCGGCGGGTTCGCCGAGGTGAACGTGCCGATGACGGCGACGCCCATGCTGTCGGTGTTGAAGCCCATGGTGTGCGCGCCCATCACCGGCTTGGAGACACCGCCCGCGCGGCCCTCGTACACCGTGCCGCACTTGTCCACGGCGAAGTTGTAGCCGATGTCGCGCCAGCCGCTGCTGACCACGTGGTAGCGGTACAGGCTGCGCAGCACCGCCGGGGCGTCCTTGCAGTCGTAGTTGTTGCCGGAGGCGCTGTGGTGGACGAAGGCCGCCTTGACCGTGTTGGTGTAGACGAAGCCGGGCTCGCGCAGGCTCTCGTCCGCGCCCCACCCCTTGCGGGTGACGATGCGCGGGCGCGGACCGATGTAGGGGGCGGCGGCCTCGGACAGGTCGCCGTCGCTCGCGAAGACCGCGTCGGCCGTGGAGTCGGCCTTGTCGAGGGCGGTGATCTCGTTCGCGCCGAGCGGGGCGTGCGGGACGTTCGCGGCGGAGGACTCGGCCATTTCCATGGTCATGCCCGGTGCCACCACCTCGCCCTTGTCGTCGCCGACGGGGCGGCGGTTCTTGCCGTCCGGCGCGGTGCCGGGCGCGGACCGGCCCGGGTCGACCAGTTCGATGCGCAGGCCGGACGGCAGTCGGGCGCCGGCCGCGCGGGCGGCGGTCCCGGAGCCGGGCTCCGCCTGGACGCGGACCTCCACGCCGTCGGACTCGCCGACCCACAGGGGGGCGGTGGCGCCGCGGATGCGGCCGGAGCCGCGTTCCACCGCGTCGGGGTCGGCGGCGTGCTCGCCGTTGTGGGTCTCGACGTCCTGCCAGTCGGACCAGGCGGCGGTGGCCGTGGACCGGGTGCGGACCTGGACCCGGCCGTGGAGCTGGGTGGTGACGTCGTCCCAGACGACGCCGACCAGCGAGAACGTCTTGACGTCGCGTGCGGCCAGGCCACGGGTCTCGGGGAGTCGGGGCGAGGCGCTCATGCCGGGGACACCGGGGCTGCGGTCCGAGGCGGCGGGTCCGATGGGGGCGAGCGGCAGGGACTGGGTGGACCCGGCAGGGGTCACGGGTGCGGCGGCCGCGTCGGGGGACACGGCCGCCAGGGCCGGGGTGGGCAGCGCGAGCGGCAGGGCCAGGACGGCTGCCGTCGCGACGCCGATCGAGGAAGCAAGGAATCCACGCATGGAAAGGATGGTGGGCACGCTCACCGCCCGGCGCCATCCGAGAACTGACGCTCCGTCCGATCGGGCCCGCCGTACCCCTCCCTCGTACGGTGGATCACGTGACCGCCGTACGGGGGAGCGGCCCGCGTACGCTTCGACACGTGAACTCCACTGACCGCACCCCTGCCGACCTGCTGCGATCCGCGCTCGCCGCCGATCCGGGCCGCCCGCTCGTCACGTTCTACGACGACGCCACGGGCGAGCGCGTCGAATTGTCCGTGGCCACCTTCGCCAATTGGGTGGCCAAGACCTCGAATCTGCTCCAGGGCGACCTGGGCGCCGAGCCCGGCGACCGCCTCGCGCTGCTGCTCCCCGCGCACTGGCAGAGCGCCGTGTGGCTGCTGGCCTGTGCGTCGGTCGGGGTCGTCGCCGAGGTGGGCGGGGATCCGGCCGAGGCGGACCTCGTCGTGAGCGGACCGGACTCGCTGGAGGAGGCGCGGGCCTGTTCCGGCGAGCGCGTGGCGCTGGCGCTGCGGCCGCTGGGCGGAAGGTTCCCGCAGCCGCCGGCCGGGTTCGCCGACTACGCGGTGGAGGTGCCGGGGCAGGGCGACCGGTTCACGCCGTTCGCCCCCGTCGACGCGGACGGCCCGGGGCTGGTCGTCGGCGGCGAGGAGCTCTCGTACGCGGAGCTGACCGCACGGGCACGCGAGGACGCGGTGAAGCTCGGCCTCGGCGCGGGTTCGCGGGTGCTGACCGGGCTCGGCTACGACACCTGGGAGGGGCTGTCGGCCGGGCTGTACGCGGCGCTGGCCTCGGGCGGGTCCGTGGTGCTGTGCCGGAACCTGGACCGGCTGTCGCCGGAGGCCCTGGCCCAGCGGGTGGAGAGCGAGCGCGTGACCCACACGGTCTGAGGCGTCACCCGCACGGCGGGACGGCGACGCCGGGCGATCTGTCACCCACATGGCCCTAGACACACCCCTGCCCCCAGGCTGCTCCGGCGGCCCGGGGGCAGGATCGGCAGTGGCCGTACTCACCCGTACGGCTGGTTGTCGCAACGGCGAGGGGACGGACGCCAGTGTCGGACAGCGCAGGCATACCGGGCGGCGGGACGGGAGCGTCCGGAGACGACGGCCCGGATACCCCGCAGGCCCGGGGCGCGGGCCGGGACCCGGGCGCGGGCCATGCCCCCGAGCCCGGCCACGGCCACGGCCCGGGCCTCGGTCAGGGCGGCGGCCCCGGTCAGGGCCGCGGCCGCAGGCGCCGGCTGCTCCGCTGGGCCGGTCTCGGGGTGGTGCTGCTGGTGCTGGCGGGGACGGCCGGCGGCTGGTGGATCTACAACAAGCTCGACGGGAACATCACCGAGGACACCTCGGCGGCGGCCGAGCTGGAGCGCTACGAGCGCGAACGCCCGGCGCACCTGGCGAGCGGTTCGCAGAACATCCTGCTGATCGGCTCCGACTCGCGTTCGGGCAAGGCCAACGCCCGCTACGGACAGGACCAGGGCACCCAGCGCTCGGACACCACGATCCTGCTGCACCTGCCGGCGGACCGGAAGAGCGCGACCGCGGTGTCGATACCCCGGGACCTGATGACGAACATCCCCGCCTGCCTCCAGGCTGACGGCACCCGCACCGGTGAGCGGTTCGCGCAGTTCAACTGGGCCTTCCAGTGGGGCGGGGCCGCCTGCACGATCCGCACGGTGGAGAAGCTGACCGGGATCCGCGTCGACCATCACATGGTGATCGACTTCGGCGGGTTCAAGCGGATGGTCGACGCCATCGGCGGGGTGGAGGTCTGCCTCAAGCGCCCGATGGACGACGCGGAGGCCCATCTGAAGCTGCCCGCCGGGCGGCAGACCCTGCGCGGCGAGGACGCGCTCGGGTACGTCAGGGCCCGTTACAGCCTGGGCAACGGCAGCGACACCGAACGGATGGAACGCCAACAGCAGTTCCTCGGCTCGCTGGTCAAGAAGGTGCAGAGCAACGGGGTCCTGCTCAATCCGGCCCGGCTGTACCCGCTGCTGGACGCGGCGACCTCCTCGGTGACCACGGACCCGGGGCTGGCCTCGCTGCGCGGACTGTACGAACTCGTACGGGGTGTACGGGACATACCGACCGATCAGGTCAAGTTCCTGACCGTACCCCGCCGTCCGTACGCCGCCGATCCGAACCGGGACGAACTCATCCAGACGGACGCCACCCGGCTGTTCCGGCAACTGCGCGCGGACGAGCCGGTGACGATCACCCCGCCGAAGCCCGAGTCCGAGACGGACGGGGGCGACGGGACCGGGGACGAAACCGGTACCGGTACCGGTACCGGGATCGAGCCCACCGAGGCCGCCGGAAGCGGTGTTTCCGCAAGCCGGGTCCCCGAGGGGACCGAGGTCACGCCCACACCCGTCCCCACCTTCACGGGGACGACGGCGGGCACCGCGGACTGCCGGTAAAGCAATCCCAAAAGGCGGTGTCCGAACCGAGCGTGATGGGGTTTTCGCCCCGTTATAAGGGCAGTGGAATTCATCACCAGCATGGTTTGCAGTCGAACCTGACGGATAAGGTGAGCGATCCGGTGCCCCGGCCGGACCAGAGGTCGGGCACCTGCAGCCGGACGTTGACCGGGCGCCTTGGGGGAGGCGCCTCGCGAGGCACCGACGGAGGATTCGAGCAACCGTGGATGCGCAAAGCCGTGGGCGGGCCGACGAGATCGACCCCGCAGACCAGTGGGTATTGAACTCCCGCACCGGCCACTACGAACTGCGACCGGACGATTCCGCAGCGCAGCGACGGTCCAGAGTCACGGCACCACGCAGATCGCGCACGGCTCCGTCACGCACCGAGCCCACCACTTCCCCCTCAGTACCCCAGCCGCGGCGTGGTGACACTCCCCCCGGTCGGCGCGGCGGGCGCTCCCGCAACGGCGGCGGAGGCGGCGGACGCCGCAAGAAGGCCCTGATGATCACCAGCGGGACGCTGGCGCTGCTGCTGATCGGCGGCGCCACCGCGGGCTACCTCTATTACGAGCACCTCAACGGCAACATCAACGTCACCGACATCGGGCGCACCGGCACGGGCGGCTTCAAGAAGGACCAGGCGATCAACATCCTGGTCATCGGCACCGACAAGCGCAGCGGCGCCGGCAACGAGGGCTACGGGGACAAGGACAGCGTCGGCCACGCCGACACCACGATCCTGTTCCACATCGCCAAGGACCGCAGCAACGCCACCGCGCTGTCCATCCCGCGCGACCTGATCACCGACATCCCGACCTGCCCGACGAAGCAGCCCGACGGATCGACGAAGGAGATCCGCGGCACGAAGGGCACGCGCTTCAACACCAGCCTGGGCCAAGAGGGTCGCGACGCGGGCTGCACGATGCGCACCGTGAAGGAGGTCACCGGCATAGAGGTCGACAACTTCATGATGGTCGACTTCAACGCCGTGAAGACGCTGAGCACGGCGGTCGGCGGAGTGCCCGTGTGCCTGGAGAAGGCCGTCGACGACAAGGACTCCAAGCTGAAGCTCGACAAGGGCGAGCACCGGCTGCAGGGCGAGGACGCGCTGGCCTTCGTACGGACCCGGCACGCCTTCGGCAACGAGAGCGACCTGGACCGCATCAAGACCCAGCAGCAGTTCCTCGGCTCGATGATGCGCGAGATGAAGTCGAAGGAAACGCTGACCAGTCCGAAGAAGTTCTTCTCCCTCGCGGAGGCGGCCACCAAGTCGCTGACCGTGGATCAGGGTCTGGGATCCATCAAGAAACTCACCGACCTCGCGGGCGAGTTGAAGGACATCGACCTCAAGAACATCACCTTCACGACCCTGCCCGTGCTGGACAACCCGAACGAGCCGCCGAACCGCAAGGCGACCGTCGTGGTCAATCGGACGCTGGCCGACCCGCTGCTGCAGATGATCCGGGGGGACGTCTCGCTCACGGAGGTCGAGAAGAAGGAGAAGGCCTCCAAGCAGGCGGCCGACGCCGAGGCGAAAGCCAAGCAGGACGCGCTCCTTCAAGGGAACCGGTCGACCGCCGGCGACATCAGAGTGGATGTGTACAACGGAGGCGGACCCAAGGGCGCGGCATCGACGACGCTCACCTGGCTGCAGAACACCAAGGGCGTGCTCAAGGCGAGCAACAAGAGCAACGCGCCCGAGAAGGTCGGTGCCACGCAGCTGGAGTACGCCCCCAACCAGGCCGACCAGGCGCGGGCGTTGGCGGACATGCTGGGGCTGCCCGCCTCGGCGCTGAAGATGGGCACCGCCGACGCGGCGGCCAAGTCGCCGATGAAGCTGACCCTGGGGCCGGACTTCGACAAGCCGGGCGCCCCGCTGGGATCGGCCGTCCCGCAGCAGTTGTCGGAAGACGTGCAGCAGGCACAGGCCGACAAGGCAGTCTGCGCCAAATAACGGGCCGTAGCCGGTCGTACCGGCACCATGCCGAGCAATCAGGATCTTCTAGGGGGAACACGTGAGGCAGAGCAGCGTGCGGGGGGAGGGGGCGACCGCCCAGTCCGCCGGTGACATATCCGGCGACGGGGCGGGCGCCGTGCCCCCGCCACGGGGCGGCTCGCGCAGCAGCCGCCGCGCGGGCGGCGGCGGCTCCAGGCGGGGCCGTCGGCGCGTGCTGCGCTGGGTGTCCTCCGTACTGGCCTTCCTCATACTCGGGACGGCGGCCGCCGGATACCTGTACTACCGCCACCTCAACGGCAGCATCCGTACGGACGCGCTGAACCTCGGCGAGAACAAGCTGGGCGGTTCCAAGCCGAACGCCTTCGGGCAGACGCCGCTGAACATCCTCCTCATAGGCTCGGACGCCCGTAACGACGAGGCGAACCAGGAGCTCGGCGGGGCCAAGGACACCTTCGGCGGCCCGCCCCTCGCGGACGTGCAGATGCTGCTGCACCTGTCCGCGGACCGCAGCAACATGTCGGTGGTCTCGATGCCGCGCGACACCCTGCTGATGATGCCCAAGTGCACCGAGCCCGGCGGCAAGGTGCACCCGGCCAGCACCCGGCTCGTCCAGACGAACGAGTCCCTCAGCCGCGGCGGCCCGGGCTGCACGGTCGCCGCCTGGACCGAGCTGACCAAGATACCCATCGATCACTTCATGATGATCGACTTCAAGGGCGTGGTATCGATGGCCGACGCCATCGGCGGCGTCCCGGTCTGCGTCGAACAGAACGTCCACTCCCGGACCCGTGACGGCAAGGGCTCCGGCCTGAAGCTGCCGAAGGGCACGACGAAGATCCAGGGCGAGCAGGCCCTGCAGTGGCTGCGCACCCGCTACGGGTTCGAGGACGGCACCGACATCGGCCGCACCCACGCCCAGCACCAGTACATGAGCTCGCTGTCCCGCGAGTTCCGCAAGAACGCCAAGCTCAGCAACCCCGTGATGCTCAACAGCCTGGCGCAGGCCGCGATCAAGGCCATGGTCGTGGACCCCGGCCTGAACAAGATCGACAGGCTGTACGACCTCAGCATGGAGCTCAAGAAGGTTCCGCCGAACCGGATCACCATGACCACCATGCCGTGGGTGTACAGCGCCCGCGAGGAGGGCCGGGTCGAGCCCGAACCGGGCGCGGCCGAGGCCGTGTTCAAGATGGTCCGCGAGGACGTGGCGCTCGACGGCAAGGGCTCCGGCACCCCCGCGGAAGGCGCCTCGCCCTCCGCGAACACGCCTCCCCCGGCCGCCCCGACCACGGCCCCGGCCCAGGAGCCCGCGAAGATCGCGGTCTCCGTCCGGAACGCCACCAGCGGCAAGGACGGCGCCCAGGCCAAGGTGAAGAACCGGGCGGCCGACGTCGCCTCGCTGATGATCCGCAAGGGCTTCACCAAGACCTCCTCCGAGACCGCGGCCACGACCGCGGGCGAGGACACCACCGTGGTCCGCTTCGCCAACGACGCCCAGGCGGCCGACGCCGCGTCCGTCGCCGCGGCGCTGGGCCTGCCGGCCTCCTCCGTACTGAAGTCCGACGACGTCTCCGGGATCACCCTGTACGTGGGCAAGGACTGGCGGACCGGTGACGCCCCGGCCCCGCCGGCGCCCGCCCCGACCGCGCTGCCGACCTCGGCCCACGCCCTCAACGGCGACAACGAGGGCGCCTGCATGCCGATCCAGCCGGGCTTCACCTGGTAGTCCGCGCACGTGGAGCGCACATGAGGGAGGGGCCCGGTGCTGTCGCACCGGGCCCCTCCCTCATGTGTCCGGATCGTCTCAGACCTGCGAGGAGTCCCGCCGGACCGCCGGGCGGCGGCTCGCGATGACCTTGTTCGCCAGCGCGCGCGGGCTCGTCAGGAAGCCGAAGCCCCAGGACAGGTGCATCGTCGCCAGGGCGACGGGGATCTGCGCCCGGGCCTTCAGGGACAGGCCCTTGCCCGCCGGGATCGAACCCGCGACGATCGCCGCGAGGTAGCCGGCCGGGAGGACGAAGCCCAGGGGGTTGACCGCCACGCCCACGACCACGCCCGCGGCCAGCGAGCAGACCAGGGTCGGCGGGGCCAGGTAGCGGGGGTTGATGGAGCCCGCGTGGTACCGGGCCACCACGTGGCGCCAGCGCCCGTAGTCCTTGTACTGCTTGGCCAGTGCCTTGACGGAGCGCCGCGGGCGGT
Organism: Streptomyces sp. NPDC001717; assembly: GCF_042892775.1. Taxonomy (NCBI): domain Bacteria; kingdom Bacillati; phylum Actinomycetota; class Actinomycetes; order Kitasatosporales; family Streptomycetaceae; genus Streptomyces; species Streptomyces sp. NPDC001717. The sequence goes on along the minus strand of NZ_JBIAUK010000016.1, from coordinate 135,735 downwards.
ACTGGACCTTCAGCTCCGGGGAGAACCAGATCAGGCCGCCGGCCTCGCGGATGCGGAAGTTCAGCTCCCAGTCCTGGGCGCGGATGAACTCCTCGTTGTACCCGCCCTGCTGCTCCAGCGCCTCGCGACGGAAGACACCCAGGTAGACGGTCTCGGCGGAGCCCGCCTGGCCGCCCGTGTGGAACGGCGCGTTGCCCACGCCGATCTTCGAGGTCATCGCGGCCGCGACGGCGTCTTCCCAGGCGTTCTGGCCCTCGGCGTGCATGATGCCGCCGACGTTCTGCGCACCGGTCTCCTCCAGGAGGCGGACCGCGGTGGCGATGTAGTTCGGCGAGAGCATGCCGTGGCCGTCGACGCGTACCACGATCGGGTGGCGCGAGGCCTTGATGGCGGCGTTGAGCGCCGCGGGGGTCCGTCCGGTGGGGTTGGGGACGGTGTGGACGCGGGGATCCTCGGCGACGAGTTCCGCGGCGATCTCGTCGGTGCGGTCCGTGGACGGCCCGAGGGCGATCACCACCTCCATCTCGCCCGCGTACTCCTGTTCCAGGATGTGGCGGACGGAATCGCGGAGGTAGTGCTCCTCGTCGAGCACCGGCATGATCACCGAGACTGCGGGCTGCTGCGCGGGCATGTGGTCCTTCAAGGTCGGGTATCTGTGTCACGTTACCGCGTACGGGGGAACCGGGTGCGCGCCGAGTGAGCGGTACGGACAGACGCTGATCGTATGGGCCTACTGTTCTGCCGAATCAGCCGAAGCTTCGCCGCCCTTGCCGACCGTTCTCCCGCTGCCTCGCGGAGGTGTCCACCGTGCCCCACCCGCACCGTCCCCCCCGTCCCGCCGGGCCGCGCCCGGCGCAGCGCGCCCGGCGCCGGGGCGGCGACCGGCCCCGGTGGGGGGTGCGGCTCGCGGCCGGGCTGGCGGTGGTCGTCCTGGGCTCCGGGGCGATCGGGCACGCCGTGATGACCGGCCTGGACACCGGGATCGAGCGCGTGGACCCGTTCAAGGACATGAAGAACCGCCCGCAGGCCGGGCACGGTCTGAACTTCCTGCTGGTGGGCACCGACGGCCGGGACAAGATCACCCCCGAGGAGAAGCGCGAGTACCACCTCGGCGGGGCCCCCTGCCACTGCACGGACACGATCATGCTCGTGCACCTCTCGGCGAACCGGGAGCGGGCCAGCGTGATCAGCCTGCCCCGCGACAGCTATGCGGAGGTGCCCGCGCACCGGGACCTCAACAGCGGCAAGGACCACAAGGCGCACCCCGTGAAGTTGAACGCGGCGTACGCGGAGGGCGGACCCCAGCTGACCGTGCGGACCGTCGAGGCCATGACTCGGGTGAAGATCGACCACTACCTGGAGGTCGACTTCACCAGCTTCATGAAGACCGTCGACGCGATGGGCGGGGTGGAGATCTGCACCGCCAAGACCATGCGCGACCCGAACACCGGCCTGGAGCTGCTCCCCGGCACCCACCGGCTGGGCGGCGGGCAGGCCCTGCAGTACGTGCGCTCGCGCCATGTGGACGGTGCCTCCGACCTCGGCCGGATGCAGCGCCAGCAGCGGTTCATCGCCGCCCTGATCAAGCAGGCGACCGGCGGCGGGGTGCTGCTGAACCCGGTGAAGTTCAAGGAGGTCAGCTCGACGCTGCTGGGCTCCGTCCGGGCCGACAAGGGCTTCGGTTCGGAGCAGATGCTCGCGCTCGGGCAGGCGATGCGGGACTTCACCCCCTCCTCCTCGGAGTTCGCCTCGGTGCCGATCGGCGACGCGTCCTTCGCCGTCAAGGGCATCGGCTCCACCGTGAAGTGGGACGAGCCGAAGGCGGCCAAGCTCTTCGAGGCGCTGCGCGAGGACCGTGCCCTGGCCCCGGCCCGGCCCGGGAAGGCCGCGGCCTCCGCCCCGGCCGCCGCGCGGCCGACGACGGTGCCGGTGGACGTGCCGCCGCAGCAGGTCCGGGTCCAGGTGGAGAACGGGACCCGGATCGACGGTCTGGGCGGACGGGTCGACGCCGCACTGCGCGCCACCGGCTTCGACACCACCGGGGCCCCGGGCAACGGCGCCGGCCGCGACGTCCGGCGCACGGTGGTCACGTACGACCCCCGCTGGGACCGCTCCGCCCGCTCGGTGTCGACGGCGCTGCCCGGCAGCGAGCTGCGGGCGGTGCCGGGCCAGGGCCGGACGGTGCTGGTCATCGCGGGCACGGACTACCGCAAGGTGGTGCCGGTGCGGGCGGAGGACCCGTACCAGGGCAGCGGCGAGTCCGGGGTGGTCACCGGGGACCAGGTGGTCTGCGGGAAGTAGCGCGGGGCCCCGCCGGCCCGGACGGGTGGCGGGGCGGGGCGGCCCGGCGGGGCCGTCAGTCGTCGAAGCCCTGGGCGGCGCGCTCCTCGCGCAGCGCCCGGATGGCCTGACGGCGGGCCAGTCGGTGGGTGCGGCGGATCTGGGCCTCCTGGTAGCGCCGCTCGTCCTGCTCCGTCTCCGGCAGGACCTGCGGGACCGGCCGGGGCTTGCCCTCGGCGTCCACGGCCGCGAAGACGAGGTAGGCGGTGCCCACCTGGGTGGCGGGGGTGGACTCGTTCCACCGCTCGGCGAGGACCCGTACGCCGATCTCCATGGAGGAGCGGCCGGTCCAGTTGCACTGGGCCTTCACGTGGACGAGGTCGCCGACGCGCACGGGTGCGAGGAAGACCATCTCGTCCATGGAGGCGGTGACCGCAGGACCGCCGGAGTGGCGGCCTGCCACGGCGCCCGCCGCGTCGTCGACCAGCTTCATGATCACTCCACCGTGCACCGTTCCCAGGAGGTTGGTGTCGTTGGCGGTCATGATGTGGCTGAGGGTCGTACGGGAGGCCGCGGTCGGCTTCCCGGGCAGCGCGCCCGGTATCTGAGTCATACAGATACCTTAGATGCGTACCAGAGGCATCAGCTCTGCAACAGCACCGGAACGGAAGCTCCACCGGGCTGTCGGACGACACTCCCGAGCAGGCATTCTTGGGCGCATGAATGACTGGCCAGAAGGTCGTGACGGCGGGTACGGACAGGGCAGCGCGCAGCCGCAGCCCGAGGGTGCCCAGCGGATGCGGCACATCCAGCGGCAGCAGCCGCAGCAGCCGCCCCAGCCCCAGCGGCCCCCGCAGGGGCCCCCGGCGCCCCGGCGCCCCGCGCAGCCCGTGCGCCCGTCCGTACCCCCGCAGGGGGCGCGGAGCCACGACACGTACGACGGCTACGACAGCGGCTACAACACCGGCCAGGTCTACGGCTCCCCCTCGGGCGGCGGCCCCGGGCGCCCCGGCGGCGGTCCGGGTGGTCCCGGTGGTCCCGACGGCCCGGGCGACTACGCGCCGCGGCCGACGGGTCCCGCGCCGGACTGGCGCAAGCGGATCAAGGTCGGCTCGATCGTGCTGGTCTCCGCGCTGCTGGTGACCGGCGTCTCCACGTACTTCTGGGCCGACTCCAAGGTGCGCCGCGAGGTGGACCTCTCCAAGGTCATCGAGCGCCCCAAGGAGGGCGACTGCACGACCTACCTGATCGTGGGCTCCGACAGCCGCGAGGGCATGTCCGACGAGGAGAAGAAGAAGCTCCACACGGGCTCCGCCGAGGGCAAGCGCACGGACTCGATGATGATCCTGGCGAAGTGCTCCAGCGGGAACACGATGGTCTCGCTGCCCCGCGACTCGGACGTGGAGATCCCCTCCTTCGTCGGCTCGCAGTCCGGCAAGAAGTACGCGGGCACCGGCAAGCGCACCAAGCTGAACGCGGCGTACGCGGAGGACGGCCCCGAACTGCTCGTGCGGACCGTGGAGTTCAACACCGGCCTGCGCATCGACCACTACGCGGAGATCGGCTTCGCCGGCTTCGCGAACATCGTGGACTCGCTCGGCGGCGTCGAACTCGACATCGAGCAGGGCTTCAAGGACGAGAAGTCGGGCGCCGACTTCAAGGCGGGCAAGCAGACGCTGAACGGCGAGCAGTCCCTGGCCTTCGTACGCACCCGGTACGCCTTCGCGGAGTCGGACCTCCAGCGGACGAAGAACCAGCAGAAGTTCCTGTCGGCGCTCGCCAACCAGGCGGCGACCCCGTCCACCATCCTCAACCCGTTCAAGCTCTACCCGCTGATGGGCGCGGGCCTGGACACCCTGATCGTGGACAAGGACATGGGCCTCTACGACATGGGCCAGATGTTCTTCGCCATGAAGGGCGTCAACGGCGGTGACGGCGTCTCGATGAACATGCCGATCTCCGGCCAGCGCGGCGGCAACCTCGTCTGGGACAAGGCGAAGGTGCAGCAGTTGGTCAAGCAGATCCAGAACGACGAGAAGGTCACGGTCCGCGGCAACTGACCCGAGGCTCCGGGGCTCCGCCCCGGACCCCGCTCCTCAAACGCCGGAGGGGCTGGATTTCGGCCAGTGCCGTCTGCTCGGATCCGGGGCGGCGCCGCGGGTCAGGCGTCCGGGGAGAAGCGGATCGCGGCCGCGGGCAGCCGCGCCCCGCACCACACGCGGGCGCCGGAGCGCAGCTCGTTGTCCGCGCCCACGGCGGCGCCGTCGCCGACGACGGCGCCGTCCAGCACGGTCCGCGCGCCCACGCCGGCGCGGGCGCCGATCAGGCTGGCGCGCACCTGGGCGTCCGCCTCGATGACGGCGCCTTCGAGCACGATGGAACCGTCGACGACCGCGCCGTCCTCGATGCGGGCGCCGGCGCCGACGACGGTGCCTCCCGACAGCTTGGCCCCGGACGCCACCTGGGCCCCGGGCAGCACGAGGGAGTCGCCGCGGCGGCCGGGAACGGCCGGGGAGGGCACGACGCCGCGGACCAGGTCGGCGGAGGCCTGGATGATCGACTCGGGCTTGCCGAGGTCCATCCAGTACGTGTTCTCCGTGACCCCGTGCAGGCGGCTGCCGGAGGCGAGCAGGCCGGGGAAGGTCTCGCGCTCGACGGAGACCGGGCGGCCGGCCGGGATGGAGTCGATCACGCTGCGGCGGAAGACGTAGCAGCCGGCGTTGATCTGGTCGGTGATGATCTCTTCGGGGGTCTGCGGCTTCTCGGTGAAGGCCAGCACCCGCCCGTCGGGGTCGGTGGGGACCAGGCCGAAGGCGCGGGGGTCCTCGACGCGCACCAGGTGCAGGGAGACGTCGGCGTCGGCCGCCTTGTGGGATGCGACGAGGCCGGCGATGTCCAGGCCCGTGAGGATGTCCCCGTTGAAGACGAGGACGGAGGAGTCCGGGCCGCCCGTGAGCAGCTGCGCCGCGTTGCGGATGGCGCCGCCCGTGCCGAGGGGCTCGTCCTCGACGACGTACTCCAGGTGGACGCCGAAGTCGGATCCGTCACCGAAGTAGGGCTCGAAGACCTCGGCGAGGTAGCAGGTGGCCATCACGATGTGGGTGACGCCGGCGGCGGCGGCCCTGGCTATCTGGTGGGCGAGGAACGGTACGCCGGCCGTCGGGACCATCGGCTTCGGCGTGTTCACCGTCACCGGGCGCAGCCGCGTCCCCTGCCCGCCGACCAGCAGGATCGCTTCCGTCATTGCGTTCTCCCCAACCGAATTCCGGCGTACGAAGGTCCAAATTTAGCCCATCCGAGTAGGACATCGACGCCGACGGCGGGCGAGCCCCGGGAGTGTGTTCACCCCTACATCCGCGGCGCCCGGCGTGTCATGAAATGACGGGGCAGCGCGGTCGACCCGGCCCCTACGATCCGACCGCGAAGGGGTTCGCGTGGCCGGGCAGCTGCTGTCCGGGGCGGAGGAACCGGGCGCGCCCGTGCACGTCGCGGACCGCGACGAACCCGGCGTCGATCAGTCGGCGCGCGATCCGCTCCCGCCGGACCGCGCCCATCTTGAAGCCCCCGAACACGAACGCGGCCAGTGCGGCGCCGCCGAACAGCGCGCCGAGCGGCATCCCGGCGACGAGGAGGACGATCGGCAGGACCACGCAGTACCCGGCCGCCATGAGCTGCTGCTTCTTGCCCACGACCTGGGCCATGGCGTCGTACGCGATGCGGTCCTTGGCCCGGGCCACGGCCTCCTCGGCCTCGGGGAGGGGCTTGAGCGTCCCCGGCCGCATGCCCGGGACCGTCCCGCCGTTGCCGGCCTGCGGGTGGGCGGCGATCGTGGCCGCCTCCCGGGCGCGCGCCTCGAGGCGCGGGTCGCGGTACATGAGGACCAGTACGAGCGCGTTCTTGTGCCCCGTCCGGCGTGCTTCCGCGTAGTCGAAGCCGTACTGCTCGGCGACGTGGACCAGGGCGGCCGCGCGGGCGACGGAGGTCTCCGGGCCGATCTGCACCACGTCCTGACGGGCGATCTGCCCGAGGGTCTGCGCGACCGATCGTTCTACGGACATTTCCCTTACCGCCCTGCACCACGCTCCGACAATCCGACGGCGCACACACTAGCCATGCCGCGGCAGCGCCGGAAGGCCCCGGCCGGGGCCGGAGCCTTCCTCGTTCGTGCAGGTCAGAGCACGTACCGCCCGTTACGGGAGGTTGCGGGCCATGACGATGCGCTGGACCTGGTTCGTGCCTTCGTAGATCTGCGTGATCTTCGCGTCGCGCATCATGCGCTCCACCGGGTAGTCACGGGTGTAGCCGTAGCCGCCGAGGAGCTGGACGGCGTCCGTGGTGACCTCCATGGCCACGTCGGAGGCGAAGCACTTGGCCGCGGCGCCGAGGTAGGTGAGGTCGGCGTCGCCGCGCTCCGAGGCCGCCGCGGCCTGGTAGGTCAGGGCGCGGGCGGCGGAGATCTTCATGGCCATGTCCGCGAGCATGAACTGGATGCCCTGGAAGTCGGCGATCGGCTTGCCGAACTGCTTGCGCTCCTGGACGTAGCCCTTGGCGTAGTCCAGGGCGCCCTGGGCGATGCCGAGGGCCTGGGCGGCGATGGTGATGCGGGTGTGGTCGAGGGTCTTCATCGCTGTGGCGAAGCCGGTGCCCTCGGCGCCGATCATGCGGTCGGCGGGGATGCGGACGTTGTCGAGGTAGACCTCGCGCGTCGGGGAGCCCTTGATGCCGAGCTTCTTCTCGGGGGCGCCGAAGGAGACGCCCTCGTCCGACTTCTCGACGACGAAGGCGCTGATGCCCTTCGAGCGCTTCTCCGGGTCGGTGACGGCCATGACCGTGTAGTACTCGGAGACGCCCGCGTTGGTGATCCAGCGCTTGACGCCGTTGAGGACCCAGAAATCGCCGTCGCGGACCGCGCGGGTCTTCATGCCGGCCGCGTCGGAGCCGGCGTCCGGCTCGGAGAGGGCGTACGAGAACATTCCGTCGCCCTTGGCCAGCGGGCCGAGGTACTTCTTCTTCAGCTCCTCGGAGCCGGAGAGGATCACCGGGAGCGAGCCGAGCTTGTTGACGGCCGGAATGAGGGAGGAGGAGGCGCACACGCGGGCCACCTCCTCGATCACGATCACGGTGGCGAGCGCGTCGGCGCCGGCGCCGCCGTAGGTCTCGGGCACGTGGACGGCGTGCAGGTCGTTGGCGACCAGGGCGTCGTGGGCCTCCTGCGGGAAGCGGGACTCCTCGTCGACCGCGGCCGCGAACGGGAGGATCTTCGCCTCGGCGAGCGAGCGGACGGACTCGCGGAGCATGTCGTGCTCCTCGGCCGGGCGGTACAGGTCGAAGTCGGCAGAACCCGCCAAGATCTCTCACTCCCCAAGGGTGACGCGCCACGTGGCGCGTTTCGCGATGCTAACTACCGTTAAGTAACCCAAGTTTAGTCGTCGCCTCCCGGGCAGCGGTATGGACGGCCCGCGTGAGTTGCGTGACAGCGGAGGCGGCACTGGGGAGCGTCCCCCTCCACGGGCCCGACTATGCTCAGTGGCCGCACACGGCCCCGCACCTCTGGAGCTCCCATGGCCCCCCTCAGGATCACTGTGATCGGCACCGGCTATCTCGGCGCGACCCACGCCGCGGCGATGGCGGAGCTGGGGTTCGAGGTGCTGGGGCTGGACGTGGTGCCCGAGAAGATCGAGATGCTGGCGTCGGGCCGGGTGCCGATGTACGAACCCGGGCTGGAGGAACTGCTCGCCCAGCACGTGGCCGGGCTGCCGGGATCCACCGGGCGGCTGCGGTTCACGACCTCCTTCGAGGAGGTCGGCGCGTTCGGCGACGTCCACTTCGTCTGCGTGAACACCCCGCAGAAGCACGGCGAGTACGCCTGTGACATGAGTTACGTGGACGCGGCGATGGGCTCGCTGGCCCCGCACCTGACCCGGCCCGTGCTGGTGGTCGGCAAGTCGACCGTGCCGGTGGGCTCGGCGCAGCGGCTGGCGGAGAAGCTCGTGGAGCTGGCCCCGGCGGGCGCCGACGTGGAACTGGCCTGGAACCCGGAGTTCCTGCGGGAGGGCTTCGCCGTGCAGGACACCCTGCACCCCGACCGGATCGTGATCGGCGTCCAGGGCGAGCGCGGCGAGAAGGTGCTGCGCGAGGTGTACGCGACGCCGATGGGCGAGGGAAGCCCGCTGGTGGTGACCGACTTCCCGACCGCGGAGCTGGTCAAGACCGCCGCCAACTCCTTCCTGGCGACCAAGATCTCCTTCATCAACGCCATGGCCGAGGTGTGCGAGGCGGCGGGCGGCGACGTGGTGAAGCTGGCGGAGGCCATCGGCTACGACGAGCGGATCGGCGCGAAGTTCCTGCGGGCCGGCATCGGCTTCGGCGGCGGCTGCCTGCCGAAGGACATCCGGGCCTTCATGGCACGCGCCGGCGAACTGGGCGCCGACCAGGCTCTGACCTTCCTGCGAGAGGTCGACTCGATCAACATGCGCCGCCGCGGACACATGGTCGAGCTGGCGCGGGAGGCCGTGGGCGGCTCGTTCCTGGGCAAGCGGGTGGCCGTGCTCGGCGCCACCTTCAAGCCGGACTCGGACGACGTACGGGACTCCCCCGCGCTGAACGTGGCGGGGCAGATCCACCTCCAGGGCGGACAGGTCACGGTGTACGACCCCAAGGGGATGGAGAACGCGCGCCGCGTGTTCCCGACCCTCGGGTACGCGGACTCCGCGCTGGAGGCGGCGCGCGGGGCGGAGGTCGTACTGCACCTCACCGAGTGGCGCGAGTTCCGTGACCTCGACCCCGCGGAGCTGGGGGGTGTCGTCACGGACCGGCTGATCCTGGACGGTCGCAACGCGCTGGCCCCCGAGCGGTGGCGGGCGGCCGGATGGACGTACCGGGCGATGGGGCGCCCCCGAGCCTGACGCCCTGCGGGCACGCCCCGCCGGGTGACGTCGCCCTGGGTGACGTCACCCTGGGGGCGCCTTTCCGTGTGCCGGTGCGGCGCCGTGGCTGCAACTCGGTCGGCGTCTACGTGCGGCGGTGCTGGGCGGCGCGGGCCGTGAACTCCGCGTCCCGCAGAACCCTCTGGGCGTTGCCCCAGGTCAGCGCCGCGAGGTCGGCTTCCGACCAGCCTCGTTCGAGGAGTTCGGCGAGCAGCTTCGGGTAGCCCGAGGGGTCGGTGAGGCCGGTCGGGCGGGGGCCGCCCTGTTCGGAGCCGAAGCCTGCGCCGAGGCCGACGCCGCCCGGGCCGGCGACGGCCCGCACGTGGTCGATGTGGTCGGCCACCGCGTGGAGGGAGTCCCCGGTGCGGGCGGTGTCGAAGGTGACCATGGCCAGGCCGCCGGCCTCGCGCAGGGCGAGCAGCACCTCGTCGGTGACGTTCCCGGGATGCGGGTTCAGGGAGGCCGCGCCCGTGTTCGAGACGACCACCGGCGCCTTGGACGCCCCCACGATCCGGCAGGCCGCCTCGGGCTCGCAGCCGGCGAGGTCCAGCAGGACCGCGAGCCGGTTCGCCTCGCGGACCACCTGGTGGCCGAAGGCGGTCAGCTCGTCCGCCGCCCAGGGCGCTCCCGCGGGGGCGAGGATCCGTACGCCCAGCGTGTGGAAGGCGCGCAGCACGCCGAGGGAATCGGTGAGGGCGCTGCCGGGCACGGGGCCGAGGAACGAGGCGATGCGGCCGCGGTTGCGGGCGTCGGCCATGTCGTCGGCGGTCAGGGCGAGGAGCAGGCTGTCCGGGTAGCGGCGCATCATGGCCAGCGCCACGTCGATCTGTTCCAGGGTCTCGGAGACCACGGTCGAGGGCGGGCCGGCCGGGGGTACCAGCAGGGACCAGAACTGGGCGCCCACCCCGCCGGCGCGGAGCCTCGGGATGTCGGTGTCGACGCCCGCTTCCGGGGTGTCGATGTCGTGGTGCGGGCTCTGGCGCAGGGTCCACACGAGCGTGTTGCAGCCGTCCGCGACGGGATGGACGGACAGCAGCGCGGTGGCGCGGTCGAGCGCGCCGGCGGCGGGTCTGGTGGCGGGGGCAGGGGGGTCCTCGGCTCCGATGCCGACGGAGTGGGGTTCATCCTGCAGGTCGGCCATGGCGTTCGCTCCGGTCTCGGCGGCAGCAGGGAGAGGTGGTGCCACCGTGACACGCGGGGCGCGTGTGCCGCGTGCCGGGCGTGGCGTTCGGGTGGCCTGTGCCCTGGCCGGGTGGGGGCGGGTCCCGTGGCCCTGGCCGGGCGGGGTGCCGCTGCCGGGCGGGGGTGGGGGCGCCGCTGCGCGCAGCCGCTCCCCGCCCCGCCCTTCCTCCGTTCCCCGGGCTCTGCCCGGACCCTCCCCCAGCTACCGCTGGGAGGTGCCCCCGTCCTCAAACGCCGGACGGGCTGAAAGACCCTGGGGCTCCGCCCCAGACCCCGCGCCTCAAACGCCGCCGGAGGCACCGACCGCCCCGCCGGGAGGCTACAAAACGGCGTTCGACGGGCCGCGCGTCGCAGACAGGTCGCGGGACACCGACTCCGCGTCGCGGAGGGCGCGGACCGCGTTGGACCAGGTCAGCTTCGCCAGGTCCGGGCGGGACCAGCCGCGGGTGAGGAGTTCCGCCACCAGGTTCGGGTAGCCCGCCACGTCGTCCAGGCCGGACGGGGTGAAGGCCGTGCCGTCGTAGTCCCCGCCGATGCCGATGTGGTCGATGCCGGCCACCTCGCGCATGTGGTCCAGGTGGTCCGCCACCGTCGAGGCGGTGGCCACGGGGCGGGGGCGGGCCTCCTCGAAGGCGCGGTGCAGGGCCATCGCCTCGGGGGTGGTGTCCAGGTGGTGGAAGCCGTGGGCGCGCAGGTTCTCGTCCGCGGCCTGCGTCCACTCGACCGCCGCGGGAAGGATGAACTTCGGTACGAAGGTCGCCATGGCCACCCCGCCGTTGGCCGGGAGCAGGGCGAGGACGTCGTCCGGGACGTTGCGCGGGTGGTCGCAGACCGCCCGCGCGGAGGAGTGCGAGAAGACCACCGGCGCCGCCGAGACGGCGATCGCGTCGCGCATCGTCGTCTCGGCGACGTGCGAGAGGTCCACGAGCATGCCGACGCGGTTCATCTCCCGGACGACCTCGCGGCCGAAGTCGGTGAGGCCGCCGTGCCGGGGTTCGTCGGTCGCCGAGTCCGCCCAGTCGATGGTGTCGTTGTGGGTCAGGGTCATGTAGCGCACGCCCAGCCGGTGCAGGGCCCGCAGCGTGGCGAGGGAGTTGTTGATGGAGTGGCCGCCCTCGGCGCCCATCAGGGAGGCGATGCGTCCGCTCGCCCGGGCGGCCTCCATGTCGTCGGCCGTCAGGGCCCGGACCAGGTCGCCGGGATAACGGTCGATCAGCTGGGCGACGACGTCGATCTGCTCCAGCGTGGCGCTGACCGCCGTGTCGCCGGCGTAGTCGGAGCGGACGTAGACCGACCAGAACTGCGCCCCGACCCCGCCGGCCCGCAGCCGGGGGATGTCGGTGTGCAGGTGCGCGGACTGGTCGCCCGCGATGTCGCGCTTGGCCAGGTCGTAGCGGACCTGCTCGCGCAGCGCCCAGGGGAGGTCGTTGTGGCCGTCGACGACCGGGTGCTCGGCGAGCAGCTCACGCGCCTCGTCCAGGCGCTGCGCCGCGCTCACTTCGCGAATCCGAAGGAGTCCGCGCCCGCGACCTTCGTGCGCAGCCGCTTGCCCTTCTCGGTGGCCTGGTCGTTCAGCTCCTGCTGGAAGTCGCGCATCCGCGCGAGCAGGTCCTCGTCGTGCGTGGCGAGGATGCGGGCGGCCAGCAGGCCCGCGTTGCGCGCCCCGGCGACCGAGACGGTGGCGACGGGAACCCCCGCGGGCATCTGGACGATCGACAGCAGGGAGTCCATGCCGTCGAGGTACTTCAGCGGCACCGGTACGCCGATCACCGGCAGCGGGGTGACGGAGGCGAGCATGCCGGGCAGGTGGGCGGCTCCGCCCGCGCCCGCGATGATCGCCTTCAGACCGCGGTCCGCGGCCCGCTCCCCGTACGCGATCATCTCGCGCGGCATCCGGTGCGCGGAGACGACGTCGACCTCGTAGGGGATCTCGAACTCGTCCAGGGCCTGGGCGGCGGCCTCCATGACCGGCCAGTCCGAGTCGGAACCCATGACGATGCCGATGAGGGGAGCGCTTGCGGAGGGGCTCATTGGGTGACCGTTCCTCTGAGGTAGTCGGCTGCGTGGCGTGCGCGCTCCAGGACATCGTCCAGGTCGTCGCCGTACGTGTTGACGTGGCCGACCTTGCGGCCGGCTTTCACGTCCTTGCCGTACATGTGGATCTTCAGCTGCGGATCGTGCGCCATGCAGTGCAGGTACGCCGCGTACATGTCGGGGTAGTCCCCGCCCAGCACGTTCGCCATCACGGTCCACTTGGCGCGGGGGCGGGGGTCGCCCAGCGGGAGGTCCAGGACCGCGCGCACGTGGTTGGCGAACTGGGAGGTCACGGCCCCGTCCTGGGTCCAGTGGCCGCTGTTGTGCGGGCGCATCGCCAGTTCGTTGACGAGGATGCGGCCGTCGGTGGTCTCGAACAGTTCCACCGCGAGGTGGCCGGTCACGTCGAGTTCCTTGGCGATGCGCAGGGCGAGCGCCTGGGCCTCGCCGGCGAGTTCCTCGGAGAGGTTCGGGGCGGGGGCGATCACCGTGTCGCAGACTCCGTCGACCTGGACGGATTCGACCACGGGGTAGGCCACGGCCTGGCCGTGCGGGGAGCGGACGATGTTGGCCGCGAGTTCGCGGACGTAGTCCACCTTCTCTTCGGCGAGGACGGGGACACCGGCCTTGAAGGGCGCGTCCGCGTCCTCCTGGCTGCGTACGAACCACACGCCCTTGCCGTCGTAGCCGCCGCGCACGGTCTTGAGGATGACGGGGAAACCGCCGACCTCCGCCGCGAAGGCCGCCGCGTCCGCCGGATCGCTCACGATCCGGTGGCGGGGGCTGGGCGCGCCGATCTCGTCGAGCTTGGCGCGCATCACCCCCTTGTCCTGGGCGTGCACCAACGCGTCGGGCCCCGGGCGGACGGGGATGCCGTCCGCTTCCAGGGCCCGCAGGTGCTCGGTGGGTACGTGCTCGTGGTCGAAGGTGATCACGTCGCAGCCGCGCGCGAACGCGCGCAGTGTCTCCAGATCGCGGTAGTCGCCGATGACGACGTCGCTCACGACCTGGGCCGCCGAGTCCTGTGGGGTGTCACTGAGGAGCTTGAATCTGATGCCGAGGGGGATGCCCGCCTCGTGGGTCATGCGGGCGAGCTGTCCGCCGCCGACCATGCCAACTACGGGGAACGTCACTCCTCCAGGGTATCCGGCGGGATTCCGCCATACGGACGCGGCCTGGCGCGTACCTGTCGGTGTGCCGTGCGTCGCACGAGGTCGGAAGGCACAGACGGAGCACAGGGGGGACACTTAGCATGGGTGGGTTGACGGAGAACACCGGACGACACCGGACGACAGCCGGACGCCCCTTGCGGGGGCGGTGACCGACGGGACTGACCTACTGATGAGCACGCCGGGGAACGGATCTGTTCTCGAACGCGTACGCGGCCTCGTACGGGAGGTCGCCAAGTTCGGTGCGGTCGGCGGCCTGGGCGTGCTGGTCAACCTGGGTGTCTTCAACCTGATCCGCAGCACCACCGATCTCCAGGTGGTGCGCGCGAGCGTGATAGCCACCGTGGTGGCCATCGCCACGAACTACCTCGGCTTCCGCTACTTCGCCTACCGCGACCGCGCCCACAGCGACGCGGCCGGGCGCACGCGCGAGCTGGTCCTCTTCGTGGCCTTCAGCGCGATCGGCCTGGTCATCGAGAACGGCGTGCTGTACGTGGCCACGTACGGCTTCGGCTGGGGTGGCCCGTTCGCCAGCAACGTGTTCAAGTTCATCGGCATCGGGACGGCCACCGTGTTCCGTTTCTGGTCCTACCGCACCTGGGTCTTCAAGGCCCTGCCCGCGCCCCTCGCCGCGACGCCCGCCGAGCCGATGCCCGAGCCGGCGCCTCTGCCCAAGCCCGACCGCAGGCCGGAGCCGCTGCCCGAGCCGGAGCCCGCGAACAACTAAGGCTCGGGGCCGGGCGACGGCCCGCGGCTGCCCGTGACGGCCTAGCGGACCGTGGCCTCGGGTTCGGGGCGCTTGGGTGACGTACGGCTGAGGAAGAGCGCGAAGACCGCCGGCTGCGCTTGGAGCAGTTCGAGGCGCCCGCCGTCGGCCTCCGCGAGGTCCCGGGCGACGGCGAGGCCGATCCCGGTGGAGTTGCGGCCGCTGATGGTCCGCTCGAAGATCCGGTTGCCGAGGTCCGGCGGGACCCCGGGGCCCTCGTCCGTGACCTCCAGCACCGCCTGGTTGCCGATGACCCGGGTACGCAGCGCGACCGTTCCGCCACCGTGCATGAGGGCGTTCTCCACGAGGGTCGCCAGGACCTGCGCGACCGCGCCCGGGGTACCGACGGCCCGTACGCCCTGCTTGCCGGAGCGCACGATGGCCCGGCCGGCGCTGCGGTAGGCCGGCCGCCACTCCTCCACCTGCTGCTTGACGACCTCGTCCAGGTCGAAGGGGACCGCGGAGCCCGTGCGAGGGTCCCGCGAGTTCGTGAGCAGCCGCTGCACCACGTCCGTGAGCCGCTCCACCTGGGTGAGGGCGATCGACGCCTCCTCCCGGACGGTCTCCAGGTCGTCGGTGACGGTGATCTCCTCCAGCCGCATCGACAGGGCCGTGAGCGGGGTGCGCAGCTGGTGCGAGGCGTCGGCGGCCAGGCGCCGCTCGGCGGTCAGCATCCGGCCGATCCGTTCGGCGCTGGAGTCCAGTACGTCCGCGACCCGGTCCAGCTCGGGCACTCCGTACCGCTTGTGCCGGGGTCTGGGGTCGCCCGAGCCGAGGCGCTCCGCGGTCTCGGCGAGGTCGGTGAGCGGGGAGGTGAGCCGGTTCGCCTGCCGTACGGCGAGCAGTACGGCCGCCACGACGGCGAGCAGCGCCACCGCGCCGACCACGGCCAGGGTCCGCCCGACCTCCTTGGTCACGGTGGAGCGGGAGGCCTCGACGACGACCGTCTCGCCCTGCTCGCCGCGCGCGGTGCCGCGGACGACCTTGTCGGGGATCCGGTCGCCGACCTCCACGGGCGGCGAGCCGGGGACGGAGATCCGGGCGTGGTCGCCCACGTCGAGCTGCTCGCCGAGCGCCTCGGCGTCGACGGGCTTCTTCTCCAGGGCGTTGGCCTCGACGATGTTCAGCAGGCGCAGGGCCTCGGACTCGATCCGGTCCTGGGCGCTGTTGGTGATCGTCCGGGTCTCCACGATCACCAGGGAGACCCCGAAGACGGCGATCACGACGAGCACGACGGCGAGCGTGGAGTTGATCAGGCGGCGGCGCATGACTCAGTACGTACTAGCTCTTCTCGAAACGGAAGCCGACGCCCCGGACGGTGGCGATGTAGCGGGGGTTCGCCGCGTCGTCGCCGAGCTTCTTGCGCAGCCAGGAGATGTGCATGTCGAGGGTCTTGGTGGAGGACCACCAGGTGGTGTCCCAGACCTCGCGCATCAGCTGGTCGCGGGTGACGACCCGGCCGGCGTCGCGGACCAGGACCCTCAGCAGGTCGAATTCCTTGGCGGTGAGCTGGAGCTCCTCCTCCCCCATCCACGCGCGGTGCGATTCCACGTCGATCCGCACGCCGTGGGTGGCGGGGGGCTGGGAGGCCTCGTTGGCGCCGCGCCGGAGCAGGGCCCGCACGCGGGCCAGCAGCTCGGCGAGTCGGAAGGGCTTGGTGACGTAGTCGTCGGCGCCGGCGTCGAGGCCGACCACCGTGTCCACCTCGTCGGCCCGGGCGGTCAGGACCAGGATCGGGAAGCCGTGGCCCTCGGCACGCAGCCGGCGGGCCACTTCCAGGCCGTCCATTCCGGGCAGGCCCAGGTCCAGGACGACGAGGTCGACGCCTCCCTGCAGTCCCGCGTCCAGGGCGGTGGGGCCGTCCTCCCGGACCTCGACCTCGTACCCCTCCCGGCGCAGGGCGCGGGCCAGGGGTTCCGAGATGGATGCGTCGTCCTCGGCGAGCAGTACACGCGTCATGTGGGTGATGGTAGTCCGCGGCGGGTGCATCCAGGGGCCTGCCGTCACACCCCTGCCGAACTGGCCTTATGGACTACTACCGACCTTCGAATGTGCCCGATCGGTTCCCGGCTCGCCTGTGATCCATATCTCAAGTCCTTTCATATGCCCCACTGTCGTGTCGTATGGTGGCGAGACGCCTGATGCACTATCTCAGGGACCTTTGTGCCAAAAACTGCCGAAGGTCTCTATTTCTGTCCTGACCGGACGGGCAGTCTTGAGGGACTCACCTGTCCGGGCTTGATGACAGTGAATGACCTATGGGCCGGGCCCGACGCGCGAAGGTGCGCGAGCGGGCGTGGATCCCGGTTACGGATGTTCCCTTCACCCCCACCAGGGGTGAGACCCCTGGGCGTGGGGTGGGGGATCCGCCGCCGGTGCCGGCACCCGTCCCGGGCGCTGTTCCGCTCACGAAGCGAAGCGTCCCGAGCAAGCAAGGATCGACCCATGGCTTCCAGCCTGACGAGGAACTCGGCGGACACCTCCACCGAGAAGACCTTCCTCGGCCACCCCAGCGGCCTCGCCTTCCTCTTCATGACGGAGATGTGGGAGCGCTACAGCTTCTACGGCATGCGCGCGCTGCTCGTCCTCTACCTGGCCACGAACGTGGCCGACGGTGGTCTGGGGATGAACGACGCGACCGCGGTCGCGATCTACTCCGTCTACAACGCCATGGTCTACCTGCTCGCCCTTCCGGGCGGCTGGCTCGGTGACCGTGTGTGGGGTGCCCGCAAGGCCGTGGCCGTCGCCGGTGTCGTGATCATGACCGGTCACTTCCTGCTGGCGGTGCCCTCGTCCGTCTCGTTCTTCATCGGCCTGGCGCTGATCGCCGCCGGTTCGGGCGTGCTGAAGGCCAACATCTCCACGATGGTCGGCCAGCTCTACCGGGACAAGAACGACCCGCGCCGTGACGGCGGCTTCACGATCTTCTACATGGGCATCAACCTCGGTGCCTTCGTCGCGCCGCTGACCATCGGCTACGTCGGCCAGGAGATCAACTGGCACCTCGGCTTCGCCATGGCCGGTGTCGGCATGGCGCTGGGTCTCGGCTTCTACTTCTTCGGCTTCCGCCACCTCAACCCGGTCTCGAACACCGTTCCGAGCCCGTTGAGCGCCGCCGAGAAGTCCTCGGTCGTCAAGAAGGGCCTGATCTGGCTCGGCGTCGCCGCCGTCGCCTACGCGGCCATCGGCCTGGCCGGCATCTTCACGATCAACTACGCGCTGTGGCCGCTGACCATCGCCGGTCTGATCCTGCCCGCCTGGGCGATCCTGCGGATCAAGCGCGACAAGGACCTCTCCACCGTCGAGCGGTCCCGCATGTCGGCGTACGTCTGGTTCTTCGCGGCCGCCGCGATCTTCTGGGCGATCTACGACCAGACCGGCTCCACGCTGTCCCTGTTCGCGAAGGACAGCACGGACAGCACGCTCTTCGGCTTCAACTTCCCGGAGAGCTGGTTCCAGTCGCTGAACCCGCTGTTCGTGATGGCGCTCGCCCCGCTCTTCGCGATGCTGTGGGTGGCCCTCGCCAAGCGCTCCAAGGAGCCGACGACCCTCGCGAAGTTCTCCTTCGCGCTGGTCATGATCGGTATCTCCTTCGGCGTCATGATGGTCGCCCAGGGCCTGGCCGGCGGCGACGCGAAGGTCAGCCCGATGTGGCTGGTCGGCGTGTACTTCATCCAGACCGTCGGTGAGCTCACCCTCTCCCCCGTCGGCCTGTCGCTGACCACCAAGCTGGCGCCGCAGAAGTACGCCTCCCAGATGATGGGCGTCTTCTTCCTCGCGGTCACCGCCGGTGACTCGGCCATCGCGCTGCTCCAGCTGATCGGCGCCCCGACGGACACCCAGGGCTGGTTCGCCTCCCAGGGCATCCTCGCGGTCCTCGCCGGCATCGCGATCTACATGTACCGCAAGAAGGTCCAGCCGCTCATGGGTGGCGTGCACTGACGCACTGCCCGTAACGGCTCCCCGTGACGGCGAACGGCCCGGCACACCGGAAGGTGTGCCGGGCCGTCGCGTTTGCCGGTACGGCTAGCGGGTGCCGCGCAGGCGGCGCCACGGGGTGAAGGTGAACACCGCGCCGCCGAGGAGGATCACGGTGCCGGCGACCAGGGCGAGCGCCTTGATGCCGCCCTCGTCCTCGGCGCCGGTCTCGGCGAGGCCGCCGGAGGCGGTGCTGCCCGTGCCGCCGGTCGACGCGGGCGAGCCGGAGCCGCCCGGCTGGGCGGTGGTGTCCAGCTCCAGGGAGACGCCGGTGCTCGTCGCCTTGCAGGGGACGGTGAGCGGAGGGGAGCCCGCGACCATCGTGACGTCGATCGACATGTCAGCGGGGCTGAGGGTGACCTTGCCCGTCTTGCCGGGCTTGTAGGTGCCCGTCATGTCGCTCAGGCTGACGCCGGCGCCCTGGGCGATGGCGTCGGCGTTGGCCGGTCCGGTGACGTTGACCATGCCGCTGTCGGCGCCGCCGAGCTTGATCTGCATCGAGGGCTTGAGCGCGCCCTTGGGCAGGGGCACCGGGGCCTTCATGGCGTCCTTCGCCGTCTTGACGGTGAGGTCGAAGTTCCCGCCGTTCTTCTTGGCGCTGACGGTGACCGGGGTGGTGATGCCGCCGGGGACGGTCTCACCGCAGTCGAACTTCACGTCGACGGGCTTGCCGGGGAAGTCGGTCTGGCCGCCGGAACCGCCGGTCGCACCGCCGTTGTCCGTGCCTCCGTTCGTGGCCCCGCCGTTGGTGGCGCCCCCGTTGGTGGCACCCCCGTTCGTGGCACCCCCGTTCGCGGCACCCCCGTTCGTCGTGCCGCCGCTGGAGCCGGCCGACACGTCGATGGTGGCCCCGACGCCGACGTCACCGGTCGGCGCGCACTTGGTGACGAAGGTGCCGAAGGGGAAGGTGACGGCGACGTCGTACTTCCCGGGGGTCAGGGTGATCTTCCCGGCCTTGGTGAGCTTGAGCTTGCCCTTCATCGCCGACATCTGCATGGGTGCCTTCTTGGGGATCGGCGGGTTCACCTTGTCCCCGACGACCTTCAGCTCGCCCATCCCGCTGCCCAGCGTGATCCAGCCGGTGGGCTGGACCGAGTCCTTCGGGATGTCCATCAGGTCCGTGTTGTTCGAGGCGGGCTTGACGGTCTCCCACACCACGTCGACCTCGTCACCGACCTTCGCGGTGGCCGGCGCCGTGACCTTGGCGGTGGTCTCGCCCTCGACCGGGCTGCCACCCCCGGCCGGTGGTACGCACTTCACCTTGAACGTGGTCTCCGCGGCCTGGGCGGGGGAAGCCGCGATGGCGATACCCGCGCCGCCGAGCAGCAGCGCGACCACTGCCGCGCTCACCCTCCGTCGGTTCTTCACGCTTGTCCCTTCGTCGTCGAACGGTTCTCAGACGGTGCGGACGTCTGTGGTGCTGTCTCCGGCGTACTGTCCGGGGTGAACCACGGCAGTACCGCCGTGGAGGTCTGAGAGGTCTCCGCCACGGGGTCGGCGGACGCGCGCGCCGGTCCTCGCAGCGCCGCGATCCTGGGCAGGCGGGTCGTCACGGCCGAGGCGGACTCGGGCGGCGCGCCCCGGTGCCGGCCGCCCGCGGGGGTCTCGCGCGGGCGGACCTTGTCGACGACGGCCATGCCGACGCGGAAGAGCGCGGCCGGGATCACCAGCAGGAGCAGGCCCCAGAAGAGCAGCACCCCGTACGGGCGGTCCACGCCCCACGGCTGGGTGGCGACCACCGTCTCGCCGTACTTGAGGGAGACCGTGTAGTCCCCGTAGGCGCCGGCCGTCAGGGACACGTCCAGGGCGATCTCCGCTTTGCCACCGGGCGGGATGATCCCCTTCCAGCGGGCCTCCTCCCACAGCGGCGCGAACACGCCGTGCGAGGTGCCGAGCTGGAAGACCGGGTCCTTGACGGGGGCCGAGCCGAGGTTGCCGACGGTGACCTTGAACTTCCGGGTGGGCGGGGCGCCGAACCAGGTCAGCACCCCGTCCTCGCCCTCCAGCCGGACCCCGGTGAGCATCGCGAGGCGGGCCGTCCCGGACTCGGCGGGCAGCTCGGCCACCTCGTGATCGGTGATCTTCAGGGGGACGGCCACGGTGGACTGGTCGCCGTTGACGGAGGTCACGTTGACGACGCAGGGGCAGGGCTTGGGCGGGGCCACCACGGGGAGCTTCGCGGTGAAGTGCCCGTCGTCGGCCACCGAGACCGCGGCGCCGTCGGCGTTGGCACAGCTGTTGGTGCCGCCGATCATGTTCTGGCCGCAGACCAGCAGCATCACCAGCGACTTGGCGCGCCAGCCGGTGCCGGTGACGGTGAGCTCGGTGCCCTTGGCGGCCTCCTGGAGCGAGAGCGCCACCCCCGGTTTGGGATCCTCGGCGGCGGTGGCCGGGGCCGCCTGGAGCAGCGCGAGGGCGCACGCGGCCAGTGCCGCCGCCAGTACGCGTCCGCGGAGCAGGGCACGGGTGTACGACGGGCCCCGCGGGCCGGGCGGGACTTCGCGGGCACGACCGAGGAGCACACGGATCGTGCCACCGGCGTTGGGGCTCACCTGGCTGCTCCCGTCAGTTCGTGATCGTGTTCCGGTACGGGTACGGGTACGGGTACGGGCGTCGCGTCGGCCCGCGGGTCCTGCCGGGCGCGCCGCCGGGCGCGTACGAGGTACAGCGCGCCCGCGGTCGTCCCGCCGAGGGCGACCAGGGCGCCGCCCAGCCACCCCGTGAGCCGCCAGGGCACGAACCACGCCGAGGTGGCGGCGGTGGCGCGGGCGCCGCCGGGCGCGGTGACGGTGAGGGTGAGGCGGACCCGGTCGAAGACGGGCGCGCCGGACCACGGTTCGGTCAGCCGGGCCCGCTGCCCCGGCAGGAGTTCCACCGGCAGGGTGCGGGCGCCGCGCCCCTCGACCTCGCCGAAGGTGCCCCCCGCGGTGATCGACAGCTCGGGGGCGAGGGCCACGTTGCCCCGGTTGACCAGGGTGTACGCGATGACCGCGGCCGGGCCCTCGCCGCGTACGGAGACGTCCTCGACGGTGAGGGCGGCCAGGGTGGGGCCGCCGACCCGCAGGTGGACCCGTACGCCCACCTCGTGGCCGCCTTCGGCCGCGACCACGGCGGCGGGGTGGTCGCCGGGCGGGGATGCGGGCGGCACGGTCACGGTGAACGGCACCACGGCGCGGGTGCGGGGCGGGATCTTCACGGTGGCCGCGGCGCCGAAGCCGATCCAGGACCCGGCGTCGGTGGACGCCTCGGCGGACCGCACGGCGAAGGCGCCGTCCGCCGTGTTGTAGGCGTCGGCCCCGCGCAGGGTGACGGTGCGTTCGGTGTCGGTGGTGTTGGTGAGGGCGAGCCGGTCCTCCAGCACCGTGCCGGCGGTGCCCGCGAGGTAGAAGTACGGACGGGCGCCCCCTGGCGCCGCGGCGGCCGTTCCGGCGGCGGGTTCGGCCGTCCAGCCGGGCTCGTCGGCCGCCGCCGGGTGCGCGGGGGCCGCGTACAGCGCGGCGGCCGTCAGGAGCAGGGCGCCTGCGCGCTTGAGGGTGTGGAGCACGGGCATGGCCGGGGGCGCTCCGTTCAGGACCCGGCCCGCCGGCCGCGCCGGGTCAGCCAGAGCACGCCGACGGCGCCGCTGAGCAGCACGGTGCCGCCGAGGGTGCCCAGCGCGAGGGCGGAGTCGGCGGGTCCGGTCTGCGGGAGGGTGTCCCCGCCGCCGGATCCGGACCCGCCGGACTGCGTGCCGCCGCCACCGCCGGCGGCGGCCGTGACGTCCAGTTCCAGGGAGGGCTTGGGGCTGTTGCCCGGGGTGCACGTGGTCGTGGTCCCCAGCGCCTTGATGGTCAGGACCCCGGCGGTGAAGTTGACCTTGCCGCTCTTCTTGGGCTTGTAGGTGCCCGAGAGGTCGGTGATCTTGATGGGGGTGTTGGCGGGGATGGCCTCGGGGTTGGACGCCCCGGAGACCGGGACGGAGGCCTTCTCCGCGCCCTCGACGAGGATGACGGCACTGGGGCTCATCGCGCCCTTGCCGAGCTCGACGGGGCTGGAGGAGACGCCCTTCTGGAAGGACATCGTGAGCTTGTAGCCGTCCCCTTCCTTCACGGCCTTGATGTCGATGGGCGATACCGCCGACTTGTCCCCGATGGGGGTCTTGCAGTCGTAGGCAACGTCGATGACGGCGGCCTGCGCCGCGGGGGCGGCCAGCAGGACCGCCGATCCGGCTGCCAGCGCGGAGGCCAGCGCGAGCGCGGTGGAGCGTTTCCGGTCGGACACCTTCGTCTTCCCCTCGAACCTTGGGCCACAAGTTACTGACGGCACATCAGATTGGTGGCTCAAGGTACGCCCGGGGTCTTGAGGAGGGAAGACAAAGGGCCGTCCGGAATTGAACGCTCGTCAGTGGGCGCGGACACCCCTCTGCCACACGGCGGAAACCAGCGGAACACCGGGCCGGTAGGCCAGGTGGACGTGGCTCGGGGCGTCCAGGAGCGCCAGGTCCGCGCGCGCCCCGGGGGTGACCGTCCCGATGTCCGTACGGCGCAGGGCGCGGGCGCCGCCGGCGGTGGCCGACCACAGGGCCTCGTCCGGGGTCATCCGCATGTCGCGCACGGCGAGCGCGATGCAGAACGGCATCGAACTCGTGTAGGAGGAGCCCGGGTTGCAGTCCGTGGACAGCGCGACGGTCGCGCCCGCGTCGATCAGCCGGCGGGCGTCGGGCCACTGGGCGCGGGTGGAGAACTCGGCGCCGGGGAGGAGGGTGGCGACGGTGGTGTCCGCGGCCTGGACGAGGGCGTCGACGTCGGCGTCGGTGAGGTGGGTGCAGTGGTCGGCGGAGGCCGCCTCCAGCTCCACGGCGAGCTGCACGCCGGGGCCGTACGAGAGCTGGTTGGCGTGCACGCGCGGGATCAGCCCGGCGGCGGCGCCGGCGGTGAGGATCGCGCGGGCCTGGTCCCCGTCGAAGGCGCCCTTCTCGCAGAAGACGTCGACCCAGCGCGCGTACGGGGCACAGGCCTCCAGCATCTCGCCGGTGACCAGGTCCACGTAGCCGGCCGGGTCGTCGGCGTAGTCCGGGGAGACGATGTGCGCACCGAGGTAGGTGACCTCCTCGGTGTGCGCGGCGGCGATCCGCAGGGCGCGCGCCTCGTCGGCGACGGTGAGGCCGTAGCCGGACTTGGTCTCGAAGGTGGTCGTGCCCTGCCGGAGGGCCTCGTCGAGGTGGCGCAGCAGGTTGGCCTCGAGCTCGGCGTCGCCGGCGGCGCGGGTGGCGGCGACGGTGGTGCGGATGCCGCCGGCGGCGTAGCTGCTGCCGGACATGCGCGCGTTGAACTCGGCGGTGCGGTCGCCCGCGAAGACGAGGTGCGAGTGGGAGTCGACGAAGCCGGGGATGACGGCGCGGCCGTTCGCGTTGAACGCGGTGTCGGCGGCGGGGGCCTGGTCGGCGGGGCCGACCCAGGCGATGCGGTCGTCTTCGATGACGACGGCGGCGTTCTCGATCCTGCCGAGGGGGGTTCCGTCGCCGAGGGCGGGGTCGTTGGTGACGAGGCTGCCGATGTGGGTGATTGCGGTGGTGGTCATGGTTCCTCGTGGTCGTCGAGTCGTTTCGTTCCCCCACCCCGCCCCTTCCCGAAACCGGGGCCCGCGGCCCCGGCCCCGGCTTCGGGGGCTCCGCCCCCGGACCCCCGCGCCTCAAACGCCGGCGGGGCTGGGATTTGCTGCGCAAATCCAGCCTCGCCGGGCGGAAACTCCAGCCCCTCCGGCGTTTGAGGAGCGGGGGTCCGGGGCGGAGCCCCAGTTCGGGAAGGGGCGGGGTGGGGAAAGGCCCGCCGCAGGCGTAGGCGGTCAGGTGCGGAGGGCGGCGATGGAGTCGGCGAGGGCGGACGGGACGTCCTCGACCAGGGTGTGGGCGCCGTCGCGGACGATGTGGCGGCCCGCCACCACCGTGTGCCGGACATCGGCGGCCGTCGCCGCGAAGACCGCGGTCTCGGCGCCCAGCCGCGGTACCGGACCGGCCGTCCGTACCGAGTCCAGCGCGACGGTCGTGAAGTCGGCGAGCGCGCCCACCGCCAAGGTGCCCGCGTCCGACCAGCCCAGCGCCGCGTGCCCGTCCGCCGAAGCCGCCCGCAGCAGCGCCGCCGCCGTCCAGTGGCCGCGCGTACGGCTCGCCAGCCGCTCGTTGAGCTCCATCGCCCGCGCCTCTTCGAGCAGGTCGATCACCGCGTGGCTGTCGCTGCCGAGCGACAGCGGGCTGCCGGCCCGCTGGAGGCGGACCGCCGGGCCGATGCCGTCCGCGAGGTCGCGTTCGGTGGTCGGGCACATGCAGGTGCCGGTGGTGGTGCCGCCGAGGAGGGCGATGTCCTCGTCCGTGAGGTGCGTGTTGTGGACGCCCGTGGTCCGCGGTCCCAGCACGCCGTGGTCGGCGAGGAGCTGCGTCGGGGTGCGGCCGTGGGCGGCCAGGCAGGCGTCGTTCTCCGCGGTCTGCTCGGAGAGGTGCACGTGCAGCGGCGCCCGCCGCTCCTGCGCCCACGCCGCCACCGTGGCCAACTGCCCGGCCGGGACGGCCCGTACGGAGTGGATCGCGGCGCCGATCAGCGCGTGGTCGCGGGGCTTCAGCCCGCCGACCCGTTCCGCCCACGCCTCGGCGGTGCCGTCGGAGAAGCGCAGCTGGTGCCGGTTGGGCGCCTCCCCGAAGCCGGCCGACAGGTACGCCGTGTCCAGGAGGGTGATGCGGATGCCCGCCTCCGCGGCGGCCGCGATCAGGGCCTCCCCCATCGCGTTGGGGTCCGCGTACGCGGCACCGCCGGGCGCGTGGTGGACGTAGTGGAACTCGCCGACCGCCGTGATGCCGGCCAGCGCCATCTCCGCGTACACGGCCCGCGCGAGCGCGAAGTACGAGTCGGGGGTGAGGTTCTGGGCGACGGAGTACATGACCTCGCGCCAGGTCCAGAAGGTGCCGGAGCCCACCTGGACCGTGCCGCGCAGGGCCCGGTGGAAGGCGTGGGAGTGCGCGTTGGCCAGCCCGGGGAGGGTCAGGCCGCGCAGGACCTCCGCGCCCGGGGTCGGGGTCGCGACCCCGGTCCGGACGGCGGCGATCCGCCCGTCGGCGGATACGTCCAGGGCCACGCCCGGCTCGACGAGGGTGTCGAGCCAGGCGTGTTCCAGCCAGTACGTCTTCGTCACCGGCACGCGAGTCCTTCCAGTACGTCGGCGAGGGCGAGGACGCCCGCCACGCAGTCGTCCTCGGCGGCGAACTCCCGCGGGGAGTGCGAGACGCCGGTCGGGTTCCGTACGAACAGCATCGCGGTCGGGACGGCCGCGGAGAGGATCCCCGCGTCGTGTCCCGCGCCCGTGCCGAGGACGGGGACGGACCCGCCCAGGATCCGGTTCATCTCGTCGCGCAGGGCGTGCTCGAACTCGACGACCGGGGTGAAGGACTCCCGGACGATGCCGAGGTCGATGCCGTCGCGGTCGGCGTGCTCGCGCGCGGCCTTCTCGATGGCGGTGACCACCGTGTCGAGGGTGGCCTGGTCGGCCGCCCGCGAGTCGAGCCAGCCGCGCACCAGGGACGGGATCGCGTTGACCCCGTTGGGCTCGACCGCGATCTTCCCGAAGGTGGCGACGGCCCCGGCGAGGGCCGCCTCCTGGCGGGCGGCCAGCACGGTCGCCGCGTACGTCAGCATCGGGTCGCGGCGGTCCACGAGCCGGGTGGTTCCGGCGTGGTTGGCCTCGCCGCGGAAGTCGAACCGCCAGCGGCCGTGCGGCCAGATCGCGGAGGCGATGCCCACCCGGTCGCCGGACAGGTCCAGGGCCCGACCCTGTTCCACGTGCAGCTCGACGAACGCGCCGATGCGGGCCAGGCGTTCGGGGTCGGCCCCGATGGCGTCGGGGTCGTACCCGGCGGCCTCCATGGCCTGGGGCAGGCTGATGCCGTCGGCGTCGCGGAGCTCGTACGCCTTCTCCTTGGTCAGCTGCCCGGCGGTGAGCCGGGAGCCGACGCAGGCCAGGCCGAAGCGGGCGCCTTCCTCGTCACCGAAGTTGGTGATGGCCAACGGCCTGGAGAACTCCGCGCCCCTCCTGCGGAGTTCGTCCAGGGCCGCGAAGGAGGACACCACGCCGAGGGGGCCGTCGAAGGCCCCGCCGTCGGGGACCGAGTCCAGGTGCGAGCCGGTGACCACGGCGTCCCCCGCGAGGGGGTCGCCGAGCCAGGCCCACTGGTTGCCGTTGCGGTCGGTCTCGTACGCGAGCCCGCGCGCCTCGGCCTGCACCTGGAACCAGGTCCGGCAGTCGGCGTCGGCGCCGGTCCACGCGTGGCGGCGGTACCCGCCGGTTTCCGCGTGGCGGCCGATGGGACGCAGCTCGTCCCACATGGCGTGGAACGAGCCCGCGCCGCGGCCACCGGGGGCCGGGGCCGCCGGGTGCGGCCCGGTGGGGGGTGTGCCCACCCGTTCCGCCCCAGCGGAACGACTGCCCACACCCCCGTCAGCGGGGGAGTTCACGCCTGGTCACCCTCGCGCATCGGGACACGGACGCCGCGCTCGTCCGCGACGGACTCGGCGATGTCGTAGCCCGCGTCGACGTGGCGGATGACGCCCATGCCCGGGTCGTTGGTGAGGACGCGGCGGATCTTCTCGCCGGCCAGCGCGGTGCCGTCGGCGACCGTGACCTGACCCGCGTGGATGGAGCGGCCCATGCCGACGCCGCCGCCGTGGTGGATGGAGACCCAGGAGGCACCGGAGGCCACGTTGACCATGGCGTTGAGCAGCGGCCAGTCGGCGATCGCGTCGGAGCCGTCCAGCATGGCCTCGGTCTCGCGGTACGGGGAGGCCACGGAGCCGCAGTCGAGGTGGTCGCGGCCGATGGCCAGCGGCGCGGCCAGCGTGCCGTCCGCCACCATCTCGTTGAAGCGCTCGCCGGCCTTGTCGCGCTCGCCGTAGCCGAGCCAGCAGATGCGCGCGGGCAGGCCCTGGAAGTGGACGCGCTCGCCCGCCATCTTGATCCAGCGGTGCAGGGACTCGTTCTCCGGGAAGAGCTCCAGCATCGCCTTGTCGGTCTTGTGGATGTCCGAGGCCTCGCCGGACAGCGCCGCCCAGCGGAAGGGGCCCTTGCCCTCGCAGAACAGCGGCCGGATGTAGGCCGGGACGAAGCCGGGGAAGGCGAACGCGCGGTCGTAGCCGGCCAGCTGGGCCTCACCGCGGATGGAGTTGCCGTAGTCGAAGACCTCGGCGCCGGCGTCCATGAAGCCGACCATGGCCTCGACGTGCTTGGCCATGGACTCGCGGGCGCGGGTGGTGAAGCCGGCCGGGTCCTTGGCGGCGTAGGAGGCCATGTCGTCGAAGTCGACGCCCACGGGCAGGTAGGAGAGCGGGTCGTGGGCCGACGTCTGGTCGGTCACGATGTCGATCGGGGCGCCCTCGGCCAGCATCTGCGGGAGCAGTTCGGCGGCGTTGCCGAGCAGGCCGATGGAGAGCGGCTTGCGGGCGTCGCGCGCCTCGACGGCCAGCTGGAGGGCGTGCCGCAGGTTGTCGGCCTTGACGTCCAGGTAGCGGTGCTCGATGCGGCGCTCGATGGCGCGCGGGTCGACGTCGATGCAGATGGCGACGCCGTCGTTCATCGTCACGGCCAGCGGCTGGGCGCCGCCCATGCCGCCGAGGCCGGCGGTGAGGGTGATGGTGCCGGCCAGGGTCCCGCCGAACTTCTTCGCCGCGACGGCCGCGAAGGTCTCGTACGTGCCCTGGAGGATGCCCTGGGTGCCGATGTAGATCCACGAACCGGCGGTCATCTGGCCGTACATGGTCAGGCCGAGGTGCTCCAGGCGTCGGAACTCCTCCCAGTTCGCCCAGTCGCCGACCAGGTTGGAGTTGGCGAGCAGGACGCGCGGGGCCCACTCGTGGGTCTGCATGACGCCGACCGGGCGGCCGGACTGGACGAGCATCGTCTCGTCCTGCTTGAGGGTCTGCAGGGTGCGGACCATCGCGTCGTACGAGCGCCAGTCGCGGGCGGCCTTGCCGGTGCCGCCGTAGACGACGAGCTTGTCGGGGTGCTCGGCGACCTCGGGGTCGAGGTTGTTCTGGAGCATCCGCAGCGCGGCTTCCTGCTGCCATCCCAGGGCGCTGAGCTCGGTGCCTCGCGCGGCACGTACGGGGCGGGGTCCTGACATGGCGTTGCCTCCTCCGATGTTGGTAAATCCATTCACATACTCCCGTCCTGAATAGATTCAGTCAACAGCTGCGGCCGGTCCCTTCGGATGATGGGATGGCGGGCATGGACAGGGACGTGGTCGTACGAGCCGCCGTCGAACAGGGCCTGCTGGACTCCGAGCCGGTGGCCTGCCTACTGGACATCGCCGGGATCAGGGCCTCCGCCGCCGCCCTGACCAGCGCCTTCGCCGCCGCGCTGCCACCGGGGACCCCCGTCCTGCACGCCTTCGCCGTCAAGGCCGCCCCGCTGGTGCCCGTCCTGCGGCTGCTCGCCGACGCCGGCCTCGGCTGCGAGGTCGCCAGCCCCGGCGAACTGGCACTGGCCCGGGCGGCCGGGCTCCCCGCCGGGCGGATCGTCCTGGACTCCCCCGCCAAGACGACCGGCGAGCTGCGCGAGGCCCTGGCCCTGGGCATCGCCGTCAACGCCGACAACCGCCAGGAGCTGCACCGCCTCGACGCCCTGATCGGCGCCGACCCCAAGTCCCCCGTCGGCATGCGGATCAACCCGCAGACCGGCGCGGGCACCATCGACGCCCTGTCCACCGCCACGGCGACCTCGAAGTTCGGCATCGCCCTGCGCGACCCGGGCGCGCGCGAGTGGCTCGTACGGGCCTACCTCGACCGCCCATGGCTCACCCGGCTGCACACCCACTCGGGCTCGCAGGGCGTCCCCCTGCCGCTGATCGCCGAGGGCGTGCGCGAACTGCACGCCCTCGCCGAGGAGATCAACGCGGCGGCCGGCCGCCGCCAGGTCGACACCCTCGACATCGGCGGGGGCCTGCCGGTGAACTTCGCCTCGGACGAGACGGCCCCGACGTACGCGGAGTACGTCACCGCCCTGCGCGGGGCGGCCCCGCGCCTCTTCGACGGCTCGTACGGCCTGGTCACCGAATTCGGACGGTCCCTGATGGCCAAGAACGGCCTGGTCCTGGCACGGGTCGAGTACACCAAGACCAGCGGGGGCCGCGCGATCGCCCTCACCCACGCGGGGGTCCAACTGGCGACCCGCACCGCCTACGCCCCGGCGTCGTGGCCGGTGCGGATCCTGCCGTACGACGCGAAGGGCGCGCCGAAGGAGGGGGACCCGGTGGCGCAGGACGTCGCCGGCCCCGCCTGCTTCGCGGGCGACCTCCTGGCGACGGCCCGGGAACTCCCGCCCCTCGCCGCGGGCGACGTCATCGCGGTCCCGGACACGGGGGCGTACTTCTTCACCGCGCACTACGGCTACAACAGCCTGCCGCGCCCGGCCGTACACGGCTTCGCCGTGACCCCGGCGGGGGTCCGCTTCTCCCTGGCCCGACCGGCGCAGACCCCCGCGGAACTCATCGCAGAAGCGGGCGGCACCCACGCGGACGCGCTGCTCTGACCGGCCCCCCGCCGCCGGTGCGCCCCCCACTCGGCACTCCCGCGCCGGCGGGGTCGGGTGTGCGGCGGGGCGCCCCCGCAGGGCGTCGAACGCCGGTGCTCGGCGGCCCGGCCCGCGTGACACCCCCGCGCCGTCGGGGTCGGGTGTGCGGTGGGGCGCCCCCGCAGGGCGTCGAACGAAACCCGCTCGTCTTGCCGGTGCCGCATGGGGTTCGACGCCCGAGGAGGTGCCCCGGCGCGCGCCCGGGCCCGACGGCCCACCCTGCGGCCCGGCCCCGGCCAGGGCGGTGCCGCTGCGCGGAGCCGTCCCCTACCCGCCCTTCC
Organism: Streptomyces sp. NPDC001717; assembly: GCF_042892775.1. Lineage (NCBI taxonomy): Bacteria > Bacillati > Actinomycetota > Actinomycetes > Kitasatosporales > Streptomycetaceae > Streptomyces > Streptomyces sp. NPDC001717. The sequence continues at coordinate 105,533 of NZ_JBIAUK010000016.1, read as the reverse complement.
ACCGTTCCCCGGGCTCCGCCCGGACCCGTCCTGGGGCTCCGCCCCAGACCCCGGTCCTCAAACGCCGGACGGGCTGGAATCGCCCGCCGGCCCGGACCCCACGCCTCGTACGCCGGACGGGCTGGAATCGCCCGCGGCTCCGGACCCCGCGCCTCGAACGCCGGCGAGGCCGAATACGCACGGATCCGCCGGATCGGCCCGGCAGGGCTGGACTAGGGGGTCGACAGGGTGGCCGCCAAAGCCGGGGCCAGGCCCTGGACCACACCCTCCTTGGACAAGGAGGTCACCCCCGGCAGCCTCAGCAGATAGCGCGTCAGGGCCAGCCCCAGGAGCTGGGCCGAGACCAGGCCGGCCACCCGTGCGGCCCGTTCCGGGCCGAGTGCGGCGGCCAGCGTCGGCAGCACCTGCGCCGCGAACACCTCCCGCATCCGCGCCGCCGCCTGCTCGTTCGTCACCGCGGAGCGCAACAGCACCAGCAGCGCGTCATCCGCCGGGTCGCCCTCCCACCGCTCCACGAAGTGCCGTACGAGGGCCTCCGGGAGGCCCTCCACCGGCACGCCGCCCAGGTCCGGCAGACGCAGGTCCACCGCCAGGGCCACGTCGAAGAGCCGCTCCTTGCTGCCGAAGTACCGCATGACCATCGAGGGGTCGATCTCCGCGTCCGCGGCGATGGCCCGGATGGTGGTGCGCTCGTAGCCCTGCACCGCGAACCGCTCGCGCGCGGCCCGCAGGATCGCCGCCTTGGTCCGGTCGGAGGTGCGTCGTTCCGTCATGCCAACAACCGTAGGCCAACAACCGTTGACACGCCAGACCGGCCGCGGCACCCTTGAGTCAACAGCCGTTGGCCAACAACCGTTGGCCCTCTGGAGGAGGCCCGCGATGACCGGAACCACCCCGCTCCCGCTCCCCGCCACCACCGACGTCGCCATCGTCGGCGCCGGCCCCACCGGACTCGCCCTCGCCGTGACCCTGGCCGAGGCAGGCATCGGCTTCGTGCTCCTCGACCGGCAGGCAGAGGGCGCCAACACCTCCCGCGCCGCCGTCGTGCACGCCCGCACCCTGGAGGTCCTCGACGAGCTCGACCCCTCCCGCGCCCTCTCCGCCGAGCTGACCGGCCGCGGCATCCCCGTCAGCACCTTCCGGATCCGCGACGGCGCCCGCCCGCTGGCGGAGGTCGGGTTCGACGGCCTGCCGACCGCCCACCCGTACGCGCTGATGGTCCCCCAGGACCAGACCGAGGCCGTGCTCCTCGCCCGCCTGCGCTCCCTCGGCGGCGACGTCCACCGTCCCTACGAGGTCACCGCGATCGCCCAGGACGCCGAAGGCGTCACCCTCACCACCGCCACCGGCGAGACCCTGCGCGCCGGCCACGCCGTCGGCGCCGACGGGATGCACAGCGCGGTCCGCGAGGCCGCCGGGATCGGCTTCACCGGCAGCGCGTACGAGGAGTCCTTCGTGCTGGCCGACGTCGTCATGGACTGGGCTCCGGGCCCCGCCGAGGTCTCCCTCACCCTCGGGGCAGCCGGGCTCACCGTGATCGCCCCGCTGCCCGGAGGGCACTACCGGGTGGTCGCGAGCATCGCCGAAGCCCCCGCCGAGCCGGACCTCGCCTTCGTACGGCGACTGCTCGACGAGCGCGCACCCGGCCAGGCCACCGTCCGCGAGCTCGCGTGGTCCTCCCGGTTCCGGATCCACCACCGCGTCGCCGACCGCTACCGGGCCGGCCGGCTGCTGCTCGCCGGGGACGCCGCCCACGTGCACAGCCCGGCCGGCGGCCAGGGCATGAACACCGGCATCCAGGACGCGTACGCCCTCGGCCGCGCCTTCGCCGACGGCACCCTCGACGGCTACGAGGCCCACCGCCGGCCCGTCGCCCAGCGCGTGGTGGCCCTCACCGACCGGATGACCCGCGTCGCGACCACCCGCAACCCGGCCCTGCGCGCCGCACGCAACACCGTGCTGCCCCTCGCCTCCCGCATCCCCGCACTGCGCCGGCGCCTGGCCACCGAGCTCGCCGAGCTGAACTACCGCCGGCCGTCAGGGCCGGCCCGCCCCGACACCCCCTAGTGCTCTGACCGGAAAGGTTCACCGCCTCACGACGCCCGGCACGGCACCTCGCCGCGTTGTCGGGCCACGCAAGTACGTCCAGTACGAGCCGTGGCCCTCCGCCTCGCGATGCACCGCACCGGACGCCGCGAGTCGGCAAACCTTTCCGGCCAGAGCACTAGTCGACGAACAGCCCGCGCGCCGCCGCCCGTGCGTCGAAGGCCTCCAGTCGCGCCTGCGCATCCGGCAACGCGTCCGCCATCGCCTCCAGCAGCACCCGCCCCAACAGCATCGGCGCGCACGCCGTGTCGAAGGCCAGCCCGGTGCCGACCGGGGCCGGGATCAGCAGGTCCGAGTGGCCGGCCACCGGGGCGAAGGCCGAGTCGGCGACGGTCACCACCGTCAGGCCCGCCCGCCGGGAGCGCTCCAGCGTGTCCACGACCTCCCGGGGATGCCTCGGCAGCGCGAAGCAGAGCAGCGTGCTCGCCCCGGCGGCCACGGCCGCGTCGATGCGGTCGTCCATCATCGACCCGCCCTCGTCGAGGAGCCGTACGTCCGGATGCACCTTGGCGGCGAAGTACGCGAACCCGCGCGCCTGCGAGGACGCCGCCCTCAGCCCCAGCACGGGCAGCGGCGTCGACGCGGCGAGCAACCGGCCCGCCTCCTGGACCGGAGAGGGGTCGGCGAGCATCGCCGACAGCCGGCGCAGGTTCTCGATCTCCCCCTGAACGGCCTGCTGGTACTCGTTGTACGCGTCGTCGTGCTCCGGGGCCGCCCGCTCCACGGGGGGCGCCACCTCGCGCAGGTGGCGGCGCAGCGCCGGATACCCGTCGAAGCCGAGCGCCACCGCGAACCGGGTCACGGACGGCTGGCTCACCCCGGCCAGTTCGGCGAGTTCCACGCTCGACAGGAACGGCACCTCCGCGGCCCCGCGCACCATGCAGTGCGCGATCCTCCGCTGGGTCGGCGTCAGCCGGTGCCCCTCGAACAGCTTCTGCAGCCGCGCTGCCGGGCTGTCACTCATGCCGCCCCCTCCGTCCCGGTGAGATATTCAGTCACGGAGCACTCTGCATGCGGTTATGCACGCGGGCAAGCCGTGCCCGGAATCCGGATACGGGGGCCAGCCCCAGTGCGGGCGCCCGGGCCGGTTCCTAGCGTGTGGGCATGGACGCACACGGCCAAGAGCTGAAGAAGGAACTCGACGCCACCCTGGACGCCCGGCGGGAGCTGGGGCCGGAGTACGAGGCGGCGCTGGTGGACTCGTTCGTCGAGAAGGTCGACACCCAGGTCCGGCGCCGGCTGGCGGAGGAACGGCTCCTGTCGGCGCGCGGCGGTGGCGGCCCGACCGCCGCCCTCGGGGACGGGAACTTCGGCGAACGCTTCGGCTTCGCCATCGTCACGCTGGTGCTGGCGGTCCCGCTGTCGGCGATCGCCGCTGCGCAGGCGCATCTACCGGGGCTGCTGGTGGCCTGGGGCGGCATCGTGGGAGTCAACTTCATCCACGCGTCCAAGAGCCTGCGCCGCCGGACGGAGTAGGCGGGGACCGCCGCACCCCGGTTGCCCGGGGGCGGGACGACGGCGGTCCCCGCGAAGGACACGGGCCGGGTCAGGGCCGTCCGCGTCCATGGCGTCCACGCGGTCCGGGAGCCGCTCCGGAGGTGCGTTCGCGCCGTTCGGTGGCGCCGGCCGGGCCCGGTCTCCCGGGGCCTCCCTGCCGACGACAACCACTGTGCCGGAGCCGTGTTAAGCCGGTGCTGCCGCCACGTGTCGGGCCCGTACCGTTTCCACGACTTCCCCGCGCCCCCGCCGAACGCGCGTGCCCAGCGGGCCGGCCCCGCGCCCGTACCGCCGTGCCGGCGGGGTCGGGTGCGCGGCGAGCCCCCGCGGGGACGTCGAACGCCGGTGCTCGGCGGGGCGGCCCCCACTTGGCACTCCCGCGCCGGCGGGGTCGGGTGTGCGGCGGGGCGCCCCCGCAGGGCGTCGAACGCACCACGTCATACATGTCCGCTGCCCCTGCCCGTTCGACGCCCGAGGAGGTGCCCCGGCGCGCGCCGGACCCCGACGGCACCCCCCGTGCGGGCGGGGGCGGGGTGCCGCTGCGCGGGGCTGGTCCCCTACCCGCCCTTCCACCGTTCCCCGGGGCTCCGCCCCGGACCCGTCCTGGGGCTCCACCCCAGACCCCGCGCCTCAAACGCCGGCGAGGCTGAGATTGCCGGAACCAGCCGCGCCTGGCGGACGGCAGCGGCCGAATCCAGCCCCGCCGGCGTTTGAGGCGCGGGCGCGGAGCGCCGTAGGGGTGGGCCCGGGGGGCGCAAAGGCCGGGGTCTGTACGCGCGCCCAGGGGGTGCGGGCCGAGGCCCGGGGGCGCAGAGCACGGGGGCCGGTGCGCTTGCCCAGGGAGTGCGGGCCGAGGCCCGGGGGTCGGTGCGCGTGCCCGGGGGTGCGGGTCGTGGGGACCGCGCCCGCACCCCGTCGAGCGAGCCGCAGGCTACTTCGCCGTCTTGGCCAGGAACGCCAAGAGGTCCTGCCGGCTCACCACGCCCGTCGGCTTGCCCTCGACCAGGACGATCGCGGCGTCCGCCTCGCCCAGGGCCTCCATCAGGTCGGAGACGGGCTCGCCGGAGCCGACCTGCGGCAGCGGCGCGCTCATGTGCTTCTCCAGCGGGTCGCCCAGCGAGGCGCTCTGCGCGAACAGGGCCGCCAGCAGTTCCTTCTCCACGACCGAGCCGATGACCTCGGCGGCCATCACGTCGGGGTGGCCCGCGCCCGGCTTGACGACGGGCATCTGCGAGACGCCGTACTCGCGCAGGACCTCGATCGCCTCGCCCACCGTCTCCTCGGGGTGCATGTGGACCAGGGACGGCATGGCGCCCTCCTTGTCCGCGAGGACGTCGCCGATGCGCGCCGCCGGCCCGGCCTCCTCCAGGAAGCCGTGCCCGGCCATCCACTCGTCCGAGAAGATCTTGCTCAGGTAGCCGCGGCCGCTGTCCGGGAGGAGCACGACGACCACGTCGTCCGGGCCGAGGCCCTCCGCCGCGCGCAGCGCGGCCACGACCGCCATGCCGCAGGAGCCGCCGACGAGCAGGCCCTCCTCCTTGGCGAGGCGGCGGGTCATCTGGAAGGAGTCCTTGTCGGACACCGCGATGATCTCGTCGGTGACGTTCGGGTCGTAGGCGGTCGGCCAGAAGTCCTCGCCGACGCCCTCGACGAGGTACGGGCGCCCGGAGCCGCCCGAGTACACCGAGCCCTCGGGGTCGGCGCCGATGACCTTGACCTTCCCGCCGCTGACCTCCTTGAGGTAGTTGCCGGTGCCCGAGATCGTGCCGCCCGTGCCGACGCCGGCGACGAAGTGGGTGATCTTCCCCTCGGTCTGCTCCCAGAGCTCGGGGCCGGTGGTCTCGTAGTGCGAACGGGGGTTGTTCGGGTTGCTGTACTGGTCCGGCTTCCAGGCGCCGGGCTCTCGCGCGAGGCGGTCGGACACGTTGTAGTACGAGTCCGGGTGCTCGGGGTCGACGGCGGTCGGGCAGACCACGACCTCGGCGCCGTACGCGCGCATGACGTTGATCTTGTCCATCGAGACCTTGTCAGGGCAGACGAAGATGCACTTGTAGCCCTTCTGCTGGGCCACGATGGCGAGTCCTACACCCGTGTTGCCGCTGGTGGGCTCCACGATGGTGCCACCGGGCTTGAGGGCTCCGCTCTGCTCGGCGGCCTCGATCATGCGCAGGGCGATCCGGTCCTTCACGGAGCCGCCGGGATTGAAGTACTCGACCTTCGCAAGGACGGTGGCCTGGAGGCCTTCGGTCACACGGTTGAGCTTCACCAGCGGGGTGTTGCCGACGAGGCTGATCATCGAGTCGTGGAATTGCACCATGTTCTCCAAGTACGGGACTCCACGGGTTCTCCGGGAGGTTCGGCCAGAGTATGCGGAAAGGGATTGGACGACCGTCCGTACGGGGCAGGAAGGTCATCGAAGCCCCAGTCAGCGAAGCGAGGTGGCCTGAAGGGTGTCCAGGGCGAGAACGGCCCGCCGCATCGCGGCGGGCGCGGCGTACGGCGGTGGCGGGCTCGGGCTGGTCGGGGTCGCCGCGGTGGGGCTCGTACTCGCGGAGATGCAGTTCGCCAGGCGGGCCGTGGGGAGCGGGCTGGGCGATCCGCCGCGCGCGGACGGACTGTACGGGAGCGAGTTCAACGGGCCGGAGTCGGGTCCGGGCCCGCTGCGGCTGGCGATGCTGGGCGATTCCACGGCCGCGGGCCTCGGCGTACGGCGTGCCCGGCAGACCCCGGCGGCGCTGATGGCGTCCGGGCTGGCGGCGGTGGCCGAGCGGCCGGTGGAGCTGCGCAACGTGGCCCTGTCGGGGGCCATGTCCGACGACCTGGACCGCCAGGTCGGGCTGCTGCTGGACGGGGACCGGCCCGCGCCGGACGTGTGCGTGATCATGATCGGGGCGAACGACGTGACGCGGCGCATGCCGCCCACGCAGTCGGTCCGCCACCTCACCTCCGCGGTGCGGCGGCTGCGCATGGCGGGCGCCGAGGTCGTGGTCGGCACCTGCCCCGACCTGGGCACGATCGAGCCGGTGTACCAGCCGCTGCGGTGGCTGGCCCGGCGGGTCTCACGGCAGCTCGCTGCCGCGCAGACCATAGGAGTGGTCGCGCTGGGCGCCCGTACGGTCTCGATGGGCGACCTCCTCGGGCCGGAGTTCGCGGCGAACCCCCGGGAGATGTTCGGCCCGGACTCCTACCACCCGTCGGCGGAGGGGTACGCGACCGCGGCGATGGCCGTCCTGCCCACGCTGTGCGCGGCACTGGCGCTGTGGCCGGAGTCCGACCGGCTGGACGTGTCCCGCAACGAGGACATGCTGCCGGTGGCGAAGGCGGCGTCGGCCGCGGCCGGTCTGGCGGGTACGGAGGTCACGGCCGCGCGTGGCCCCTGGGTGCTGCTCAAGCACCGCCGACGGCGCCGGCTCACCGCCGAGGACCCGGCCGCCACCCCGGCCCCGGCCGACCTGCCGTAGCCCCGGCCCTCGATCGCCGGACGGGCTGGAATCGCCCTGCGGGCGCTCCGGCCGCGCCCGGCGGACGGCAGCAGCCACGTCCAGCCCCGCCGCGTTTGAGGCGCGGGGTCCGGGGCAGAGCCCCGGCAGCGGCGCCGCAGGTGCACCGGACACCGCCACCCCCGCGGGAGCGACCGGCATCACACCGCCCCAGCGGTGACCTCGACCGTACGGGGCGGTAACTTCGCATGCGGTCCCGCAACGACGCACGCACCCCCTTGGAGTCCCGATGCCCGAAGCAGTCATCGTTTCCACCGCCCGCTCCCCCATCGGGCGCGCCGGCAAGGGGTCCCTCAAGGACGTCCGCCCGGACGACCTGACCGCCACGATCATCCAGGCCGCCCTCGCCAAGGTCCCCGAGCTGGACCCGCGCCAGATCGACGACCTGATGCTGGGGTGCGGCCTCCCCGGCGGTGAGCAGGGCCACAACCTCGCCCGTATCGTCGCCGTGCAGATGGGCATGGACTTCCTGCCCGGCACCACGATCACGCGTTACTGCTCCTCCTCCCTCCAGACCTCGCGCATGGCCCTGCACGCCATCAAGGCGGGCGAGGGCGACGTCTTCATCTCCGCCGGCGTCGAGACCGTCTCCCGGTTCGCCAAGGGCTCCTCCGACGGCCTGCCGGACACCCACAACCCGCTCTTCGCGGACGCCGAGGCCCGCACCGCCGCCCGTGCCGCCCAGGAGGGCACCGACTGGCACGACCCGCGCGAGGACGGCCTGATCCCGGACGCGTACATCGCGATGGGGCAGACCGCCGAGAACCTGGCCCGCCTCAAGGGCGTGACCCGTCAGGACATGGACGAGTTCGGCGTGCGCTCGCAGAACCTCGCCGAGGCCGCGATCAAGAACGGCTTCTGGGAGCGGGAGATCACCCCGGTCACCACCCCCGACGGCACCGTGGTCACCGCCGACGACGGCCCGCGCGCCGGGGTCACCCTGGAGGGCGTGCAGGGCCTCAAGCCCGTCTTCCGCCCCGACGGCCTGGTCACCGCCGCCAACTGCTGCCCGCTGAACGACGGCGCCGCCGCCCTCGTCATCATGAGCGACACCAAGGCCCGCGAGCTGGGTCTGACCCCGCTGGCCCGGATCGTCTCCACCGGCGTGACCGCCCTGTCCCCCGAGATCATGGGTCTCGGCCCGGTCGAGGCCTCGAAGCAGGCGCTGAAGCGCGCGGGCCTGACGGTCGGCGACATCGACCTGTTCGAGATCAACGAGGCGTTCGCGGCCCAGGTCATCCCGTCCTACCGCGACCTGGAGATCCCCCTCGACAAGCTGAACGTCAACGGCGGGGCCATCGCCGTCGGTCACCCGTTCGGGATGACCGGCGCCCGGATCACCGGCACGCTGATCAACAGCCTGCAGTTCCACGACAAGCAGTTCGGTCTGGAGACCATGTGCGTCGGTGGCGGCCAGGGCATGGCGATGGTCATCGAGCGGCTCAGCTGAGCCGTAACCGCAGCTGAGGGGATCAAGAGCGGCCCCAGACGCCGCAAGGGATCGGGCCTGATCCCTCGCGGCGTACTGACGCCGGGTCTAACCCCGTCGCGGCCGACCTGTGACCGAATCTCCCCCAGGATGTGACCTATCTCCTGGGGGCTCGGCATATATGCAGGTCAGGTGCCATACGGATGGGTGCATCGGGACGAAAGGCCTGTCCATTTCATGACGTAATGCACTGCACGCCATTCCCAGGTCGGGACACTCTGATGTAGGAAGTCGGGGGATCGAATCACACCGGGAGTTAGTCAGTGAGCGCCATGTCTCTTGCCCTGCTGCTGACCGCGGCCGCTGCCACGGCCGTCGGCGCTGCTGCGCTGCACGCCGTCCACGGCCTGCGCAAGCAGGTCACGGCCCTGCGCAGTGAGCTGGCGGTGCCGCACCCCCGCGGTGCGACCGTCCCGCACGCCCGCAGCGCCGTGGAGTCCCCCGCCGCCGAGATACGAGCCGCCGTGGCCGAAGCCCTCGCCGAGGAGCGCGAGCGCGAGCTGGCCGAGGCGCGTGCCTTCTGGGCCGCGCAGGAGGCCCGTGACGCCGCGGACGCGCCGTCCCTGCTGGGCGGCCTGCCCGGACTCGGCGACGACGGCCCGCACGTCTTCCTGCCCCGCCAGGCCGACCTGGTGGGTCTGGAGCCGGTCCTCGGCGACGAGGTCCTCGACGAGAACCCGTACCCGGAGGACTCGGCCGAGCTGGCCGCCGCCCGCCGGCGCCACCCCTCGCACCCCGATTTCGTTCCGGTGCAGCCCTCGCACCCCGGCGCCGACCACGAGCGCACGGTCAGCCGCCTGGAGGAGCTCGCGGAGGCCCGTACGGCCCTCGCGGACGTCCGCCCCGGCCCGCTGGGCACCCTCGACGTGTACGTCTTCACGGACGGCACCACGCTCTGCATGACCCCGGGGCACCGGGAGACCGCGGAGCGCCTCGCAGAGGCCCTGCGCTCGGGCACCGCTCCGGTCCTCCTCGGCGGCTCGGGAATCTCCGGCGCCTACGCGCTGACCTTCTCCTGCGGAGACTCCGAGGACCCGGACAACAACGTCTACATCCTCGCGGACCGCGTCATCGCATCGCTCTAGCCTCGGCCCGCTCCACCCACCGCACGGCCTCGTCCAGCACCTCGGACGGGGCCTTCGCGCCGTCCGGGGCCGTTACGCCGCGCAGCGCCTCCGCCAGATCGGCGCCGGCCACCGCGACCTGGTCGCCGACGACGAAGAGCCCCGCGTCCGGGATCTCCCGCACCTCGGCGCCCGCGGCGCCCTCCAGGGTCTGCGCCGTCGCCGAGAGCTCGCGCGCGAGCTCCAGTGCCGCCTCGGCGGCTCCTTGCCGCAGGCGGCTCTGCGGCGCGGCCCGCAGCCGGTCCGCGAAACGGTCCACGGCGGCGGTCAGAGGTGAAGTATCGAGCACCCGGCCGACCTTACGCGCCGTCCGCGCACCATTGCCAACGGGCGAACTCTCCGGCACGGTGACGTGAAGAGAACAGCACGGCAACCTTCCGGAGGCGCCCATGTCCGTAGAGTTCTCCGAGCAGACCCACCGCAACATGATCGACAGAATCCCCCTGACCACCGGTCGTGAAGTGTCCGACTGGCTCCGCACCGTGGACGAAGGCCCCTCCCTCGTCCGGTTCGAGGAGAAGGTCAGCTGGCTGCGCGGCGCGCACGAACTGTCGTACGGCCAGGCCAAGGCGATCATCCACGAGTACGACCTGCGCAGAGCCGCACGCCGGTTCGGCTGACACCAGGACCCCAGGACGCCGAGACGCGGGAAGGCCCCGCGAGCGTGTGCTCGCGGGGCCTTCCCCATGCGGTGGGCGAACCGGACGGCTGCCGGTACGACTAGTCGTCGCCCGAGAGGATCTGGAAGAGGCGCAGCAGCTCCAGGTAGATCCACACCAGGGTCAGCGTGAGGCCGAAGGCCGCCAGCCAGGCCTCCTCGCGCGGGGCGCCGTAGGTCACGCCGTCCTCGACCTGCTTGAAGTCCATGGCGAGGAAGGCGGCACCGAGGATGACGCCGATGATGCCGAAGACGATGCCGAGGCCGCCGCTGCGGAAGCCTAGGCCGTCGCCACCGCCGAAGAGGGCGAACAGCGAGTTGGCGACCATGAGCAGGACGAAGCCGAGCGCCGCCGCCATCACGAAGCCGGTGAAGCGCCGGTTGACGCGGATCCAGCCCATCTTGTAGGCGAGGAGCACGGCGGCGAAGACGCACATCGTGCCCATGACGGCCTGGATGACCACGCCGGCACCGAAGTAGGTGCTGGTGGCCGCGCTGATGACGCCGAGGAAGACACCCTCCAGGGCCGCGTAGCCCAGGATCAGCGCCGGAACCGGCTTGCGCTTGAACGACTGGACCATGGCCAGCACGAACGCGACGAGGGCCGCGCCGATGGCGATGCCGTACGACTTGCCGAGGTTCGCCGGGTCGACCGGCAGGAGGACCCAGGACAGCGTCGCCGTGACGATGAGCGTGCCGAGCGTCATGGCCGTGCGGCTCACGACGTCGTCCATGGTCATCGCGTTCGTGCGCGCCGGCGCCTGCGGCATACCCGTCATCGGGTCGGTCGCGTACGGGTTCGTCGCGTACGGGTTGGTCCCGGCCTGCTGGTACTGCGCGTCAAAGCCCGCGTAGCCACCGTTGTCGCGGCTGAACCCCCGTCGCGAGAAGACCGGGTTACTGCTCCTCATCTCACTCCTCAGTGGCCACCGAGCGCGGCCTCGCATCAAGAGTAATGCGCTCGCAAAAAAATCACCCTACTGCTGGAGGAGGATCTTAGGAGAAGACAGGGAGAAGCGCAGGGGATAAATCGACCGGGCCTCGGGGGAGCTGAGGAGTGCCCGGAGCCGGACTTGAACCGGCACGACCCGAAGGTCAGCGAGGTTTAAGCTCGCCGTGTCTGCATTCCACCATCCGGGCAGGGCGTGGCGGCCCCCGATAAAGCCTTCAGCGCTGCCCCGAGCCTATCCGGAACACCCCTGCCTCCACCTGGCCGTCTTTCCGATGTTGTCTGATTTTATTGGCGATTGAGGGTGCGTCAGGGCGCAGAACGCACGGTGGGCCCCCTCTCCGGGACGATCACCGCCGATACGGGAATGACGGGATTTCGATGCCCCGCGCCACCCTGCACGCCACCCCCGCGCCTCCCCGCGCCGCCCCGGGTCCGCGCAGGTGGATCAGGGTCGCCGTCATACCAGAGGCGTATGCCGACGTCTTCCCGGTCAGACTCCAGTGGGCCTGCGAACCGGCACCGGGGCTGATCCGGAGCGCGGCCGGCGCGGAGACGATGGAAAAGTCCCCGCACCGCAGACCGAGGAGCCCTCCCGTGACCACCATGAACCACGCCCCGCGCACCATCCAGGCCGTGGCCGCCCGCGCCACCGGCCTCTCCAAGGTGTACGGCCAGGGCGAGACCCAGGTGGTCGCCCTCGACAACGTCTCCGTGGACTTCGCACAGGGCCAGTTCACCGCGATCATGGGCCCCTCGGGCTCCGGCAAGTCGACGCTGATGCACTGCGTCGCCGGCCTGGACACCTTCTCCTCCGGGTCCGTGCGCATCGGCGAGACCGAGCTGGGCTCCCTCAAGGACAAGCAGCTCACGCAGCTGCGCCGGGACAAGATCGGCTTCATCTTCCAGGCCTTCAACCTGCTGCCGACCCTGACGGCCCTGGAGAACATCACGCTCCCCATGGACATCGCCGGTCGCAAGGCCGACAAGCAGTGGCTGGACACGGTCATCGAGATGGTCGGCCTCTCCGGACGCCTCTCCCACCGCCCCACCCAGCTCTCCGGCGGCCAGCAGCAGCGCGTGGCCGTGGCCCGCGCCCTGGCCTCCCGCCCCGAGATCATCTTCGGCGACGAGCCCACCGGAAACCTCGACTCCCGCTCCGGCGCGGAAGTCCTCGGCTTCCTGCGCAACTCGGTGCGCGAGCTCGGCCAGACCGTCGTCATGGTCACCCACGACCCGGTCGCCGCCTCCTACGCGGACCGCGTCATCTTCCTCGCCGACGGCCGCATCGTCGACGAGATGTACGCCCCCACCGCGGACGGCGTGCTGGACCGCATGAAGGCCTTCGACTCCAAGGGCCGTACGAGCTGAGGCTCCCCCCGACTCCCCTGCCCGGTCCCGCCGACTTCTCTGGATTCCTCCACCATGTTCCGTACCGCCCTGCGCAACGTCCTCGCGCACAAGGCCCGACTGTTGATGACGGTGCTGGCCGTCACCCTCGGCGTCGCCTTCGTCTCCGGCACCCTGATCTTCACAGACACCCTCGGCAAGTCCCTCTCCAGCCAGTCCGCCAAGAGCTACGACGGCGTCGCGGTCTCCGTGACCTCCTACGGCCAGGGCCGCAACGACGAGGGCCAGAAGGAGGGCGATCCGGGCATCAGCGCGCAGACCCTCGACAAGGTCAAGGCGCTGCGCGGCGTGGACTCCGTCTCCGGCCGCGTCTCCGGCTTCGCCGGCGTCGGTGACGAGAAGGGCGAGCTGATCGGCTCCGGCTGGTCCAACAAGGGCGCCAACTACGCGCCCGTCAAGGACGGCAAGGACCCGCGCTACGCCTTCGTCGAGGGCGCCGGCCCGGTCAGGGCCGACCAGGTCGCCCTCGACAGGGCGACCGCCGACACCGGCAAGTACAAGGTCGGCGACAAGGTCCGCGTCGCCACCAACGGCCCGGTGAAGGAGTACACCCTCTCCGGGGTCTTCACCACCGAGGACGGCGCGGTCAGCGCGGGCGGCAGCCTGGTCCTCTTCGACACCGCCGTCGCCCAGGAGTTGTACCTCAAGCCCGGCTTCTACGAGGAGCTCTCCGTCGCCGCCAAGGCCGGCACCTCCGCCGACGGGCTGCTCGCCGAGATCAAGCCGCTGCTCGACGCCAAGCACACCAAGGCGCAGACCGGTGCCGAACTCGCCCGGGAACAGGCCAAGGACGTGGAGCGGGGGATGACGAACATGAACCAGATGCTCCTCGCCTTCGCGGGCATCGCGCTCTTCGTCGGCATCTTCCTGATCTACAACACCTTCACCATGCTGGTCACCCAGCGCACCAGGGAACTGGCCCTGCTGCGCGCCGTCGGCGCCAACCGCGGCCAGGTCATGCGCTCGGTGCTCGTCGAAGCCCTCCTCGTCGGTCTCGTCTCCGCCGCCGTCGGCCTGGCCGGCGGTGTGGGCCTGGCGGTCGGCATCCGCTCCGTGATCGAGGCCTTCGGCGCGAAGCTCCCGGCCGGCGACCTCGTGATCGCCCCGACCACCGTCATCGCGGCCCTGGTCATCGGCGTCCTCGTCACCACCCTCGCCGCGCTGCTGCCCGCCTGGCGCACCGGCCGGATCGCCCCGGTCGCCGCGATGGGCAGCGCCCACCTGCCGGCCACCGCGAAGTCCCTGATCGTCCGCAACGTCCTCGGTTCGGTCATCAGCCTCGCCGGCATCGGCGTGGTCATGCTCGGCGTCTCGATGGCCGGCGACGGCCGCATGGTCATCGGCGCCGGCGCGTTCTTCCTGCTCATCGGCGTGATCGTGATCCTGCCGCTGCTGTCCCAGCCGGTCATCGCCGCGATCCGCCCCGGCCTGCAGAAGGTCTTCGGCGTGCCCGGCAAGCTGGCCGCCCAGAACGCCGTGCGCAACCCGCGCCGCACCGCCGTCACCGCCGCGTCGCTGGCGATCGGCCTGACGCTGGTCACCACCCTGTCGGTGCTCGGCATCACCATGGGCAAGGCCGTCGACCGGATGAGCACGGACAACATCAAGGCCGACTACAAGGTCTCCATGGCCGCCGACGGCATGCCCCTGGACAAGTCGGTCGCCGAGACCCTCGCCAAGGACCCCGCGGTCAAGGCGGTCTCCGAGCAGGCCGCCGGCTTCCTGAAGATCGGCGACAGCTTCCGCTCGGCCTCCGGCGTCAATCCGGCCGGCATCGGCAAGCTGCTGAACATCGAGACGGTCAGCGGCTCGGTGGACTCCCTCGGCAGGGGCGAGGTCCTCGTCGCCGAGAAGACCGCCAAGGACAAGGACCTCAAGGTCGGCTCGACGCTCCAGGTCCGGTACGACGACGGCCAGAAGGCCACGCTCAAGGTCGGCGGCGTCTTCAAGGACCTCGAAAGCCTGCTGTCCCCGTACGTGCTCGACAACAAGATCCTCGCCGCGCACAGCGACGACCAGTACATCCGCGAGGTCTACGTCCAGACCGCCGGCGGCGCCTCCAAGGCGAACCAGCAGGCCGTCGTCGACGCCCTCGGCAAGAACCCGGCGATGAAGGTCTCCACCCAGCAGGACATGCGCAACGAGATGGGCGGCATCATCAACACGATGCTCAACATCATGTACGGCCTGCTCGGCATGGCCCTGATCATCTCGGTGCTCGGCGTCGTGAACACCCTCGCGATGTCCGTCTTCGAACGGACCCGGGAGATCGGCATGCTGCGGGCGATCGGCCTCGACCGCGGCCGGGTCAAGAACATGATCCGCCTGGAGGCCGTGGTCATCTCGCTCTTCGGCGCGGTGCTCGGTGTCGCCATCGGCGTCTTCCTCGCCTGGGCCGTCGGCTCCACCCTCGCCAAGGCGGTGCCGAACTACGCGCTCGTCCTCCCGTGGGACCGGATCGGTGTCTTCCTGCTGCTGGCCGCCGTGGTCGGCGTCCTGGCCGCCATGTGGCCCGCCCGCAGCGCGGCCCGCCTGAACATGCTGACCGCCATCAAGACGGAGTAGCACGGGGCACGGCGTGTCGAAGGGCCCCGGGGCAGCCGCCCCGGGGCCCTTCGACGTGAGGTCTCTCCCTACTCGGTCCAGGTCCGCAGCCGCAGCGGCAGGCCCGAGTCCCCCGTCGCCGAGGGGCGCACCGCGAGGACCTGGTTGACCCCGAGCCGCCCCCGCTCGAAGCCGAGGGCGCAAGCCGCCATGTAGAGCTGCCAGACCCGGGCCCGGCCGGGCGAGGTCAGCCGTGCGCACTCCTCCCAGTGCGTCTCCAGGCGCGCCACCCAGGCCCGCAGGGTGAGCCCGTAGTGCTCGCGCAGCGCCTCCACGTCGCGGACCTCGAAGCCGGCCCGCTCCAGCTCGCCGACGGTGCTGCCGAGCGGGGACAGCTCCCCGTCGGGGAAGACGTAGGCGTCGATGAACGCGTCGATCCGGTAGGCGTCTTCGTCGGGCTCCGGGGGCCGGGCGATCTGGTGGTTCAGCAGCCGCCCGCCCGGGCGCAGCAGGGCGTGCAGGGTGCGGGCGTACTCGTGGTAGCGCTCGGCGCCCACGTGTTCGGCCATGCCGATGGAGGAAACGGCGTCGTACGGCCCGTCCTTGACGTCCCGATAGTCCTGGATCCGGATCTCCACCAGGTCGGTGAGCCCCTCGTCGGCGACGCGCTTGAGGGCGTACGCGGCCTGCTCGCGGGAGAGGGTGACCCCGGTGACCCGGACGCCGTACTCGCGGGCCGCGTGCACCGCCATGGAGCCCCAGCCGCAGCCGACGTCGAGGAGCCGGACGCCGGGCCGCAGCGCGAGCTTGCGGCAGACGAGGTCGAGCTTGTCGCGCTGGGCACTCTCCAGGGTCCCGCCGGGCGTCCAGTAGGCGCAGGAGTACACCATCGAGGGGCCGAGCACGCGCTCGTAGAAGTCGTTGCCGACGTCGTAGTGGTGGCTGACGGCCTGTCGGTCGCGGCCCTTGCTGTGCTGTTGCCCGCCGCGCCGGGCGCTCGCCTCCTCGGCCGGGGGCGCGGGCGGCGGCAGTGGTCCGGCGAGCGCGATCAGACCGCGTACGGCTGCCCGCCGTTCGGGGTCCCGCAGCAGCCGGGCGGCCTCGGGCAGGGCGGCCGGACGGGCCTCCCTCGCACGGTCGGCGACGGCGCCCAGGGCCGCGCGCGGCCCGATCCGCCCGGCCCGTTTCCCGGCCCTTGCGGCGGGCGCGGGGAGGGCGGTGGGCGGCAGGTCGAGCCCCTTCTCCCAGACGAGGCCGGCGACCCGGTCCAGCAGCTCGAACAGGTCGCCGTCGACCGTCAGGTCGCCCGCGACCCAGGCGCGGGCCAGGCCGAGTTCACCCGGCTTCCACAGCATCCGGCGCACGGCACGGCGGTGGCGGAAGACGAGCACGGGACCGGTGGGCGGGCCCGCCTCGCTGCCGTCCCACGCACGGATGCGCACGGGCAGCGGGGCTCCCAGCAGGGTCTCGGCCAAAGCAGCCAGCCGCGGCGCGGCGTCGTTCATGGCGCACCTCCACAAAGCTCCGACGAATCCGTCTACCCACCCAGGGCTCCGGGTACGCCGAAGGGGCCGCCCGCACCACGGATGGCGGGCGGCCCCTTCGGGGTCGTGCTACGTGCGCCGGAGCGCCTACGAGGCCTTGGCCTTCTCCGCCGGGGCGGAGGCGGCGGCCGGAGCCGGCGCCGGCTTGGCGGCTTCGTAGAACTCCTCGCGCGGGGTCTCCAGCGCTCCGAGGGAGACGACCTCGCGCTTGAGGAACATGCCGAGGGTCCAGTCGGCGAAGACGCGGATCTTGCGGTTCCAGGTCGGCATGGCCATGCCGTGGTAGCCACGGTGCATGTACCAGGCGAGCCGGCCCTTGAGCTTGATCTTCATCTTGCCCATGACGATCATCGCGACGCCCTTGTGGAGGCCGAGGCCCGCCACGGCACCCTTGTTGGAGTGCGAGTACTCGGTCTGCGGGAAGCCCCGCATGCCCGAGATGACGTTGTCGCCGAGGACCTTGGCCTGGCGCAGCGCGTGCTGGGCGTTCGGCGGGCACCAGGCGTTCTCGACGCCGGCCTTGCGGGCGGCCATGTCGGGAACCTGGGCGTTGTCGCCGGCGGTCCAGATGTAGTCCGTGCCCTTGACCTGGAGGGTGGGCTCGGCGTCGACGTGGCCGCGCGGGCCCAGCGGCAGGCCGTAGCGGGCCAGCACCGGGTTGGGCTTGACGCCCGCGGTCCACACGATGGTGTTGGAGTCGACCTCGAGGCCGTTCTTCAGCACCACGTGGCCGTCCACGCAGGAGTCCATGGAGGTGTTGAGGTAGATCTCGATGCCGCGGGACTCGAGGTGTTCCTTGCCCCAGGTGCCGAGCTTGGGCCCGACCTCGGGAAGGATCTTGTCGGCCGCGTCGACCAGGATGAAGCGCATGTCCTCGCGCTTGATCGTGGAGTAGTACTTCGCGGCGTCGCGGGCCATGTCCTCGACCTCGCCGATGGTCTCCGCGCCGGCGAAGCCGCCGCCGACGAAGACGAAGGTGAGGGCCTTGCGGCGGACGTTCTCGTCCGTCGTGGACTCGGCCTTGTCGAGCTGCTCGAGGACGTGGTTGCGCAGGCCGATGCCCTCTTCGACGCCCTTCATGCCGATGCCCTGTTCGGCGAGGCCGGGGATCGGGAAGGTGCGGGAGACGGCGCCGAGCGCGATCACCAGGTAGTCGAAGGGCAGCTCGTACGCCTCGCCGACGAGCGGCGTGACGACGGCGACCTTGCGGTCCTGGTCGATGCTGGTGACCCGGCCGGTGAGTACCTCTGCCTTGGGCAGCACGCGTCGCAGCGGTACGACGACGTGCCGAGGCGAGATGCTGCCTGCGGCCACTTCGGGGAGGAAGGGCTGGTAGGTCATGTACGACCGCGGGTCGACGACCGTGACGGTCGCCTCGCCGTAACGCATCTTCTTCATGATGCGCTTGGCCGCGTACAGACCTACGTACCCACCTCCTACAACGAGGATCCTGGGACGCTCCGTGGTGCTCATGGAACGAGTATCCAGCACCCTCAGGGGTGATGCTCGTGAGCCCCTTCACAAGGTACGGGGGACCCTCTGCTACACTCCGCGGCCCGCGTGACGGAAGTCATGACGCGCAACGGGAACCGTGGCACTTCGGGAATCGTTGTTCACCCGTCCTGAACTGGGCTGTAGGCCCTCGACCGGACTGGACCACCGGCCTTTGTCCATACGTCTGACACGGAACCCGTCGGCTCCGACATTCGCACGAACGCTCGGAGAAACGGGCCCGGGGGCCCCGGAAGAGCCTCAAACGGCCCCTCCAGTTGCCCCGCGGACCTCTTTTCCTTGTGAAGAACTTCACGAACTTCATGTGGATCAAGGGACCAAAGTCCCCCGCAGACCCCTGTAGAGGCAGCCGGAGAGACCGTTCTGCCTGGGAATCCGCTGCCCGCCGCGCCCCGTCTCAGGCTACGGACCAGGCGATCCCGTCCAGGATGTCGTGCTCGGAGACGACGACCTCCGTGGCCCCGATGCGTTCCATGATCGCCAGCAGGACCAGGGCGCCCGCGCCGATCACGTCCACCCGGCCCTCGTGCATCACGGGGATCGCGGCGCGCTCGGCGTGCGTCTGCGTCAGCATCCGCCCGCTGATCTCCCGGACCTGCTCGTAGGAGATGCGGGAGTGGTGGATCCGCTCGGAGAGGTACTCCGGCAGGTCGAGCGCGATCCCGGCGACCGTGGTCACCGAGCCGGCCAGCCCCACGAGGGTGCGGGCCTCGTGCAGCGGGACCGATTCCTCGGCCAGGTCCAGCGCGGCCTCGATGTCGGCCCGCATCGCGGCGATCTGCTCGGCGGTCGGCGGGTCGGTGACGACCCCGTCGACCACCAGGTGGCGCTCGGTCATCCGGACGCAGCCCACGTTCACCGAACGGGCCGCCCGCACGTGCTCCTCACCGACCACGAACTCGGTGGAGCCGCCGCCGATGTCCACCACCAGGAACGGCCGCTCCAGGTGCTCGTGGGAGGTCAGTTCCTTGGTGGCGCCGGTGAAGGAGAACTCCGCCTCCTCGTCCCCGGTGATCACCTCGGGTTCGACGCCCAGGATCTCCTTGACGCCCCGCACGAACTCCTCGCGGTTCTCGGCGTCCCGCGAGGCGGAGGTGGCCACGAAGCGCACCCGCTCCGCGCCGAGTTCCTTGATGACCTGCGCGTACTCACGGCAGGCCGCGAAGGTGCGCTCCAGGGCCTCCGGGGCCAGCCGGCCCGTCTGGTCCACGCCCTGGCCGAGCCGGACGATGGTCATGCGGCGGTCGAGCTCGACGAGGTCCCCGGTGGCCGGGTCGCAGTCCGCGACGAGGAGCCGGATGGAGTTCGTGCCGCAGTCGATGCCCGCGACCCGGGTCACTCGGACACCTCGTCCTTCTTGTCCGCCTTGTCCGTACACGGGGTGACGCAGGCGCCCTTGGCCCACCACTCCGGCAGCATCGCGAGGGCCTCGTCGCCGAACGGGTTCACGCCCGGGCCCGCGGCCAGGGAGTGGCCGACCAGGACGTGCAGGCACTTCACCCGGTCCGGCATGCCGCCGGCGCTCGGGAAGCCCTGGAGCACCTCGATCGCGTCACGGCGCCGGATGTAGTCCTCGTGCGCGGCCCGGTAGGCGGCGGCCAGTTCCGGGTCCTCGGCGAGCCGGGCCTGCATCTCCTTCATCACGCCGTTGGCCTCCAGCGTGCCGATGGCGCCGGCGGCGCGGGGGCACGTCAGGTAGTACAGCGTCGGGAAGGGGGTGCCGTCGGGGAGCCGCGGGGCGGTCTCCACCACGTCCGGCTGGCCGCACGGGCAGCGGTGCGCGATGGCGCGCAGCCCGCGCGGCGGGCGGCCGAGCTGCTGCTGGAAGGCGTCGACGTCGGCGTCGGTCGGCTCGGTCCGGTCGGTCTGGGGCGGGGGCGTCTGCATGCCTGGAGGAAGTCTCTTCGTTCTCGTGGATGGGTGCGGTGCTCAGTCGCCCGGGCGGTCGGCCTTGTCGACGCCGTCCCAGACGTTGGAGTACCAGGGCCGGACGGTACCGGCCTTGCCGGTGCGGTGTCGCTCGGGGCCTTGCGCCCCGGGGTCGGTCATGATGTAGCCGATCTCCCCCGGGCGCAGGAAGTGCAGGTGCTTGCGCGCCTGCTGCTCGGCGTACGCGTCGTCCTGCCAGCGGGCCTTCTCGTCGCGGAGCCGCTCCAGGCGGTTCCGCGCCGCGGCGGCCGCCTTCTGCTGCTCCGCGATCTCCGAGCGCTGGGAGACGTACTGGCGCATCGGATACGCGAGGGCGACGACCAGCGTACAGAGGACGAGCACCAGGAGGGCCGCGCGTCCGGTGAGCCGGCTGCGGCGGACCTGACGGCGCGACTGGGAGCGGTAGACGTGGGCCGCGGTCCGCTCGCCGAGCTGCTTGAGCCTGGTCGCGGTGGAGAAGGTGGAGAACCGATCCCGGTTCCCGGCCATTGATCCGCCTCCCCTGTGTACACGTACCAACCAATACGTCCCCGCACACGGTACGGGACCGAGTGCGGGGACGTACGGAGGCTAGACCCGGAGGTCCGGATCAGCCCTTGAAGCGGGGGAACGCGCTGCGGCCCGCGTACACCGCGGCGTCGTCGAGGATCTCCTCGATGCGCAGCAGCTGGTTGTACTTGGCGACGCGGTCCGAGCGGGCCGGGGCGCCGGTCTTGATCTGACCGCAGTTCACGGCGACGGCGAGGTCGGCGATGGTGACGTCCTCGGTCTCACCGGAGCGGTGCGACATCATGCACTTGAAGCCGTTGCGCTGGGCCATCTCGACGGCGTCGAGGGTCTCGGTCAGCGAACCGATCTGGTTCACCTTCACGAGCAGGGCGTTCGCGGAGCCCTCCTCGATACCGCGGGCCAGGCGCTCCGGGTTGGTGACGAAGAGGTCGTCGCCGACGATCTGCACGTTGGAGCCGATGCGCTCGGTGACGGTCTTCCAGCCGGCCCAGTCGTCCTCGAACAGCGGGTCCTCGATGGAGACGAGCGGGTACGCCGCGACGAGCTCCTCGTAGTACTCCGTCATCTCGGCGGCCGAGCGGGACTGGCCCTCGAACTCGTACTTGCCGTCCTTGTAGAACTCGGACGCGGCGACGTCGAGCGCGAGCGCGATGTCCTTGCCGGGGGTGTAGCCCGCCTGCTTGATGGCCTCGACGATGAGGTCGAGCGCGGCGCGGTTGGACTCCAGGTTCGGGGCGAAGCCGCCCTCGTCACCGAGACCGGTGGACAGGCCCTTGGTGTGCAGGACCTTCTTGAGGGTGTGGTAGACCTCGGCACCCCAGCGAAGGGCCTCGGAGAAGGACTCCGCGCCGATCGGGGCGATCATGAACTCCTGGATGTCGACGTTGGAGTCGGCGTGCGACCCACCGTTGAGGATGTTCATCATCGGAACGGGCAGCAGGTGCGCGTTCGGACCGCCGAGGTAGCGGAAGAGCGGAAGGTCGGAGGCCTCGGACGCGGCGTGCGCCACGGCGAGGGAGACGCCGAGGATGGCGTTGGCGCCGAGGGAGCCCTTGTTCTCGGTGGCGTCCAGGTCGATCATCGCCTGGTCGATCAGGCGCTGCTCGGTGGCGTCGTAGCCGACGAGCTCGGGGCCGAGCTGCTCGATGACGGCGAGGACGGCCTTCTCGACGCCCTTGCCGAGGTAGCGGTTGGGGTCACCGTCACGGAGCTCTACGGCTTCGAACGCTCCGGTGGAGGCACCGGACGGAACTGCAGCACGGCCGGTGCTGCCATCGTCGAGGCCCACCTCGACCTCGACCGTGGGGTTGCCTCGGGAGTCCAGGATTTCCCGGGCTACGACGACGTCGATGGACGGCACGAGCATCTCCTTCTGGGATGTGACGCTGGGTGTGCGGCGGCATGTCAGGCCGTGGGACGGCCTTGCCGCTTAGAGCCTAACCGGATCCGGGCACTCGGCCCGCCGACCGCCCGGGTCCTGGGACGAAAAAGGGCCCGAATACCCCCGTTCCAGGACATACGTCTCTGAAGGAAGGGGTCTTGGCCGCGCACACAGCACCGCCCGGCGCGTGGAGGGGAAGGCGCGCCGGGCGGTGTGGCTGTTACGTGTGGTGAAGACGCCTGCGGCTATTGCCGCATTGTTCAGCTGAGCTTCAGCTTCTGACCCGGGAAGATCAGGTCGGCGTCGGACACGGTGTCCTTGTTCAGCTCGAAGAGCTTCTCCCAGCCGCCCTTGACGCCGTTGGCATCGGCGATGGCACCCAGGGTGTCGCCGGCCTTGACCTCGTACGAGCCGTTGCCCGTCTTCGGGGCCTCGGTGCGCTCGGAGCGGGTGGTCGGGGCCGGGGTCTCGGAGCGCTTGGTCTCCGTCTTCTTCGGCTCGACCTTCTTGGTCTCGGTCTTCTTCGGCTGGGTCTTCTTGGTCTCGACCTTCGGGGTCTCGGTCGAGCCGCCGGTGTAGGACGAGTTCGACAGGCCCACGCCGCAGGACGGCCAGGCGCCCTTGCCCTGGCCCTTGAGGACCTTCTCGGCGATGGCTATCTGCTGGGACTTCGAGGCCTGGTTGGCCTGCGGGGCGTACGACTTGCCGCCGTACGCGGCCCAGGTGGAGGAAGAGAACTGCAGGCCGCCGTAGTAGCCGTTGCCCGTGTTGATGGACCAGTTTCCGCCGGACTCGCACTGGGCGACGCGGTCCCACTCGCTCGCGGTGGCGGCGCTCGCGGTGCCCGCGGCCATCAGGGGCGCGGCGACGACGGCACCGGCGACACCGGCCAGCGTGGCGATGCGGACGGCCTTGGTGGCGCGACGGTGCTTGCCCTTGCCGGAAAGCAGCATGACGTTCTCCTCACCGACGCCTACGAGGTGAGCTGTCGGGTTCGGGCGAGTGAGTTGCCCGGCCGTGCGACCTTGCGCACGTCTTGACCCCTAGCCGGTTGTGACCGTCTCTCAACGGCCGCGCCCGGCACCTACCTTGGTTCCCCCGCTCCTGCCTTCGGCGCTTGACGCGACGACTGTTCCCCCCGTCCGCCGGCAGGATTCGGCGATGCGGTCGAAGGAGCCCGCGGTGGCGGGCGATTCAGAAGGTAGGCAGGTCTCTCCCCGATGTTCAACGCGCGACATCGGGGAGAAACGGCCCCTACTTGCGCCCTTCTCGGGGGTGTTTGCGCAGGTGAGGACGGGGTTTGCGCAAGCCCCGAGGCGGGACACGCCAGTTGACCGGAAGAGACACATGTCTCACTTACAGAAAACAGACAATCAACTCGTACCGGTCGACCGAAGTGCCCTTACTGTCCGGATAGATCCAGGTTCTGTCCCGGCTTGATCAAGTTGGCGTCCCCGCCGATGACCTGCTCATTGGCCTTGTAAAGGGCGCCCCAGCCGCCCTTGACGCCCTTGGCATCCGCGATGGCCGTCAGACTGTCGCCCGACTTCACGGTGTACGTGGGCTCCGACGCGGCATCAGACGCCCCGGGAGTCTCGGTGGCGGGCGCGCCGCGGTGCTTGCCCGTGCCGTCGGCGGGCGTGACGGGCGGTGCGGTCGAGGCGTCAGGCGCCGTGGGGATGCCCGGGTTGGCCGGGTCGGCCGGGTTCACCGGGGGCAGGCTCGGGTCGGCCGGCGTGGTCGTGGGAGGCGCCGTCGGGGAGCCCGGGTCGGCAGGCTTGCCCGAGTTGCCCTGACCGCCCTTGTTGTCCTGGTTGCCCTGGTCGCCCGGGTTGTTCGGGTTGCCCGGAGTCTTCGGCTCGTCAATCGGGAGGTCGGCCGGGGGCATGACGGGCAGTCCGAGGTTCGGTCCGAGCGGGCCGTCGGCGATCCCCGGGGTCGGGGCCCCGAAGTCGGTGGACGGCGGCACGGCTCCGGAGGGCGGCACGACGTCGTCCGGGCGCGAGGGCGTGGGCTTGACGCTGCCGTGGCTGCCGGGCTGTCCGGGGTCGACCACCGCGGCGGGGCCCTGCGCGTCCAGCCCGGCGGGCGCGGCGCACATCGGCCACGCCTGCGGGCCCTTCGCCGCGAGCACCCGCTCGGCGATGGCGATCTGCTGGGAACGGCTGGCGAGGTCGGCCCGCTCGGCGAACTCGAGCCCACCGGCCTCCCGCC
Organism: Streptomyces sp. NPDC001717; assembly: GCF_042892775.1. Classification (NCBI taxonomy): domain Bacteria; kingdom Bacillati; phylum Actinomycetota; class Actinomycetes; order Kitasatosporales; family Streptomycetaceae; genus Streptomyces; species Streptomyces sp. NPDC001717. Next base: position 81,166 of record NZ_JBIAUK010000016.1, on the reverse strand, counting down.
ACTCCTCCTGGGTGAACTGGAGCCCGCCGTAGGCACCGCTGCCGAAGTTGGCGCTCCAGCTGCCGCCGCTCTCGCATTCGGCGACCTTGTCCCACGTGGAGGTGTCGGCCGCGCTCGCGCCGGTGGCGGCGAGCAGCGGCAGGGCCAGCGCGGAGCCGGTGACTCCGGCAGTGACGACTATCGCGGGCACCTGACGGGGGCGTCTGTGGCGGCCGTTCCCGGAACGCATGAGGCTGCACCTTTCGCATAACGGCTGGGTAACGGCAGAACCTAGCCTCACTCGAACGCATGTCACAAGTTCGCTCGGGAACTGACGTCAGGTCAGGCGCCCCTCAGATGTTCGGGACTGCGAAGCGAACCGGAAGAGTGCGCAGGCCACGCATGATGAGTCCGCCGCGCCAGCGCAGCTCTTCGGGCGGAACGGCGAGTTCCAGATCCGGCAGACGCGTCAGCAAACTCGCGAGCGCGGTCTGTCCTTCGAGTCGCGCGAGCGGAGCACCCAGGCAGTAGTGGATGCCGTGCCCGTAGCCGAGGTGCTGATTGTCACTCCGGGAGAGGTCCAGGGTGTCCGGGTCGGCGAACCGCTCGGGGTCCCGGTCGGCCGCCGCGAGGACGACCAGGACCGGGTCGCCGGCCGCGATCCGCTCGCCGCCGAGGGTCATCGCCTCGGTGGCGAACCGCCACGTCGCCAGCTCCACCGGGCCGTCGTAGCGCAGGAGTTCCTCGATCCCGGTCTCCAGCAGGCCGCTCTCTCCGGCGGCGAGGGAGGCCTGGAGGCGCTCGCGCTGGTCGGGGTTCACGAAGAGGGCGTGCAGTCCGTTGCCGATCAGGTTGACCGTGGTTTCGAAACCGGCGAAAAGCAGGATGAAAGCCATCGCGGTGGCCTCGGCCTCCGTGAGGTGGTCGCCGTGGTCGCTCGCCCGGATCAGGTCGGAGATGAGGTCATTGCCCAGATCATTCCGCTTTCGGTGGATCAGTTCCCCGAGATAGGTGCGCATCTGCTTCACCGAACGGGCGACCCCGCCGCGCGGACCGCCGCCGTGCCGGATCATCATCCCGGCCCAGTCGCGGAAGTCGTCCTGGTCCTCGCGCGGTACGCCGAGCATCTCGCAGATGGCGTAGATGGGGAGGGGGAAGGCGAACTCGTGGATGAGGTCGGCCTCCCCGTCGCGGTCGGCCCCCGCCTTTTCGACGATCTTGTCGATGAGGTGGTCGGTGATCTCCTGGACCCGCGGGGTGAACTCGGCGACCCGGCGCGGGGTGAACGCCTTCGACACCAGCCGCCGCAGCCGGGTGTGGTCCGGCGGGTCGATGTTGAGCAGGTGCGTCATCAGCTCCGCCTTGCGCTCCCCCGGGATCCCCGTCTTCCCCTTGGCGTGCGCGGGCTCCGCGTGGTGCGCCGGGTTCTTGCTGAGCCGCTGGTCCGCGAGGGCCTGACGGGCATCGGAGTACCTGGTGACCAGCCAGGCCTCGACCCCACTGGGAAGCTTGGTGCGGTGCACCGGGGAGTGCTCGCGCAGCCAGGCGTAGGCCGGGTACGGATCGGTCGCGAACTCCCAGTCGAAGAGGGTCGGCCCCTCGGTGGAAGAGGTGTCGGCGGGAACGTCTGCGGGGGCTGCGGGAGTCTGCTCGTGCACCCGACGACCGTATCCCGCCTCCCACCCGTCATCCCATATGGCCCGTTCGTCGCGGCTGTCCGTAGATGGCCCTCCGCTTGACCTCGCGCACTTTGGCGTTCCTACTTTCGGTTCTGTGGACGTGAGGATCTTGAAAAGCAGTTTCGCGGTGGTGGAGAGACGGGCCGAGCACGCGGTCAAGTTCTTCTACTCCCACCTCTTCTGGCACAACCCCGGACTCCGTGAGCTCTTCCCGGCCTCCTTCGAAGACATGGAAAGACAACGGGACCGGCTCTTCGCCGCGCTCACGCACGTGATCGCCCACCTGGAGAACGACACCCTCGTCCCCTATCTACGCGACCTGGGGCGCGACCACCGCAAGTTCCTGGTCGAGCCCCGGCACTACGCGGCCGTCGGCTCCAGCCTGCTCGCCGCGCTCGCCGAGACCTCCGGCGACGCCTGGACCACGCGGACGGAGAAGGCGTGGGTCGAGGCCTACCAGGTGATCGCCGACGCGATGATGGCCGGCGCCGCCGCCAGCGAGGACCCGCCGTGGTGGGACGCGGAGGTCGTGCGGCACCTGCAGTACGGAGAGGACATCGGCGTGCTCACCCTCCAGCCCCGGATCCCCTTCCCCTATCTCCCCGGCCAGTACACGAGCGTGAGCAGCGAACGGGTCCCGACGACCTGGCGCACGTACTCCATGGGCAACGCACCCCGCCCCGACGGCACCGTCGACCTGCACGTCAGCCGGATCGACCGCGGCCGCCTCAGCCCCTGCCTGGTCCGGGACACCCGGCCGGGCGACGTGCTGCGCCTCGCCGCGGCCGGCGGACGGATGACCTTCCGCCGCGAGGACCGGCCGGCCAGCCTCATTGCCGCCGGCACCGGCTGGGCGCCGGTGCGGGCCATGCTGGAGGAACTCACGGAGCACCCTCCCGATCAGGACGTGCGGCTGTTCGTCGTGGCGCGGGACGCCGCGCACCTCTACGACCGCCCGCTCATCGACCGGTACGCCGCCACCTGCGACTGGCTGGGCGTCACCTACATCACGCCCGCTCCCGGCCGGCACCGCAAACAGGCCACCGACCGGCTCGTCACCGCCCTCGGCACCCGGGGGCTCTGGCCCGACCAGGACGTCTACGTCAGCGGGCCGCCGCTGTTCATCAACGAGACCGCCCGGCTCCTGGAGGAACTCGGTGCCCCTCCCGACCGGATCTTCCACGACGCCGTACCGGCCAGTGGCAACGGTCACGGTCCCGGGTACGGCCGCCCGCTGGGCTTCGGCGAGTGGTTCCTGAACCCCCCGCCACCCCACTGGCACGACCCGTCGAGCCGGGACCCGAAGAACGCTCCCGGCACCTGAACACCGCTGCCGGCGGCTACTCGCCGACGCCCTCGGCCGCGCGGATCGCATCCCGGTACACGCGGGCCGCCGCTCGCAGAGCCGTCTCGGGGTCGATCCCCTCCTCCTCGGCGCGCGCCGCCAGCGCCAGCAGTTCGTAGCCCACGCCCTCACCCCTGGGCAGCTCCACGGCCAGTTCCCCCGCACGGGCACGGCCGGCGAGCTTCGCCGCGAGCGCGAGACCGGGCTGGCCCAGCGGGATCCCGTCGGTGACCGACTCCCGCCGCTTCTCCACCGCCTTGGTGCGCTGCCAGTGCTCGTGCACGTCCTCGGGGGTCTCGGCCGACGCGTCGCCGAACACGTGCGGATGCCGGTTGATCAGCTTCTCCACGAGGGTCCCGGCCACGTCGTCGATGGAGAACGCCCCGCCCGCGCCCTCTTCCTCCTCGTCGCCGTCCGCCTCCGCGACGGTGCCCTCCTGCGCGATCCGCGCGTGGAAGACCACCTGGAGCAGGACGTCGCCGAGCTCCTCGCGCAGCTCCGTACGGTCTCCGGCCTCGATGGCCTCGACCAGTTCGTACGCCTCCTCGATCGCGTACTTCGCCAGGCCCTCGTGGGTCTGCTGCGAGGTCCACGGGCACTCGCGCCGGACCCGGTCCATCACCTGGACCACGTCGAGCAGCCGCGCGCCCGGCAGGTCGTAGGAACCCGGCAGCAGTTCCAGGTCGGGCATCGAGACGCGGCCCGAGCCCGCGAGCCGCGCCAGCCCGTCGGTGAGCCGCTGGTCGCCCTCCCCGCCGGGGAGCACCACGACCGTGCGGCCGCCCGCGCAGGCGTCGACGAGCGCGTGCGCGTCGGGGGCCTCGTGCTCGACCTCGATGCCGGCCTCCCGCAGGTACGGCAGCTGCGGGTGGCCGGGGTCGGCGCACAGCACCCGGTCCGCGGCGTGCAGGGTCCGCCATGCCGGCCAGGACAGCACGCCGGGGGCGACCCGGTGGCTGGTGGTCAGCAGGACGATGCGGCCGGTGGGCTCGGCGGCGGAGTCGGTGGATGCGGGGTCGGCGGGTGCGTGGTCGGTCACCCTTCGAACCTACCTCTGCGCGGCCGCCATCGGATCCACGGGGGCGCCCTCGGCCCCGGAGCGCTGGACGATCCAGGGGGTCGTCCCGGCGCCGAGCCTGATCTGCTTGTCGTCCCAGGAGCCGTAGCGCGGGTTCACCTCGATGTGCAGCGCCTTCACGGCCGCCCGGGCGGGCTCTTCGAGCTTCCCGTTGCCGTACTTGGCGGTCAGCTTGCCCAGCAGCACGCGGTTGCGCAGGAAGCGGTCGGCCTGGTCCGGAGCCATGGCGCCGCCCTGGAGGAGCTTCGCCTCGAACTGCTTGCTCCCGCCCTCCTCTGCCACCAGCGCCTTGCGGGCCTCCTCGACGTCCTTGTCGGTGGCCTCGATCCCGGCGGTGTCGGCCATCTTGTCGATGATCCGGGCCTGGAGCATCGCGTCGAGCTTCTGCCGCTCCAGGTTCGGGGTGCTCGCGATGAGCTCGGCGGATCCCTGCCCGGAACGGTTCTGCGCGGCCCGGACGTCGTTCACCTGCGCCTGGAGCGCGGAGGTCGTGATCCGTTCGCCGCCGACGACGGCCGCGGTACCGGGGTGGGCCTGGCCGGAGCAGGCGGTCAACAGGGGGGCCGCCAGGAGCAGGGCGGCGGAGACGGAGATCGCTGTGCGACGGTGCAAAGGAGCCTCCAGGGCCGGGAGATTGTGCGTTCTTGCACAAGGCCGTGCGGTGATCGATGTTATGAGGTCGGGGTGTTCCGAGCCACTGGTTCGACCAACGATTCGCGCACGGACTGAACACGCTCCGTTCATAGGCGAGTCGGCCCGCTCCGGCCGATCCGCCGCGCCACTCGGTCACCCGTCCTGGGGACCCCGCCGCCCGGGCGGCGCGCGGGGGCGGCTGTCCACCCGGAAGCCACCCTTCGGTCATCCGCTGCTGCCAAGGTGCGCGCACCATGTCGACATCGCACCCCTCGCCGCGCAGCGCACCGCGCAGTGCACCGCGCCGCCGCAGCCTGCACGGCTCCGCGCTCGCCGCCCTGCTCACGACGGTGGCCGTGTGCGCCGGGGACGCCGTCGCCCGCGTCTACCCGTACGGGCCGCGCCACCGCAGCGTCAACGACCTCGGCAACCAGTTCGTCCCCTTCCACGCGCAGCTGTGGGACCTGCTGCACGGCCGGGCGGAGGGCGGACTGCTGTTCAACTGGCGCTCCGGGTACGGCACGAGCTTCCTGCCGGATCTGGGCACCTACCTGACCAGCCCGTTCGCCCCGCTCGTCGCGCTGTTCCCGCGCTCCGACATCGACCTCGCCGTGTACGTGGTCACCGTGCTCAAGACGGCGGCCGCCGCGGCGGCGACGGCCTGGCTGCTGCGCACCCAGCGGCGCGGCCCGTGGTGGGCGGCGGGGCTGCTCGGGGCCTCGTACGCACTGTGCGGCTGGTCGGTGATCGAGGCCTCCTACAACCCGATGTGGCTGGACGGGCTGATCGCCTTCCCGCTGCTGTGCCTGACCGGGGAATGGGCGCTGCGCGGGCGCCGGCCCGTGCTCGGCGTGCTGGTCGTGGCCGTCTGCTGGACGGCGAACTTCTACACCGCCTACATGGCGACGCTGGGCGCCGCCCTGGTCGTGCTCGTACGGGTGGTCCTGACGCGGGAGGGCGTCCGGGTCCGGCTCGTCGTGGTCGGGCGGGCGGTCGGGACGACGGCGCTGGGGATCGCGCTGGCGGCTCCGGTGCTGCTGCCGCTGTTCCTGAGCTCCGGGCAGGCCTACCCGGGGTGGGTCAAGGAGTTCCGGCCGGTGTCCTGGGCCGACCTGTTCGCGCGGCTGCTGCCGGCGACGTACTCCTTCTCCTCCCCCGCCGTGTTCGTCGGCACCGGCACGCTGCTGCTGGTGGCGGCGCTGCCCTTCCACCGGGCCGTGCCCGCGCGGGCCCGGCTGTGCTGGGCGGGGCTGACCGCGGTGGTGGCGCTCTCGCTCCAGTGGGCGCCGACGCACCTGGTCTGGCACCTGTTCGCGACCCCGAACGGCAGCCCGTACCGGCAGACCTTCGTGCTCGCCGGGATCGCCGTGATCGCCGCCTGGGCGGGGCTCGCGGCCGGGCTGCCGGGACCGCGCGCCCTGGCGGGCGGGGCGGTCCTGTTGACGGCGGCGGCGCTGTGGGCGGCCGACAGCCCCCTCGCGACGCGGATCGGGTACGTGCTGTTCGCGGGCGGGCTGGTGTCGGCGGGCGCCGCGTGGTGGGCGCTGCGCCGCCGCCGGCTGGTCCTCCCGGCGGCGTTGCTGCTCGCCGCGGTGCTCGCGGGTCAGGCCGCCGCGACCACGGCGTGGGGCCACAAGGGCAAGCTCGGCGGCCTCGACGACTACCCGTCCTGGTCCGCCGCCCACACGGCCCGCGCCGAGGCGCTGGCGGGGGCCGAGGGCTGGCCCGCGTACCGCACGGACCCGAGCCGGCCCGCCCTGACGGGCAACGACCCGATGCTGCTGGGCGGGGAGGGCGGCGCGTACTACAGCAGCCACACCCCGGCGGTGTTCACGAACACGATGGTGGCGCTGGGGGCCGGCTGGACCTCACGGGGCCGCAACGTCCAGAGCATCGACAGCCCGGTGACGGACGCCGTGTTCGCGGTCGGCGCCCGTCTCCAGCCCGACGGCACGGTCCGCCGCGCGCAGGTGCCCCCGCTGGTCACCACCCGCCCGCCGGGGGCGCCCGGCTCCTACGGGGACTCGCCGTTCGCCAACCAGGAGCTGCTGCTGGGCGCGAAGGTGTACGAGGATCCCGAGGCGCCCGGGGTGTGCCGCGCGGGCACCGAGGCCTTCCTGTGGGCCCCGGAGTACAACGCGACGGCCCGCCTCGCCGACGGGCCCGCGTTCCGGCTGAACGGCAACGCGCCCCGCAACCGGGCGGCCGTCCAGCCCCTGGGCGTCTCCCGCGGCGCCTCCTCCGCGCTGGTCTTCGACGCGGCGGCGCCGCCCCGCTGGACCCTGTCCTGCCTGGACCGCTCGCGCCTGGACCCAGCGGTGGCCGCCCTGCGCGCCGGCGCCGCCACCTCGGTACGGGTCGACTCCTCGGGGGTCCAGGCGACGCTGCCGCCGGGCGCCACGGGCACGGCGGTGCTGTCCGTCCCGGCCGTCGCGGGCTGGAGCTGCGACGGCCGCCCGGCCGGGTCCCACCTGGGCCTGGTCGCCTTCCCCCTCGACGGCCGCACCACGACCGTCACCTGCTCCTTCCGCCCGCCGGGCCTGCTGCCGGGCGCGGCGGCGGCGGGGACGGCCCTGGCCGTGCTGCTGGGTCTGGCGCTGCGCCGACGGCGTCAGCGCACCTGACCCAGCCACTGGAGGGTCCGGCGCACCTCGGCGGGGAACGGGTGGGCCGGGCCGTGCAGGCGTTCCGCGTCGAACAGGAGCCGGACCAGGGTGTCGTGGGCGGCCTGGCGGTCGCCGAGGGAGAGCTGGAGGTGCGCTATCCGGCGGCGGACCTCCAGGGGCAGGCCCGGGTCCGGGTTGGCGTAGTGGTTCTCGAAGAGCGGGAGCAGTGAGCGGTACTCCGCCAGCGCGGCGGCCGGTTCGCCCAGTTGCTCCAGGCACTGGGCCGAGTCGTAGCGGAAGCGCAGGGCCTGGGGGTCGCCGGCCGGGAACTCGTCCGCGAGGCGGCGCAGTTCGGGCAGGGCGCGGCGGTACTGGCCGTCGTCCATCAGCGTGGCCGCGTACTGCTTGCGCAGGGAGCGGACCACCGGGGAGTGCTCGCCGTGCTCGGCGGCGGCCGCCGGGAGGATGCCGCCGAGGATGTCCACGGCCTGGGTGAGTCGGCCCTGGGACAGGAGCCGGCGGGCCTGGTCCACGGCGCCGGGGATGTCCGGCTTGGCGGGCGCCGTCGGTGGCGCGCTCGGCCGGGGCGGGATGCCCGGTGTCGACGACGGGGCGGGCGAGGGGGACGGGATGCCCGGAACGGACGGGGCGGCGGGGGGCGCGGTGAGCGACGGCGCCCGGTCGGGCCAGGGGGCCTGCGGCCGCAGGAAGGGGCGGGTCGGGTCGAGCGGTCCGGTCGGGGCGGCGCTGCCGCGGGCGGGCAGCAGCGGCGTGAGGGCCTCGTAGACCTCCTGCGCGGAAGCGGGGCGCTCCTGGGGGTCCTTGGCGAGGAGGCGCAGCAGGATCGCCTCCAGCTCCGCCGGGACCTCGGGGCGCAGCCCGCGGACCGGCTGCGGGGGCTCGTAGAGGTGGCGGTGCAGGACCCCGAGCGCGGTGGATCCGGCGAAGGGGACGTTGCCGCTGAGGAGTTCGTACAGCAGCACGCCGAGGGCGTAGAGGTCGGTGTACGGGCCCACCGCGCCGCCCATGGCCTGTTCGGGAGCCATGTAGGCGGGGCTGCCGATGGGCGAGCCGGTGCTGGTGAGGCGGGTGGTGTCGGTGTCCATCACCGAGGCGACGCCGAGGTCCAGGACGAGCACGGTGCCGTCGGGGCGGATCATCACGTTGCGGGGTTTCAGGTCCCGGTGGACGATCGGCACCGCGTGCACGGCGGACAGCACCGAGCACAGCTGCGCGACGACGGACACCGCCCACTGCCACGGGTAGGGGTCGTGCTCGGCGAGGTGGTCGGCGAGGTCGGCGCCCTCGACGTATCCCATGACCAGGAAGAGTTCGTCGCCGTCACTGCCCGCGTCGTGGACGGTGACCAGCCCGGGGTGGTCGACCTGGGCGGTGACCCGGCACTCGCGCACGAAGCGGCGGCGCAGTTCCTCGGCGACGGTGCCGGGGCCCGCGACCTTGTCGGGGCGCAGCAGTTTGACCGCGACGCGCCGGTCGAGGCGCCGGTCGTAGGCCGTCCAGACCTGGCCCATGCCGCCCTGGCCGAGGATGGTGGCGAGTTGGTAGCGGTCGCCGATGAGCCGGTCGGTCACTGGTGCGGGTCCTGGAAGGAGGTCGGGCCCTGGTTCGGGGGCTGGTTCGGGGGCTGGTTCGGGTCCTGCCTGCGCAGCAGCTCGCTGAGCTCGTCGAGTTCGGCGCGCACCTGGCCGATGCGCGGCACCGCGGGCGCCTGCGGGGGCACTCCGGGCACCTGCAGTTGGCCGGGGACGGGCGTGGGCGCCTGGGGCGGGTAGCCGTAGCCCGGCTGCTGGGGGTAGGTGACGGTGGGCGCCTGCTGCCCGTACCAGGCCTGGGCCGGGGTGTTGCCGGCCGCCGAGTAGTGCCGGATGTCCTCGTAGAGGAAGTAGGCGATGACGGCGATCGCGGTGGTCAGCGAGGTGATCATCGCGATGTTGGTGTTCGGTCCGGTCTCGCCGTCGGGCGAGTTGTCCGAGCCGACGAACGCGATGCACACGACGTTGATCACGACCGTGCCGACGAAGAGGATCCAGTTTCGCCGCGCCCGCGTGATGATGGCGATCTTCAGCATGGCGGCCCATGACAGGAACCCGCAGCTGAGCAGGGTGAGCGCGACGAAGAGCACGCGCAGCGAGACCTGCAGCCCGTTGCCTGACTGGTGACCGGGCTGCGGCGGCGGGAGGCCGGGGCCGTGCATCGTTGCTCCTGACGGGCCGTGCGGAAAGGTTGCGGGTCTGAGCGTATAAGCCTTTCCGGCCATCGGTGAGGGGGTGTGCGCAACCGTTGCACGCCTGCTGCACACCCCGCACGCGGCTTTACCGGTCCGGCGCGACCGTGCCGTCCGACAGGCCGTCGTAGAGGCCCTGTACGAGCTGTTCCCCGAGCCGCCCGGCCAGCCGCAGCGCGTCCTCGAACTCGGCGAGCGCCCGGAACCGGGCCCCGTAGCCGCGCTGTTCGGCCAGCGGTTGCCGGGGCAGCCGCAGCCGGCGCACGTCGAGCCGGGTGGCGGTGGAGGCGTGGCTGCTGGCGCGGCGGGTGCCGGCGGTGCCGCGCAGGAATCCGGCCAGGAACCAGGGGTCGAGGGCGGCCGGGTCGGGCCGCAGCAGGACCAGGCCCCGGCCGGGGACGGCGCCCGCGCCGTCCGCGTTGACGACGCGGGCGACGGAGGCGGCGCCGACGACGGGGACCAGGACATCGCCGGGGGCGGTGAGCAGGGGGGCCTCGGGGCCCGCCGCCAGGGTGCCGGAGGGGCCCGTGCCCGCGTAGACGTCCTGTTCGGTGAGGACGGGGGCGGTGCCGCTTCCGGAGCCCGTGCCGGTGTGGAGCTCCAGGGCTCCGGCGCGGGCCAGTTCACCGATGGTGGTCAGCGGCGGCCTGGCCGCGGCCCGGGCGGGCGGGGCGGCCGGCGGCGGGGTGAGCCGGGCCGCCCGTCCGAGGGTCTCGGCGAGCCGGTCGCGTACGGCGGTCAGCTCGGCGGGGCCGCCGCCCGCGGCGGGCGGCGGCAGGTGGCGGGCGGGGGTCAGGTCCACGTCGTCGTCGAGCAGTTCGACGACGGGTACGACGCGGGTGGCGCCCGGCACTTCCTCCACCGTGCCGGAGGCGTCGTAGGCGGCCCAGGCGGCCTCCACCGCGCCGTCGCCGGCGGCCGCGGCGGCCGCGGTGTCGACGAGCAGCAGTCCGGTCGGGGGCGTCGCGTAGGGGGCGGGCCTGCGCAGCACCCACAGGTGCAGGGGGATCCCGTACGGCGGCGCCGCGCCGGCCGGGAGGGCGACGACGGCGCGCAGTGCGCCGCGGCGCAGCAGGTCGGCGCGGATGCGGCGGCCGGAGCGGCGGGCGGCGACGGCGGGCGGCATGAGCAGGACGGCGGTGCCGCCCTCGCGCAGGTGGGCCAGGCAGTGCTGGACCCAGGCGAGTTCGGATTCGGTGCGGGCCGGGAAGCCGTACTCCCAGCGGGGGTCGTAGGCGAGTTCCTCGTGGCCCCAGTTGCGTTCGTTGAACGGGGGGTGGCAGAGCACGGCGTCCACGGCGGCGCCCGCGAAGGCGTCGGCCCGCAGGCTGTCGGCGGCGGCCGCGCGGACCGGGGCGGGCCCTGACAGGGCCAGGCGCAGCGCGGTGAGGGCGGCGAGTTCGGGCGAGGAGTCCTGCGCGTACAGGGTGGTCGCGCCGGGGAGCGCCCGCAGCAGGGTGCCGGTGCCGCAGGCGGGGTCGAGCACGGTGCGGGGGCCCGGCCCGATCCGGTCGGCGGGTGCGACGAGGGCGGCCATGAGCGAGGCGAGGCCGTCCGGGGTGAGCGTGTACTGGCGGGGGTTGGCGTCGAGGTGGCGGCCCAGGAGGAACTCGAAGGCCTGGTGGGCGCCGAGTTCGGCGGAGAGTTCGGCGGCGGCCCGCAGCAGCGGCACGGTGGCGGGGGGCAGCGACACCTCGGTGAGGGCGTGGCCGGGTCCGAGGCGGGCGCGGAGCACCTCGTCGAGGACGGGCCGCAGTCGCTCGGCCGCCTGCTCGTCGGAGCCGGCGGTGAGCCCCGGCCACTCGGCGGGGCGTTCCCGTACGACGAGCAGCGCACCACCGGCCTTGACGAGTGCGGCGACCGCCCCGCCGGGGTGGGCGGCGATCTGCTGCCAGACGCGTTCGCGCAGCGGGACTTCGGCGAGCTTGCCCTGGGCGCGCAGCCACTGTTCGACCTCGGGGAGGGCGAAGGAGGGGCTGGTCTCGGTGCCGCCCACGGGTTTGGGGAAGTCGGCGTGGCGGCGGCGCCAGTTGCTGACGGCGGCGCGGCCGACTCCGGCCAGGCGCGCGACCTCGGCCGCGGTGACTTCCGCGGGGGCGGTCACGGCGGGGGCCGGAGTGGGGGCTTGGGGGGTCTGGGGTGCGTGGGGGGCGTGGGGGGCGCCGATCTCCTCGGACATGCGGCGGAGCATACCCGTCCACACGCAAGAGATTCATTCACAGCGTGAACTCAACTTCTTCGCTGAATCCTGTTGACTCGGTTCACAGGCATCTGATGTGATCACTCCGTCGAACAGAGAACGCTCAGTAGCCGGAATACGCCGGAGAGGCAGGAGCCACCCATGTCCCACACCTCGCGCAAGAGCCTGATCACTCGCCACAAGGTCCTCACCGGCGGCGGCGCGGTCCTCGCGCTCATGACGCTCGGCGCCTGCACCGGCACGGACACCGCGGGCAAGGACGACGCGGCGAAGAAGCCGGCGGCCTCGGCCCCGGCCTCGGCGGCGGCGGGCGGCGACTCCACGCAGAAGAAGGCCGCCCTCAAGGGCAGCGGCACGTTCGAAGTGGGCAAGGACGTCCAGCCGGGCACCTACCGCACCACGGGCAACGGCACCGCGGGGTGCTACTGGGAGCGGGCCAAGGACTCCTCCGGCGAGGCCGACTCGATCATCTCCAACGACAACGTGACCGGCACGAGCTACGTGACCATCGCGGACACCGACAAGATCTTCAAGAGCAACGACTGCAAGTCCTGGGAGGCCGTGGACCCCAAGGCCGCGGGCGGCTCCCCGAAGACCGAGTTCTCCGGCAAGGCCGGGATGCTCAAGGTCGGCACCGACATCGCGCCGGGCACCTACAAGTCCGCCGGCCCCGCCGAGGAAGGCGGGGGCTGCTACTGGGAGCGCACCAAGAACGCCGCCCACGACCTCGACTCGATCATCGCGAACGAGAACCCCACCGGGCCCGCGATCGTGACGATCGGAGCCGACGACGCCTACTTCAAGACCAACGACTGCGGGGACTGGAAGAAGTCCTGACCCGCTCCGCCCGAGTCCGGCCGGCCCCCACCCGGCATCGGCGCGGCCCCCACCCGGCCTCGAAGCGGCCCCCGTCGGCCTCGCCGCGGCCCCCGTCCGCCCCCCACCGGCCCGGCCCGTCGCCGGCCGCCGAAACAGCTAACCGGACCCCCGGGTTCCGGTTGGTTTTCCCTCCCCCTTAGCCTTCCCCCCGCCCGCCTTCCCTGCCCGAGAGAGTCCCCCCATGCGCACCGTTCTCCGTCCCCTCACCACCACCGCCGCCCTCGCCTGCGTCGCCGGCCTCGCCCTCACCGGCTGCTCCCTGCTCAAGCAGGCCGATTCCGGCCCGTTCCCCGGCCTGACCGGGTCCCAGGTCGCCAACAACTCCGTGACCGCCCTGAAGGGCACGAACTCGCTCACCGTCAGCGGAAACGTCTGGGACGCGGGCAAGAAGATGCAGCTGAACATGGCCGTCAGCAAGGGCGGCGACTGCAGGGGCACGATCTCCAGCCAGGACGGTTCGTTCGAGCTGATACGCAACGCCCAGTCCGTGTTCATCAAGGCCGACGAGCCCTTCTACCGGGCCCAGATGAAGGACCTGCCCAAGGAGCAGGCCGACGCGGCGGTCAAGCAGCTGGCGGGGCACTGGCTGAAGTCGAAGGCCACGGACGAGGACTCCAAGGACCTGGCCGCCCTCTGCGACCTGAACCAGCTGCTCAAGGAGTTCGACAAGAGCGAGGGCGCCGAAAAGGGCAAGGTGACCACGGAGGGCGGCCAGGAGGCCCTGACCCTCACCACGAAGACCACCGACGGCACCGAGACCCTGCTGGTGGCCACCAAGGGCGAGCCGTACCTGCTCAAGGCCAGCAACACCGGCAAGGAGCCCTCGGACGTCTCCTTCAGCGGGTTCAACGAGCCGGTGAAGGCCGACGCCCCGACCGGCAAGGACGTCATCGACGCCGACAAGCTGGGCTGACGGCACCCCGCACCGGGTGCGCGTGGGGGCCGGGCCCGTCGGGCCCGGCCCCCACGGCCGTCACGAGCCGAGGATGGTGGTGAGGAACTCCCCCGTCCAGGCCAGCAGTTCCCGGCCGACCAACGGCTTCCCGCCGATCTTCCCCGTCTTCGGACGCGGGACCAGCACCTGCGAGGTGGCGGGCTTCAACAGCGACCCGGGGTAGATCCGCTTCAGTCGCAGCTCCTGCGACTCGCGCAGCTCCACCGGCCCGAAGCGGATGTTGGGGCCCTGGAGGGTGATGTCGCCGACCCCGCACGCCCGGGCCAGCATCCGCAGCCCGGCCACCAGCAGCAGGTTCTCCACCGGCTCCGGCAGCTTGCCGTAGCGGTCCGTGAGTTCCTCGCGCACCGCCTTGATGTCCGCCTCGGAGTTCGCGGCGGCGATGGACCGGTACGCCTGCAGGCGCAGCCGCTCGCCGGGCGCGTAGTCGTGCGGGACGTGCGCGTCGACCGGCAGCTCGATCTTCACCTCGAGCGGCGGCTCCTCCTCCACCCCGCCCTCGACGGCAGCCCGGTAGTCGGCCACGGCCTCGCCGACCATGCGGATGTACAGGTCGAAACCGACGCCGGCGATGTGGCCGGACTGCTCGCCGCCGAGCAGGTTGCCCGCACCGCGGATCTCCAGGTCCTTCATGGCCACGTACATGCCGGCGCCCATCTCGGTGTGCTGGGCGATCGTCGCGAGCCGCTCGTGCGCGGTCTCCGTCAGCGGCTTCTCCGGCGGGTAGAGGAAGTACGCGTACCCGCGCTCGCGCCCGCGGCCCACACGGCCGCGCAGCTGGTGCAGCTGGGAGAGGCCGAAGTTGTCGCCGCGCTCCACGATCAGGGTGTTGGCGTTGGAGATGTCGATGCCCGACTCGACGATCGTCGTCGAGACGAGGACGTCGAACTTCTTCTCCCAGAAGTCCACCACGACCTGTTCCAGGGCCTGTTCGGACATCTGGCCGTGCGCCGTCGCGATCCGCGCCTCGGGCACGATCTCACGCAGCTTGGCCGCGGCCCGGTCGATGGACTCGACCCGGTTGTGGATGTAGAAGCACTGGCCCTCGCGCAGCAGTTCGCGCCGGATCGCCGCGCCGATCTGCTTCTCCTCGTACGGGCCCACGAAGGTGAGCACCGGGTGGCGCTCCTCCGGCGGGGTGGTGATCGTCGACATCTCGCGGATGCCGGTCACCGCCATCTCCAGGGTGCGCGGGATCGGCGTCGCGGACATCGTCAGCACGTCCACGTTGGCGCGCAGCTTCTTCAGCTGCTCCTTGTGCTCGACGCCGAACCGCTGCTCCTCGTCGACGATGACCAGGCCCAGGTCCTTGAACTTGGTCTCCTGCGAGAAGAGCCGGTGCGTGCCGATGACCACGTCCACCGAGCCCTCCTTCAGGCCCTCCATGGTGGCCTTGGACTCGGAGTCGCTCTGGAAGCGGGACAGCGCCTTCACGTTGACCGGGAACTGGCTGTAGCGCTCGGAGAAGGTCCCGAAGTGCTGCTGCACCAGCAGCGTGGTGGGGACGAGGACGGCGACCTGCTTGCCGTCCTGCACCGCCTTGAAGGCCGCCCGGACCGCGATCTCCGTCTTGCCGTAACCGACGTCGCCGCAGATCAGGCGGTCCATGGGGACCGACTTCTCCATGTCCTCCTTGACCTCGGCGATCGTGGTGAGCTGGTCGGGCGTCTCCGCGTACGGGAAGGCGTCCTCCAGCTCCCGCTGCCAGGGGGTGTCGGGGCCGAAGGTGTGGCCGGGCGCCGCCATGCGCGCGCTGTACAGCTTGATCAGGTCGGCGGCGATCTCCTTGACCGCCTTCTTCGCCCGCGCCTTGGTCTTGGTCCAGTCGGCGCCGCCGAGCCGGTGCAGGGTCGGGGCCTCGCCGCCGACGTACTTGGTGACCTGCTCCAGCTGGTCGGTGGGGATGTACAGCCGGTCGCCGGGCTGGCCGCGCTTGGCCGGCGCGTACTCGACGAGGAGGTACTCGCGGGTGGCGCCCTGCACGGTGCGCTGCACCATCTCGATGTAACGGCCGACGCCGTGCTGCTCGTGGACGATGTAGTCGCCGACCTCCAGGGTCAGCGGGTCGATCGACTTGCGGCGCCTGGTCGGCATCCGACCCAGGTCCTTGGTGGCGGTGCGCTGCCCGGTCAGGTCGGTCTCCGTCAGCACCGCGAGCTTCAGCGCCGGATCGACGAACCCGTTGTCGAGGGAGCCGCACGCCACGTGGACGATGCTCGGCTCCAGGGTGGCGAGGTCGGCCTCCAACCGGGCCGCGATGCCCTCGCCGCCGAGCACCTCGACCGTACGGGCGGCCGGGCCGTGGCCCTCGGTGAGGTACACGGTGTGCCAGCCGTCGGCGATCCAGCCCTTGGTGTCGGCCAGCGCGCGGGCCGTGTCACCGCGGTACGCCTCCGGGGCCTGCATGCCCAGCTTCAACACCGTCGGCTCGCCGACTGATGTCACCGTGCCGCCGACCGCCTCGTCCGCGGCGAAGGGGGACACCGACCACCACATCATGCCCAGCTCGCGCGCGTGGTCCCGGACGTCGGCGATCCCGCGCAGCGAGGCCGCGCCGACGTCGATGGGGGCCTCGCCGCCGCCGGCGGTGGCGGCCCAGGACGCCATCAGGAACTCCTGGCTCGTCGCCACCAGGTCCGCAGCCCGGGTCCGTACCCGCTCGGGGTCGCACACCACGGCCATCGCCCCGGCCGGCAGCACGTCGATCAGCAGCTCCATGTCGTCGACCAGGACCGGGGCGAGGGACTCCATGCCCTCGACCGCGATCCCCTCGGCGATCTTGTTCAGCAGTTCCCCGAGCTCGGGGTGCTGCTCGGCGAGGGCCGCGGCCCGCTCCCGCACCTCGTCCGTCAGCAACAGCTCACGGCAGGGCGGGGCCCACAGCCCGTGCTCGGCGATCTCCAGGGAACGCTGGTCGGCGACCTTGAAGTAGCGGATCTCCTCGACCTCGTCGCCCCAGAACTCGATGCGCAGCGGGTGTTCCTCGGTGGGCGGGAACACGTCGAGGATGCCGCCGCGCACGGCGAACTCCCCGCGCTTCTCGACGAGCTCGACACGGGCGTACGCGGCGGCGGCCAGCGCCTCGGTCACCTCGCCGAGGTCGGCGCTCTGCCCCTGCCGCAGCCCCACGGGCACCAGGTCCCCGAGCCCCTTGACCTGCGGCTGGAGCACGGACCGGATCGGCGCGACGACGACGGAGACGGGCCCCGCGGCCGGGTCGTCCTTGCTCGGGTGCGCGAGCCGGCGCAGCACGGCGATCCGGCGGCCGACGGTGTCGCTGCGCGGGCTGAGCCGCTCGTGCGGGAGGGTCTCCCACGACGGGTAGTCCACCACCTCGTCGGGCGGGAGCAGCGACCGCAGCGCCGCGGCCAGGTCCTCGGCCTCGCGCCCGGTGGCGGTGACCGCGAGGACGGTCCGCTCGGTGCGCCGGGCCAGCGCGGCGATCACGAACGGCCGGGCGGCGCCGGGACCGACGACGTCGACGTGCATACGGTTGCCGTCCCCGGCCGCGGTGACCGCCTCGGCGAGCGCGGGATCCCGGGTGACGGCGTCGAGCAGTCCGTGCAGGCTCATGAAACGGCTTCCATCCGGTGAGGGGGCAACGCGAAGGACCCGACACGTCACACGGGCCGGGGGTTCCCACCCTACGACGCACCCGGGTGCCGCGCGCGAGGGATTCCGGTCCCCCGTGGGGGTGACGGATCCGACGCGGACCCGCACGCCGGGAACACCGGGATGGCGCGGTCCCGCTCTACGATGTCGACGTACTGACCGTCTGAGCTCGCCGCGTCGCTGTCGCCGGAGAGACACGACCGGCCGAGGGGCACGACTCCGTGACGAGTGACGCCATAGCACGCCCGACACCGGTGACACCGGCCACCGCGAAGCCGGGCCGGACCCGGTGGCCGGGGCCCTGGGTGGTGGCCGGCGGGCTGTTCCTCGTCTACCTCGTGCTCTCCATCGGACGGTTCCGGCGGATGGAGTGGGCCTCCTGGGACCTGGGGATCTTCGAGCAGGCCATCCGCGCCTACGCCCACTTCCGCACGCCCGTCGCCGATCTGAAGGGCCCCGGGGCCAACATCCTCGGCGACCACTTCAGCCCGATCATCGCGGCCGTGGCGCCCGTGTACCGGGTCTTCCCCGGCCCCGTCACCCTGCTGGTCGTGCAGGCCGCCCTGTTCGCGCTGTCCGCCGTGCCCGTCACCCGCGCCGCCGGCCGGCTGGTCGGGCGGCCGCGCGGGATCGCCGTCGGGGTCGCGTACGGGCTGTTCTGGGGGATCCAGCGCGCCGTGGAGTTCGACTTCCACGAGATCGCCTTCGCCGTGCCGCTGATCGCCTTCGCCCTGGAGGCGCTGCTCGCCGGCCGGTGGCGGGCCGCGCTGCTGTGGGGGCTGCCGCTGGTCCTCGTCAAGGAGGACCTGGGCTTCACCCTCGCCGCCCTCGCCGTCGTCGTGGCCTGGCGGGCCCGGCACACCGACCGGCGGGCCGTGTGGACCGCGCTCGGTGTCGCCGCCGCAGCCGCCGTCTTCGCCGTCCTCGTCTTCACCGTCTTCATACCGGCCTTCGCGACCGCGGGCTACGGCTACTGGGACAAGATCCACGGCGCGGGCCCCCTCGACGGCCTCGGCACCAAGCTCACCACCCTGACCTGGGTGCTGCTGCCCACCTCCGGGCTGCTCGCGCTGCGCTCCCCGCTGCTGCTGGTCGCCGCGCCCACGCTCGGCTGGCGGTTCCTGTCCGGGGACGACCACTACTGGTCCACGGACTGGCACTACAGCGCCGTCCT
Organism: Streptomyces sp. NPDC001717; assembly: GCF_042892775.1. Taxonomy (NCBI): domain Bacteria; kingdom Bacillati; phylum Actinomycetota; class Actinomycetes; order Kitasatosporales; family Streptomycetaceae; genus Streptomyces; species Streptomyces sp. NPDC001717. The sequence goes on along the minus strand of NZ_JBIAUK010000016.1, from coordinate 62,781 downwards.
GATGCCCGTCGTCGCCCTCGCCCTCGTCGACGCCATCGACGCCCTGCGGCGCAGCGAGCGGCCGTGGCTGCGCTCGTACGCCCTGCACATGCCCATCGCCGTGCTCGCCGCGTCCCTCGCGCTGGCCGCGACCTCGATGCCGACCGCCAAGCTCGTCGAGGCGAAGACGTACGAGAAGCCCGCGCGCGTGACGGCGATCGAGAACCTCCTGTCCCGGATCCCCGACGGGGCGACCGTGGAGGCCGACACCGGGCCGCTGACCCGGCTGACCTCCCGCTGCCGGGTGCTGTGGATCGGCGGGAGCAAGGGCGTGGTCCCCGAGTGGATCGCCATCGACAACGGCTCCAAGTGGGCGGGCCAGGACCCGACCGCGTACGCCGGCCGGCTGCACCCGGGCGAACGCTACGACCTCGTCGGCGAGGCCGAGGGCGTCGTCCTGATGCGACGCGTCTGACGAACGTACGGCGCACGCACGGCGCCGGCCCGGGACCTCCCCCGTGGGGTCCCGGACCGGCGCCTTTCCTCCCCGTACGAGCGGGGCGGGGGTGCTACTCGCTCGCGATCGCGTTCAGGACGTTCATCCGCCCCGCCCGGAAGGCCGGGACCAGCGCGGCCAGCAGACCCACCAGCGCCGATCCGGCGAACACCCCGAGGATCGTCGGCCACGGGATCTCCAGCACCTTCAGGCCCTGGAGCGCGAGCAGCTGGTGCGCGCTCGCCCCCCAGCCCATGCCCAGCCCGAGGCCGAGCAGCGCGCCGAAGAGGGCGATGACCACCGACTCCAGACGGATCATGCGGCGCAGCTGGCGGCGGGAGAGGCCGATGGCGCGCATCAGGCCGATCTCCCGGGTCCGCTCGACCACCGACAGGGCCAGGGTGTTCACCACGCCCAGGACCGCGACGATGATGGCGAGGCCGAGGAGCCCGTAGACCATGTTCAGCAGCTGACCGACCTGGTCCTGGATGGCCTTCTTGTAGTCGGTCTGGTCGCGCACCGTGTACTGCGGGTACTCCGCCACCGCCGCCTTGACCGCGGCGTACGATTCGGCCTTCTTCCCGTCCTTCGCGCCGGCCAGCAGCATGAAGGGGCGCGGCAGCCGGTCGGCCGGGACGTTCGCCTCGGCGACCGCGGTGCTGACGTACTTGATGTTCTTGTCGATGTTGCCCCCGTCGAGGGTGATCGCGGCGACCTTCAGCTTGACGGTGCTGCCGCCGGTGAAGGCGACCGTCAGCTGGTCACCCAGCTTGATGCCGTGCTTGGTCGCGTACTCCGAACCCACCGACATGGAGTCCTTGCCGTACGCGGCCGCGTGCTCGCCGGCGACCATCTTGCGCCGTACGTCCTTGACGTACGAGGGGTCGTTGGCGCCCAGGACGTCCTCCTCGGTGCTGCCGTCGGGCGCGGTGATCTTGGCCGGCACCTCCCGGTACGCGGAGACGTGGTCGAGGCCCGCCACGGCACGCACCGCCTGCTCGGCCTGCGGCATGAGCGGCTGACCGGTCTGGGAGTTGACGATGTAGTCCGCGCCGACCGTCTTGTCGAGCTCGTCGGTGGCCGAGGCCACCATCGAGGAGCCGACCACCGACAGGCAGGCGACCAGCGCCAGGCCGATCATCAGCGCGGCGGCGGTGGCGCCGGTGCGGCGCGGGTTGCGCAGGGCGTTGCGTTCGGCGAGCCGGCCGATCGAACCGAAGGGCCGCAGCACCGCGCCGGACAGCACGCGGACCACGCCCGCGGCGAGCAGCGGGCCGATCACGATGAAGCCGATGAGGGTGAAGACGACGCCCAGGCCGAGCCAGGCCGATCCGGCCTTGGCGTCGTCGGCGGCCGCGGCGAGGAAGAGCCCGGTGCCGCCGATGGCGCTGAGGACCAGGCCGAGGACGGCGCGGCGCACGCCGGCCTTCCTGTCGCCGGGGGTGCCGGACTCGCGCAGGGCCGCCATCGGGGAGACCTTGCCGGCCCGGCGAGCCGGGACGAAGGCGGAGACGACGGTGACGACGACGCCGAGGAAGACTCCGATGACCGGGGTGGTCCAGGCGACCGTGAGGTCGTCCGTGGACAGGTGCATGCCCATCCGGCCCATGAGCTTCATCAGGCCGACGGCCAGACCGACGCCCGCGCCGACCCCGAGGACCGATCCGACCACGCCGAGCAGGAAGGCCTCGACGACCACGGACCTCAGGACCTGCCCGCTGTCCGCGCCGATGGCGCGCATCAGGCCGATCTCGCGGGTGCGCTGGGCAACCAGCATCGAGAAGGTGTTGAAGATCAGGAAGATGCCGACGAGGAAGGCGATCCCGGCGAACCCGAGCATCACGTACTTCATGACGTCGAGGAAGGAACCGACGTCCTTGCGGCCCTGGTCGGCGGATTCCTTGGCGGTCTGCAGCTTGTACGTGTCGGCGCCGACGGCGGCCGCGATGTTCGTCTTGAGCTGCTCGTCGCTGACGCCGTCCTTGGCGGTCACGTTGACGTTGGTGAACAGGCCGGGGGTACCGAGCAGTTCACGCTGGGCGGTGGCCGTGTCGAAGTAGACGACGGTCGCGCCCGGGTTGGTCACCTTGAAGGTGGCGATACCGGAGATCGTGGCACGGAAGTCGCCGGTGAAGGCGATGGTGCGCAGTTCGTCCCCGAGCTTCAGGCCGTGCTTCTTCGCCGTGTCCGCGTCGACCATCACGTCGGTGGGGCCGCGCGGCTCGTGGCCGGAGCTGACCTTCATCGACTTGAGTTCGTTGTCGTTCCAGCTCGCGGCGATCGTCGGGGCGCCGGAGGTGGGGCCGACGTTCTTGTTCCCGGCGGCCACGACCGTCACCGACAGGGAGACGACGCTGCCCTGGGCCGACTCGACGCCCTGGATCGCGGCGACCTTCTGCACGGCGTCGGCGGGGATGGTCGCCGGCCGGGCGTTGGCGGGGTTCTCGTTGCCCTCGTCGGCCCCGTCGGCCCCGGCGCGCTTGCCCGAGACGGTGACGTCGGCTCCGGTGGTCGCGAAGAGCTTCGCGAAGGTGGCGTTCATCGTGTCGGTGAACACCAGGGTTCCGCATACGAAGGCGACGGAGAGCAGGACGGCGACGGCCGAGAGCGCCATCCGCCCCTTGTGCGCGACGAAGTTGCGCCGCGAGGTCTTCAGGACGGTGTTGCTCACGAGGTCCGCCCGCGCGCGTCGAAGTCCTTCATGCGGTCGAGGACCTGGTCGGCCGTCGGCCCGTACATCTCGTCGACGATGCGGCCGTCGGCGAGGAAGACGACGCGGTCCGCGTAGGAGGCGGCGACCGGGTCGTGGGTGACCATGACGATGGTCTGGCCGAGCTCGTCGACCGAACGGCGCAGGAAGCCCAGCACCTCGGCGCCCGCCCGGGAGTCCAGGTTTCCGGTGGGCTCGTCGCCGAAGATGATCTGCGGGCGGGCCGCGAGGGCACGGGCCACGGCCACGCGCTGCTGCTGGCCGCCGGAGAGCTCGGTCGGGCGGTGGGAGAGGCGTCCGGCGAGACCGACGGTCTCCACGACCCGGTTCAGCCACTGCGCGTCCGGCTTGCGGCCCGCGATGTCCATGGGGAGCGTGATGTTCTCCAGGGCGTTGAGCGTGGGCAGCAGGTTGAAGGCCTGGAAGATGAAGCCGATCCGGTCACGGCGCAGCTGCGTGAGCTTCTTGTCCTTCAGCCCGGTGACCTCGGTGTCGTCCAGGAAGATCCGACCGCTGGTCACCGTGTCGAGACCGGCGAGGCAGTGCATCAGCGTGGACTTGCCGGAGCCGGACGGGCCCATGATCGCGGTGAACTGACCGCGCATGATGTCCACGTCCACGTCGTCGAGGGCGACCACCCGCGTCTCCCCGGAGCCGTAGGCCTTGACGACCTTCCGCGCCCGGGCCGCGACGGCTTCATGCCCTCCAGTACCCCCGTGCCTGGTTTCGGTCATAGCCGTTGTCACGGTCTTTCTCCTTCTGCGGTCTGCGGTCTGCGTGTGGTGCGCGGCGTGTGTGGTCCTGCGGCCTGCGGGCTGCGCCGGCGTCGTCCTGAAGTCTCCGGCGGGAGGGGTGCCGGGCGCGCTGGTGCCCATCGCCGTATCCGCCCGGGGGTTAACCCCACCCCCGGCCCCGGCCCGTATGTTCCAGTTAAGGAGCCGTCGGGGTCCGATTCCTCCTCCGCCGGGACGAGCGGCCCCTGGCCCGTAATACGGAGGTCCCCTTAGGGGTCGTCCACCCTTCGGACGATGCCTCCTGGGGGATACCCCCGGACACCACGGCGGTGAGATGGTGTTCCCCGCATATACGTGTACGGGGAAGGGATCTTGTGGGCGCAAGGGAAGGCACGGCCGGCACGGCCGAGACCACGGGGACGGCGCCCGCCGGGCGACCGCCCCGGGCCGTCGTCGCCTCGCTCATGCTCGGGATGGCCCTGGTCGCCCTCGAAGGCACCGTCGTGGCCACCGCGGTCCCGCAGATCGTCGGCGACCTCGGCGGCTTCTCCGTCTTCTCCTGGCTCTTCTCCGGGTACCTGCTCGCCGTCACCGTCACGCTCCCCGTCTACGGGAAGCTCTCCGACACCCTCGGCCGCAAGCCCGTGCTCCTCTTCGGCATAGGCCTCTTCCTCGTCGGCTCCCTGCTCTCCGCCGCCGCCTGGAACATGGCCGCCCTCATCGCCTTCCGGATCGTCCAGGGCCTGGGCGGCGGCGCCCTCCAGGGCACCATCCAGACCCTGGCCGCCGACCTCTACCCGCTCGCCGAACGGCCCAGGATCCAGGCCCGCATGTCCACCGTGTGGGCCACCTCGGCCGTGGCCGGCCCCGCCATCGGCGGCCTGCTGGCCTCGTACGCGCACTGGCGCTGGATCTTCCTGGTCAACCTGCCGCTGGCCGCCCTCGCGCTGTGGATGATCTCCCGCCACCTCGTCGAACCCGTACGCTCCCCCGGCCGCCGCGGCCCGGTCGACTGGGCCGGCGCCCTCGGCGTCTTCGCCTGCGGCGGGGTGCTGCTCTTCGCGCTCGTCCAGGGCGGGGTCGCCTGGCCCTGGCTGTCCGCGCCCTCGCTCGGCCTCTTCGCCGCCGGCGCCCTCCTGGCCGCCGTGGTCGTCCGGGTGGAACGCCGGGCCGAGGAACCGATCCTGCCGGGCTGGGTCTGGCGCCGGCGCACCATCGCCGCCGTCAACCTGGCCATGGGCGCGCTCGGCCTGCTGATGGTCGCCCCGATGGTGTTCATGCCGACGTACGCCCAGTCCGTGCTCGGCCTCGGGCCCGTCGGCGCGGGCCTGGTCATGTCCGTGATGACCCTGAGCTGGCCCATCAGCGCCGCCCTCAGCCAGCACGTCTACCGGCGCATCGGCTTCCGCAACACCGCCGCCCTCGGCATCGCCCTGGCCGCCGCCATCCTCTTCTCCTTCACCCTGATGCCCTACCCGGCCCGGCCCTGGCAGCCCGCACTGATCATGCTGCTGCTCGGCGGGGCCCTCGGGCTCTTCCAGCTCCCGCTGATCGTCGGCGTCCAGTCCACCGTCGGCTGGGCCGAGCGCGGCACCACGACCGCCTCCGTACTGTTCTGCCGTCAGGTCGGACAGAGCGTCGGGGCGGCCCTGCTGGCGGCCGTCGCCAACGCCACCCTCGCCGCGCGGCTCGCGGACGCCCCCGTGCCGGGACTGCCCGACCACCTCGACGACGTGGCGAAGGCTCTGGAGCGGCCCGGACTCCTCCCGGGGGCCGCCGCCGCGTACCTGCGCCAGGCCGTGGCCGCGGCGGTGGAGCACATCTTCCTCGGCGCCACGGCCGCGGCCGTCGCGGCCCTGCTGATCCTGCTGCTGGTGGCCCCGCGCCGGTTCCCGGTCCTGCCCGACCAGGAGCGGTAGCGGCGCCGGCGGGAGCGGTAGGCGCGGGCTCACTTGTCATGACCCCGGCCATTCGGACACCCTGTGGCCAGGACCGCATCCGGGGGGACGACATGGCATCCGCACTCTTCGCACTGGCGTTGCTCGCCGCACTGACCGTGCCCGTCGGCCTGCGCCTGCGCCGCCACCCCGGTTTCGTCACCGGCCGCGACGGCCGCCTCTCCACCTCGACGGTCCTGGCCCTGGCCTGGACGATCATCCTCGTCTGGCTGCTGCTCGCGATCCTCGTCCACGGCCTCACCGCCGGCGGCGGAGTCTCGTACTTCCAGGGCGCCGACGGCCCGCTCTCCACGCTGACCAGCGTCTACCTGCCGCTGCTCGGCGGCCCGTACGCGGCCCTGATCGGCGCGAAGACGGTCGTCGGCATGCGGCTGGAGAACGGCACCATGGCCAAACCCGCCCCGAAGCCGACCGCTTCCGGCCGCAGGCCGCTGCGCGAGCTCGTCGCGAACGACAGCGGCCGCGTGGACCTCGTCGACCTCCAGTACGTCGCCCTCGGCGCGGTCACGATGGCGTACGTGGTCCTGTTCTTCCTCGCGGACGTCGACGGCGGACTCCCCCGGCTCCCCTCGGAGATCTGGGCCCTGACGGGCGCCCCGGCCGGCGCGTACCTGATCAACAAGATGGCCGTCCGCGGGAACCCGGTCATCACCGACGCCACCCTCACCGGCCCGACCCTCACCATCGAGGGCGGCGGGTTCACACCCGACCCCACGGTCACCGTGAACGACACCGCCACCCCGGCCACCTGCGACCCCGCGACGGGCCACCTGACGGCCACCCTCCCCGAGGGAACCAAACCCCCGCTCACCCTGGTGGTCACCACCAACCGCGGCCTGCGCAGCGACCCGTACCGCCTGGAGTCCTAGGGCCTGTCGTCAAACTCCCGTCTGCCCCGCGACGCCTGGCACGCGCTCTCGCCGCACCGGGCGAAAGCCCAAGTACGTCCAGTACGCGGGCTTCCGCCCGGCGCACCGAGAGCACGCACCAGACGCCGCGGGGCCGCCCTCCGGGCGACGACAGGATTTGACGACAGGCCCTAGGGGGTGCCCCCCTTGTGGCGGGCGTAATACCGGGCCACCCGGGCCCGGTTGCCGCACACCGACGCCACGCACCAGCGGCGGCGCGGGTGCGCCGGCAGGAACAGCAGCACGCACCCCTCCCCCTCGCACGCGCGCACCGACCCCACCCGGGGATCCGTCAGCAGGTCCGCGACCGCATCGGCCAACTCCGCCGCGAGCAGCCGGGCCGGGGAGGCCGTCCTGCGCGAGACCGCCGCCACCCCGCCCTCGGCCTCCCAGGCCAGCTCGCGGTGGGCCGGTGCCGCGGCCAGGGCCCCGTTCAGCACGCCCAGCGCATCCGCCGGCGGCCGCTCCCCGCTCCGCACCGCCCCGACCACCGCACGCGCGGCCTCCCGCACCCCGCACACGGCCGCCACCTCGGCCGCGCCCACCTCGGCGACCGGGGCCACCCGCCCCTCCTGCTCGGCCAGCCACGCCGCGAGACCCGCCGGATCCGCGATCAGATCGCCGACGGCGGTACGGGTGTTGAGGAGGTCCAGGGCGAGGGGCTCACCGATGAGCGGAAAGTCAGCAGTCACGCCACTAATGCTATCAACCCCCCTTGACCCATTAAGGATCATCGACAAGACTAATGGAACCGACACCACAGGAGGCATGTGATGAGCGCAGTCGCGGTCGAAGTCCGACACCACACGGTCGACGTCGACGGAGTCCGGGTCGCCTACCGCGAGAGCGGCCCCTCCGACGGCCCCGTCCTGCTGCTCCTGCACGGCTTCCCCACCTCCTCCCACCAGTTCGCCCGCCTGATGGACGCCCTCGGCGACACCCCCTGGCGCCTGATCGCCCCCGACCACCCCGGCTTCGGCCGCACCGAGACCCCGGACGACTTCACCTACACCTTCGACCGGCTCGCCGACACCCTCGAAGGGTTCACCGACGTCCTCGGCCTGGACCGCTACGCCCTCTACGTCTTCGACTTCGGCGCCCCCATCGGCCTGCGCCTCGCCACCCGCCGCCCGGACCGCGTCACCGGCCTGATCGTGCAGAACGGCAACGCGTACGAGGAGGGCATGTCCGACATGGCCCGCGAGTTCACGGCCCTGCGCCGGGACGTCCCCGGCAACGAGGAACAGGTCCGCGGCCTGTTCACCCTCGACGGCACCCGCTTCCAGTACGAGGCCGGCGTCGCCGACACCACCCTGATCTCCCCCGACAGCTGGACCCTCGACGCGCACTACCTCGGCCTGCCGGGACGCGCCGACGCACAGGCCGACCTGGCCTTCGACTACGCGTCGAACCTGCGGCGCTACCCGGAATGGCAGGCCTGGCTGCGGAGCTCCGGAGTACCGGTCCTGGTCGTGTGGGGCGCCGGCGACCCCTTCTTCACCCCGGCGGGCGCGAAGGCCTACCTCCGGGACGCGCCGAACGCCGCCGTCCACGTCTTCGACGGCGCGGGCCACTTCGCCCTCGAAACCCACCTGAACGTGATCGCGCCGCTGATCGCGACCTTCCTGGCCGCCCTCCCGTAAACCCGCCCCCGTCGGCGCGGCCGCCGCTGCCGGGGCTCCGCCCCGGACCCCGCTCCCCGAACGCCGGAGGTGCTGGGTGTGGTGCCCATCGGCGGGGCTCCGACCGTTGAGCCCGGTCCGCGGCGTCCCTCCGGGAGGACGTGGCCGAACCCCCGCCCGCTACCCAGGACCGAGCGGCCGGGGTGGGGACACGCCGGAGTGTCCCCGCAGGAGGAGCGCGCAACCGGGCTCGCCCGTCGAAGCCACGGCTCAGTGCGCGACGACGAGGAGACACTCCGGCGGGGCACCGCCCCACCCGACCGCCCCCGCCCAGGCAACACCACCCAGCCCCTCCGGCGCTTGAGGAGCGGGGTCCGGGGCAGAGCCCCGCGCGCACGGCCCGCGGCCGCGCGTCCAGGCTCAGCCCCCCGCAGGGGGCCCCGCCGGGGCCCGCCCCGTCAGCGCCGCCAGGCTCGCCCGGACGTGGTCCATGTGCGCCCGCATCTCCTCCTCCGCCTCCGCATGCTCCCGCAGGACCCGTTCCGTCTCGCGCCCCACCCGCTCCTCCTCCACCCGCGCCCCCGCCAACACCTCCGCGGCCAACGCCTCCGCGTCCTCCTGGCCGTGCCGCGCCGCCTCCTGCGCCTCCGCGAACCCCCGCCGGGCCCCCGCCAGAACGGACTCCGCCCGACGCTCCGCCTCAGCGTGCCGCACCTCCAACTCGACCTCCCGCGCCGCCAGCTCCCGCTCCGCCGCCTCCCACCGCTCCACCTGCTCCTGCTCCCGGTCCGCCAGCAGCGCCTCCGACCGCCGCCGCACCGCGTCCAGCCCCGCCGCCGCCTCCGACCGCCACCCCGCCGCGTCCTCCCGCGCCGCACCCCGCGCGTCGTCCGCCTCCCGCTGGGCCCGCAGCAACCCCTGACGGGCCCGTACCTCCGTCTGCTCCCGCACCGCCACCGCGTCCTGCCGCGCCAGCTCCGCCACCCGGTCCGCGTGCGCCTCGGCCGCACCCCGCGTCGCCGACGCGTCCGCCCGCGCGTCCGCCCGCAGCGTCTGCGCCTCCTCCTGCGCCAGCAGCAGGATCCGGCGGGCGCGCTCGCTCAGCTCGTCGTACGTCTGCGGCTGCGGCGCCAGCGCCGCCACCGCCTCCCGCAGCCGCTCCGCCTCCGCCTCCATCTGCTTGGCCAGGACGGTCAACCGCGCCACCCGCTCCCAGGCCTCGTCCCGGCTGCCCGACAGCCGGACGAGGTACCGGTCCACGTCCTCCACCCGGTAGCCACGGCCGCGCACGATCGCAATGGGTGCACTCATCCTGGAAGCGCCTCTCTCGCGGGGATTCCCGTCAAGGATGCGCCATTTGCTCCCGGAAGCCCGAATGGCCGGGCCGAAACCCCTTTCGAGGGGTCTCGACCCGGCCATGCGTCCACCGCGAACGGGCCTCCGCTACAACAGCCCGTCCCACATCTGCTCCAGCAACACCGACCACCAGCTCTCCGGCGAAGCCAGCGCCGCACTGTCGAGCCCCGCCAGGTTCGCCTGGAAATCGACCGTCCAACGACCCGCCTGCTCCGGCGTCAGATGCTGCCGCAGCCGCCACATGTGACCCAGCATCGCCAGCGACCGCACGAACTGCGGCAGGCTCGAATTCACGAACTGCGGCGGCACCGGCGCACCGCCCGGACCGCCCTCCACCGGCACCGCCACGATGTGCGCGGTCCCGTACTGCACGCACAGCGCCTTGCCGAAGTCACTGCCGACCACCAGGTACGAACCCGCGTCCGAAGCCGGCTGCACCTGACGCTGCGCCGCCAGCTCGGCCAGCGTCGGCACCGGCTGACCCGGCACCGCCTGCGCCCAGAAGAACGGCCCGAAATCGACCGGCAGACCCGACCACACCAGCGTCTGCGCCACGATCTCCGGCACACCCTGACGGGACACCGCCCGCTGGTCGAAGCGGAACACGCCCTGCGGACCGAACGCCCCCGCCAACTCCGCCGCGATCGCGTCCAGCGGGATCGCCGGCTGCAACGGAACCTGCGGCAGCGGCGCCCGCACCGGCGCCGGGCGCGCCGGACCGTCCGCCACCTGGTGGAGTTCGCCCTGATGGGTGAGCAGATGCCGCATGCCCTGCTGACGACCCGCATGGTCCTTGCCGTACGGAGCCACGCTGGTGATCCGCACCTGCGGCCACGTCTCCCGGATCATCCGGGCGCAGTAACCACCGGGCAGCTCACAGGACTCCAACTCCGTGTGCAGCTCCAGCACCTGCTGCGGCGGCACGTTCATGGCGCGCAGCTCGTGCAGGATCTGCCACTCCGGGTGCGGGGTACCGGGCGCCGAGCGACGGATGAGCTGCTGCTCGGAACCGTCGGGCGCGCGGTACCGGAGCACCGCCTGGTAGCCGGGCCCGACCGTGGGCGCGCCGGAGGGAGCCTGCGGCGGCATCTGGTGCGCCGGAGGGGCCTGGGGAGCCTGATGCCCCGCCACGGGTCCGCCCGGAGGCGGACCCGGAGGCGCCGGCGGCTGACCGGTGACCGCCGGACCCGCCAACATCGTCGCGGCATGGTCCAGCCCACCACCCAGCGAACCGCCACCGG
>NZ_JBIAUK010000016.1:0-51680 GCF_042892775.1 Streptomyces sp. NPDC001717 | reverse complement strand
CTGCGGGGCACCACCACGCGGAGCCCCGGGCGGACCCGGAGGCGCCGGCGGCTGACCGGTGACCGCCGGACCCGCCAACATCGTCGCGGCATGGTCCAGCCCACCACCCAGCGAACCGCCACCGGGAACCCCCGGCGGACCGGGCGGCTGCGGGGCACCACCACGCGGAGCCCCGGGCGGACCCGGAGGCGCCGGCGGCTGACCGGTGACCGCCGGACCCGCCAACATCGTCGCGGCATGGTCGAACCCACCACCCAGCGAACCGCCACCGGGAACCCCCGGCGGACCGGGCGGCTGCGGCGCCCCGGGCACTCCGTGCGGAGGCGGCGGCACCGGCGCACCCTGCGCCCCCGGCGTACCCGGCACTCCCTGTACTCCCTGCACTCCCTGTCCTTCCTGCACTCCCGCCGACAACGGCGCGCCCGACCCCCCGGACGCACCCGGAGCCACCGGCGGGGGCGGCACGGCAGCGCCACCGGCGCCCCCGGCCGAGTCGCCCGGCCGGTCGATCCTCGCCCGGCTCGTGGGCGCGTCGGCGATGTCCGCCGCGTCCGCCCCGAGCGCCGGCACGATCCGCGTCTTCGGCAGGCTGCTGCCACCGGGGATCAGCGTGGTCTTCGCCTCCGGAGCGACCCCGGAGGACGGGGCGTCGTCCAGGTCCGACCCGGACAGCGGCGGCGCGAACACGGTCGCGGGCAGCGGCACGGATGCGTCGTCACCACCGGAATTCACATCGGTCCCGGCCCACGGGGTGGACCCGGCCGGCACCCCGTCGTTGGCCGTCGGCTCGTACGGGATCTCACCCCCACGCCGCAACGGCACCGCGTCCACGGGCTCCGCGGCCCGAACCGGCACGGCATCCACGGGCCCGTCGGAACCCGCGGCAGCCACGGCCACGCCCACCGGCGTACCCGCACCGTCGGACCCGGACGCACCCGAACCCGAACCACCGGCCCCAGCCGCAGGCGTCACGACCGCAGGCGTCACGGCCGGAGGCGTCACGGCCGGAGGCGTCACGGCCGGAGGCGTCACGGCCGGCGGAATCCCCGCCCGGTCCGCAGCCTCCTGCAACCACTCCGGCGGACTCAGGATGAACGAAGTCTGCTCCGAATCGATCCGCGGCGGCGGAACCGAAGCCTCCGAAGCCGACGCGGCCGCAGCCGCCCCGTACTCCTCCTCGTACCGGCGGATCACCTCACCCACCGGCAACCCCGGCCACAACGTCACCTCACCGCTGTCCCGCGCGATGACCAGCCGCTGCCGCCCACCACCGGACACCGGACCGGCCGCCCGATCCTCCGCCCACACCACGAACCCGAGCCCGAACTCCCGTACCCGCACCTCACGATGCTGGTACCCGGGCACGTCCCCGTTGATCCACTCCTCGGCGCGCTCCTGCGCCTGCGCAAACGTCACCATCGCGCGCTCAACCCTCCACCCGCGCCGGACCCGCCACGGGAACCGAGCGTGCGAATCCGCCGTCCACCATCAGACCGGCCACCGTTTCCAGCTCCGGCGGATTGCCGGCCAAGCGCTCCAGGAAGGCATCGAAATCAGCGCCGCACGGCAGCAACAGCCGCTCCACACGCTCCTGGACGGACCACCCGTCCCGGTCGCGCGCGTCGTCGTACGGCGAGAACCACACCGACCCGATCGACTCGCCCTTGACCTTCAACGCCAGCAACCCGCCCTGCGCGAAGGCCACGCACAGGTAGTCCTTCGTCAGGTGGTCGCGCAGACACTTGTTCACGTAGACGAGATCGTTGACCGCCGCCTCCTCACGCACCGTGAAGAACGGCTGGTCCACCAACAGCCCGAGGTCCGCGTCCAGGCCCGCACCCACCGGCGCACAACCGCCCGCCGCCTTCAGGAACGACCGGTACGCCTCCGGCAACCGGTAGCCGAGGTCCTCCTCGACACCCTGCACCTGCGACTCCGACACCGAGACCACCGACTTCGGCAGCCCCATGTGCACCGGACGCACCTCCTGCAACGGCCGCGTCCCACGCTTCTCATGGTCCACCGGAGCCGTCGCCAGGCCCGCGTGATGCCGCAGCAACGCCTTCACCTCGACCGGAACCAGCTCCATCCGCCGCGAACCCGCGACGTGGTGCCACGTCCAACCGTGCGGCGTCGCGACCGGACCGACCGTGTCCCACAGCTCGTGACCCGTCGCCTTCATCGCGGCGTTCGCGGACACGTAGTCCGTCAGACGCAGCTCGTCCACGCCGAACCCCTCCGGCGGCTCGGCGATCTCCACCGCCGCCCGCGCGTACGCGGAGAAATCCGGATGCCCCGCGCCGCCCATCCGCACTCCATGGGGATGCCGAGCAGCCCGGACCGGGTCCGGGAAATGCACGACCTGCCCCGAGTACGCGGCGTTGGGTGGCGCGGCATGCTGCCCGAGCCGACCTGTCGTCATGGCGGTAGCCCCCTGCTGGATCTGGCTGGTTCACCACAGCCTATGCGCTGGGGCAAGAGCGTCACCCGCCCACGACCGGCCCACCCACCCACGGGCCTGGAACATCCGAATTGATACGAATATTCGACCCCGCTTCCGTATGACGGATGACATTTGGCAGGCTGTCCCCGCAGCACGGGGGCGTGCGCACAGCGGCGACAACCGCGGCCACGGGAGGGAAAGCGCGAACATGCACAACACGGCAACACGTACAGACCGGGCCGACTCCACCGGCCCCGGAACCGGACCCTCCACGGGCCCGGCCACCACCAGAGCCACCGCTCCGGCCGCCACCCAGGCCCCCGAAGCGAGCGGCCCCGCCGGCGACCCCCGCCTGCGCTGGAGCAGCACCAACGGCCGCCCCGCCGTACCCGTCCTGCGCTTCCGCCGCGACGGCATCCTGCCCACCATCGCCGCCGCACTCTCCGTCCGCGGCGAAACCCTCACCAGCACCGCCGGCAAGGGCGACCAACCACCCGCACTCCACCCCCTCGTACAGGACTTCCTCGACACCCTCACGAGCGGCCAGCGCGAACGATTCACCGGCCGCTGCCCCGAGGCGATCCTGCTCTCCCGCCACCTCACCACCATCGAGGGCGCCCGCTCCAAGCGAGCCTCCCGCAAACCCCTCTCCCCCAGCGAGGCCCGCCGCGCCCTGAAGAACTCGAAGATCACCGCCCGCCGCATCCGCGAGGACGGCGACCCCCTCCACGGCAGCTACGCACCCCCCTGCCGCTCCTGCGAGGCCCTCCTCGCCCACTTCGGCGTACGCCACGTCGACCTCACCCCCGCCGAGTAGCCATGACCACCACCTCAGCCTCCTACGACCGCTCCTCGGCCACCCGGTTCCCCGTCTCCGTGGACACCGCCCTGCGCACCGCCGGCTGGGAACCCGGCCGCTGGGACATCAAGCAGGCCGAGTACTGGGCCGACGCCCTCAAGGACCACACCACCCCCGCCGGCCACCGACACACCGTCTTCCCCGCCGCCGTCGAGGCCTGGGCCGAATTCGGCGGCCTCACCGTCACCACCCGCGGACCGGGCCGCCAGATAGCCCCCACCACGATCCACGTCGACCCCCTCACGGGCCTCCACCTGGCCCGCACCTTCGCCGACCTGGGCCGCGCCCTGTCCACGGAACTCTGCCCCCTGGGCGCCGAGGCCGACGCCGGCTCCCACCTGGCCATCGACCGCGAGGGCCGCGTCTACGGCATCGACCACACCGGCGACTGGTACCTCGGCACCAACCTCGACGAAGCCCTCACCCTCCTCCTGACGGGCCTCCAACCCACCCGCCTCACCACGGGCTGACACATCCGGCTCCGCCCGAGGCAAATCCAGCCTCGCCGGCGTTTGAGGCGCGGGGGTCCGGGGGGGGCAGCGCCCCCCGGCAACAGCGCCGCACCCACACACCCGAGCTACCCGCCGGCGGCCACGGGAAGCACCGCCGACACCTTGAACCCGCCCCCGTCCGTCGGCCCCGACACGAACACCCCACCCAGCCCCAACACCCGCTCCCGCATCCCCACCAGCCCGTTCCCCCCACTGGGAAGCCCCGGCTCCGGGGCCTGGGCATCACACGGCCCGTTCTCCACCTGCATCGCCACCTCCCCCTCCCGGTGCGCGAGCCGTACGACGACCCGCGCGCCCGGAGCGTGCTTGTGGCAGTTGGTCAGCGCCTCCTGCACCACCCGGTAGGCGGTCTGCTCCACCTCCGCCGCGTACGCGGACACCGCCTCGCCGTGCACGACCATCTCCACGGCCATCCCCGCCACCCGCGACTGCCCGACCAGCGCCTCCAGCTCGCAGAGCGAAGGCCCGTCCTCGACACCCGGGCCCCCCACCAGCGCCACGGAGACGGCAGCGGCCACCGGGGTCGCCCTCACCGGCTCCTCCCGCCGCAACACCCCGAGCATCTCCCGCAGCTCCGTCAGCGCCTGCCGCCCCATGTCACCCACCAGCGCCGCGTTCTTCGCCGCCCGCACCGGATCCTTCGCGGCCACCGCCTCCAGCGCCGCCGCGTGCACCACCATCAACGACACCCGGTGCGCGACCACGTCGTGCATCTCCCGCGCGATCCGGGTCCGCTCCTCCGTACGGGCCCACTCGGCCCGCTCCTCCGCCCGGTCCGCCAGCAGCGACAGCTCCCGCTCCAGCGAGTCCGCCCGCTCCCGGAGGCTCTCCATCAGCCGCCGCCGGGCCCCCATGTACAACCCGAGCAGCACCGGCGGCACGGTCAGCGCCACCGCCACGAACACGGACAGCATCAGCACGAACGTCCGGCCGGCCTCCGTGTCCCCGCTGGTCCGCAGGTACATCACGGCGAAGGTCGCGGCGAGCGCCATCGAGGTCAGCGTGGCGGTGATCCGGCGGGGCACCTCGGAGGAGGCCACCGTGTACAGGCCCACCACGCCGAGCAGGAACCCCATCACGGCCGGTGTCACACCGATGCCCACCAGCACCACGGCCACCGGCCACCGGCGCCGCACCAGGAGCACGGCCCCCACCGCCACCCCGAACAGCACCCCGGCCCCGGTCGGCACCCCCGCCTCCCGGGCGAAGTCCACGCCCTCGAACCCGCACTCCACGGCCGACGCCACACCGAGCGCCACGTCCACCACGACGTCCCGCCGCCGCTCCCACCACCACACAGGCGGCCCGGCGCGGCCTTCCACATCCCCCGTATTGGTCATGCCGACCAGCGTACGCAGGGGGGCCGGCACACGGTCGACCGGAATTCCGACGAACTCGCAGTAATCGCACATACGAATGATTAGCCCGGAATTCGAGACCAGAATCCCGCATTCCGGACGACATTGGGGACATGACCGAAATCCGACGTCGCCCCGGCGACGGCACCGGCGGACTCCGCCACGGCACCACCACCTTCGAATCCCTCCGGGAGCAGGCGGTGACCCTGCGCCGCGAGGGCCTCAGCCGCCGCCAGATCCGCGACCGCCTCCACGTCCACAACAACGACATCCTGAACCGCCTCCTGGACGGCGAGCCGGCCCCCGAGTGGACCAAGCGCCCCAACGCCAAGGACGACCTCCGCGCGAAGGCCCGGGAACTCCGCCTCCAGGGCCTCACGTACGACCAGATCCAACTGGAGCTCGGCTGCTCGAAGAGCTCGATCTCCCTCTGGGTCCGGGACCTCCCCAAGCCGGAACGGCAGAGGAGCACGGAGGAGGCGTCGGCCATCGCGAAACGCGGCTGGGAGCGGACCCTCCAGGCCCGCGACGAGGAGCGCCGCCAGATCAAACGGGAGGCGGCAGCCGAGATCGGTGCACTCTCGGACCGCGAACTGTTCCTCCTGGGCGTCGGCCTCTACTGGTCGGAGGGCAGCAAGGACAAGGCGTACGCCCGCCGCGAGCGCGTGATCTTCGTGAACAGCGACCCGAACATGATTTGCGTCTACCTCGCCTGGCTGCGCCTGCTCGGCGTCAAGGCGGAGCAACTGCGCTACTTCGTGATGATCCACGAAAGTGCCGACATCGCAGGGGCGGAGCGGTTCTGGGCGAACCTGGCCGACGCCGAGCCGTCACAGTTCACCAAGACCGCAGTCAAGCGCCACAACCCGACAACTCAGCGGAAGAACACGGGCGAGAGCTACCACGGATGCCTCGCCGTACGAGTACTCAAAAGCGCGGATCTGTATCGTCGCGTCGAAGGCTGGTGGTACGGCATAGTAGGGGCTGTAGCCGAATCCGATCAACGAAATCGGACATAGCGGGCGAACCATCCCGGATCGTCTAAAGGCAGGACAAATGGTTTTGGTCCATTGAATGAGGGTTCGAATCCTTCTCCGGGAGCTCGAGCAACCCAGTTGCTGACGTTCGGGTCCTGACCTCCACGGTCAGGACCCGCCCTCGTTTCCGGCCCATAACCCCCCGGTATCCTTCACGGGTCCACTCCCGAAAGCCGAAGGGCACACCCGTGAGCGCCAACCGCCCGGCAGCCGTCGTCGTACTCGCAGCGGGTGAAGGCACCCGCATGAAGTCCGCGACTCCCAAGGTTCTGCACGAGATCAGCGGGCGCTCGCTCGTCGGTCACGTCGTCGCCGCCTCCCGCGAGCTGGACCCCGAGCACCTCGTCGTGGTCGTCGGGCACGCCCGGGAGCAGGTCATCGCGCACCTCGCCGGCATCGACGCCGATGTCCGCACCGCCGTCCAGTACGAGCAGAACGGCACCGGGCACGCCGTCCGCATGGCCCTCGAAGAGCTCGGCGGCGCGCCGAACGGCACCGTGATCGTCGTCTGCGGCGACACCCCGCTCCTGACCGGCGAGACCCTGCGCCAGCTCGCGGCCACCCACACCGCCGACGGCAACGCCGTCACCGTGCTCACCGCCGAGGTGCCGGACTCCACCGGCTACGGCCGCATCGTCCGGGACTCGGAGAGCGGCGCCGTGAAGGCGATCGTCGAGCACAAGGACGCCACCGACGCCCAGCGCGCGATCCGGGAGATCAACTCCGGGGTCTTCGCCTTCGACGGGGCCCTGCTCGCCGACGCGCTCGGCAAGGTCCGCACGGACAACAGCCAGGGCGAGGAGTACCTCACCGACGTGCTCGGCATCCTGCGCGAGGCCGGCCACCGCGTCGGCGCGGCCGTGGGCGCCGACCACCGGCAGATCCTCGGGATCAACAACCGGGTGCAGCTCGCCGAGGCCCGGGCGCTCCTCAACGCGCGGCTGCTGGAGCAGGCGATGCTCGCGGGCGTGACGGTCGTCGACCCGGCGAGCACGTTCATCGACGTGACGGTGACTTTCGGCCAGGACGCGATCGTGCACCCGGGCACGCAGCTGCTCGGCACCACCCACATCGCCGAGGGCGCCGAGGTCGGCCCGAACAGCCGCCTCACGGACACGCAGGTGGGCGCCGGCGCCCGTGTGGACAACACGGTGTCCGACAGTGCGGTGATCGGCGCGCAGGCGACCGTGGGCCCCTTCGCGTACCTGCGTCCGGGCACGAACCTGGGCGTGAAGGCCAAGGCGGGCACGTACGTGGAGATGAAGAACGCGACGATCGGCGAGGGCACGAAGGTGCCGCACCTTTCGTACGTCGGGGACGCCACGATCGGCGAGTACACCAACATCGGCGCGGCGAGCGTCTTCGTGAACTACGACGGTGAGCACAAGCACCACACCACCGTCGGCTCGCACTGTAAGACGGGGTCGGACAACATGTTTGTGGCACCCGTCACCATCGGGGACGGTGCGTACACCGCTGCCGGGTCGGTGATCACGAAGGACGTGCCGGCCGGTGCACTGGCCGTGGCCCGGGGCCAGCAACGGAATATCGAGGGCTGGGTGGCTCGGAAGCGCCCGGGAAGCGCCTCGGCGACGGCGGCTCAGTCGGCGGTCCAGGTGGACTCCGACGCCCGTTGAGGTGAACTGACCGGAAACGGGTACGTTCAGGACGGCGTACCGTGATAGGTGCACCCAATTCGGCTGGCTCACCGTGTGCGGGACGGACGCACATGGGGGCGAGCAGCTTTCAACACGTCTGAGGAGACAGTGCTGTGACCGGGATCAAGACGACCGGCGAGAAGAAGCTGATGCTCTTCTCCGGCCGCGCCCACCCCGAGCTGGCCGAGGAGGTCGCGCACCAGCTCGGTGTCGGTCTCGTGCCGACCAAGGCTTTCGACTTCGCGAACGGCGAGATCTACGTCCGCTTCCAGGAGTCGGCGCGCGGCGCGGACTGCTTCCTGATCCAGAGCCACACGGCTCCGATCAACAAGTGGATCATGGAGCAGCTGATCATGATCGACGCGCTGAAGCGCGCGTCGGCCCGCTCCATCACGGTGATCGTGCCGTCCTACGGTTATGCCCGTCAGGACAAGAAGCACAAGGGTCGTGAGCCGATCTCGGCCCGTCTGGTCGCCGATCTGCTGAAGACCGCGGGTGCCGACCGCATCCTGACGGTCGACCTGCACACGGACCAGATCCAGGGCTTCTTCGACGGCCCGGTGGACCACCTTTCGGCCCTGAACGTCCTCGCGGACTACGTGGGCGCGAAGGTGGACCGTTCGAAGCTGACGATCGTCTCTCCGGACGCCGGTCGTGTGCGTGTGGCCGACCGTTGGTGCGACCGTCTGGACGCGCCCCTCGCCATCGTGCACAAGCGTCGTGACAAGGACGTCGCCAACCAGGTGACCGTCCACGAGGTCGTCGGTGAGGTCAAGGGTCGCGTCTGCGTCCTGGTCGACGACATGATCGACACGGGTGGCACGATCTGCGCCGCTGCCGACGCGCTGTTCGCGCACGGTGCGGAGGACGTGATCGTGACGGCGACGCACGGCATCCTGTCGGGTCCGGCCGCCGACCGTCTGAAGAACTCGAAGGTCAGCGAGTTCGTGTTCACGAACACCCTGCCGGACCCGTCCGACCTGGAGCTCGACAAGATCACGGTGCTGTCGATCGCGCCGATGATCGCGCGTGCGGTGCGTGAGGTCTTCGAGGACGGTTCGGTCACGAGCCTCTTCGAAGAGGACCACTGACACCCTCTGAATGATCCTTTTGAAGTGCGGCCTTCCCGCCGGGTAGACTCCTGAAGTTGCTCGGCGAGGGAGGCCGCACTTTTGTGTGCGGGCACTCCGTTATCGACGCGCTCTTCGTAGCAGGCCGTTTCGGCCGGGTGACTCTGTCCTTCTTTCCGTCACCCCACGAGGAGTGAGCATGTCCGAGATCAAGCTTTCCGCCACCCTGCGCGACACCTTCGGCAAGGGCTCGGCCCGCCAGGCCCGTCGTGACGCCCTGACCCCGGGTGTCATCTACGGTCACGGCACCGCCCCGAAGCACGTCAACGTCGAGGCCCACGGCCTGATGATGGCGCTGAAGACCCCGAACGCGCTGCTCTCCCTGGACATCGCGGGCGACGGCACCGAGCTGGTCCTCCCGAAGGCGATCCAGCGTCACCCGCTGAAGCGCACGATCTCCCACGTCGACTTCCTGATCGTCAAGAAGGGCGAGAAGGTCACCGTCGAGGTTCCGGTCGTGACCGAGGGCGAGCTGGCCGCCGGTGGCAACCTGCTGGAGACCCTGCTGGCGACCATCTCCGTCGAGGCCGAGGCCACCCACCTGCCGACCGAGATCACCGTCTCGATCGAGGGCCTGGAGGCCGGTGCCACGGTGCACGCCTCCGACCTGAAGCTGCCGGCCGGCACCACCCTGGCCGTCGACGGTGAGACCGCCGTTCTGCAGGTCGTCGCCCCGCAGGCCGAGGAGCCGGCCGCCGAGGCCGAGGCCGAGGGCACCGAGGCCTGAGCCTCGCCCCACCTTCTCAGCAGTTGCTGACCGACCGCCGTCCGGCTCCACTGGAGCGGGACGGCGGTCGTCTTCGTATGAGGGATTGAGGAGTTTTTGATGTCGGACGACGCGGCGACTCCCTGGCTGGTGGTGGGCCTGGGGAACCCGGGTGGCGAGTACGCGGGGAACCGGCACAACATCGGTTTCATGGTCGCGGACCTGCTGGCGGAGCGGATCGGCGGCAAGTTCAAGGCGCACAAGGCGCGTGCGCAGGTGCTGGAGGGGCGTATCGGGCCTCCGGGGCCCGCGAACCGTCGTGTGGTGTTGGCGAAGCCGATGTCCTTCATGAACCTGTCGGGTGGTCCGGTGACGGCGCTGCGCGATTTCTACAAGGTGCCGTTGGAGCGGGTCGTCGCGGTCCATGACGAGTTGGACATCGACTATCCGACGTTGCGTCTGAAGCTGGGCGGCGGGGACAACGGGCACAACGGTCTGAAGTCGATGACGAAGTCGATGGGTGCGGACTACCACCGGGTGCGTTGCGGGATCGGTCGGCCGCCGGGTCGGATGCAGGTCGCGGATTTCGTGCTGAAGGACTTCTCGTCGACGGAGCGCAAGGATCTGGACTGGTTCGTGGACCGGGCGGCGGATGCGGTGGAGTGTCTGATCGCGGAGGGTCTGGAGCGCGCCCAGTCGGCGTACAACTCGTAGGTCTTTTCATGGGGAAGCCCCCGCACCGTGGGTCGGTGCGGGGGCTTTCCGTGTGTCCGCGGGTTCGTCGGTCGGGTCAGCCGGTGTTGCGCAGGCCGGCGGCGACGCCGTTGACGGTGAGCAGCAGGGCGCGGGCGAGGAGCGGGTCGGGCTCTTCGCCGCGGGCGGCTGCGGCGCGCTGGCGGGCCAGGAGGGAGACCTGGAGGTAGGAGATGGGGTCGAGGTAGGCGTCGCGTACGGCGAAGGTCTGCTGGAGGACGGGCTGGGAGGCGAGGAGTTCGTCGCCTCCGGTGATGCGCAGGACTTCGGCGACGGTGAGGGCGTGTTCGGCTTCGATGCGGTCGAAGACGTGCTTGAGCTCGTCGGGTACGAGGGTGTCGACGTAGTGGCGGGCGATCCGCAGGTCCGTCTTGGCCAGTGTCATTTCGACGTTGGAGAGGAAGTTGCGGAAGAAGTGCCAGCGCTCGCCCATTTCGGTGAGGACGTCTTCGTGGCCGGCTTCGCGCAGGGCCTTGAGGCCTGAGCCGACTCCGTACCAGCCGGGGACGATCTGGCGGGACTGGGTCCAGCCGAAGACCCAGGGGATGGCGCGCAGGCCGTCGAGGCCGGCGCCGGAGTCGGGGCGGCGGGAGGGGCGGGAGCCGAGGTGGAGGTCGGCGAGTTGGTCGACGGGGGTGGCGGCGAAGAAGTAGGAGGGGAGGTCGGGGTCCTCGACGAGTGCGCGGTAGGCGCCGTGGGCGGCCTCGGAGACGATGTCCATGGCCGTGTCCCAGCGGGTGAGTGCGTCGGGGGACTGGCGGGGTGCGGTGTGCAGGGCGGAGGCCTGGAGGGTGGCCGCGACGGTCAGCTCCAGGTTTTCGCGGGCCAGGGAGGGGACGAGGTACTTGTCGGAGATGACCTCGCCCTGTTCGGTGACCTTGATCTCGCCTTCGAGGGTGCCCCAGGGCTGGGCGAGGATGGCGTCGTGGGAGGGGCCGCCGCCGCGGCCGACGGTGCCGCCGCGGCCGTGGAAGAGGCGCAGGCGGACGCCGTAGCGGTGGGCCACGTCGCGCAGGCGGCGCTGGGCGCGGTGGATTTCCCACTGGCTGGTGGTGATGCCGCCGAACTTGGAGGAGTCGGAGTAGCCGAGCATGACCTCCTGGACGTCTCCGCGGAGGGAGACGAGGCGGCGGTAGGAGGGGTCGGCGAGCATGTCGCCGAGGATGACGTCGGCGGCGCGGAGCTCGTCGGTGGTTTCGAGGAGCGGCACGATGCCGATCTTGGCCCAGCCGGCGTGGAGGTCGATGAGGCCGGCTTCGCGGGCGAGGACGGCGGCGGCGAAGACGTCGTCGGCGCCCTGGCACATCGAGATGATGTAGGACTCGATGACTTCGGGGCCGAACTTCTCGAAGGCGTCCTTGATGGCGAAGAAGACGCCGAGGGTCTTGTGTCCGGCGGGGTCGAGGGGGGCCGGGGTGGGGGCGAGGGGGCGGCGGGAGCGGAGTTCCTTGGCGAGGAGCTTCTGCCGGTAGTCGCGGGGCATGTCGGCGTAGCGCCAGGATTCCTCGCCGAGGCGGTCGAAGAGCTGGCCGAGTGCGTGGTGGTGGGCGTCGGCGTGTTCGCGGACGTCCATGGTGGCGAGCTGGAGGCCGAAGGCGGCCAGGGTGCGGATGGTGCGGTCCATGCGGCCGTCGGCGAGGAGTCCGCCGCGGTGTTCGCGCAGGCTGGTCTGGATGAGGGTGAGGTCGGTGAGGAGTTCGGCGGTGCCGAGGTAGTCGCGGCCTTCCTCGTGGGGGGTGCCCTTGGCGAGGCGTTCGCGGGTGTTGAGGAGCTTTTGGCGGACGCAGGTGGCCTTGAGGCGGTAGGGCTCTTCGGCGTTGAGTCGCTTGTAGCGGGGGCTGATCTCGGGGAGGCGTTCGAGGTCGGCCTGGAGGGAGGCGAGGAGTTCCTCGGTGGCTCCGGCGTAGCGGATCGAGTTGGACAGGAGCGAGCGCAGGAAGTCGATGAGTTCGAGGGCGTCGCTGATGCCGTGTTCGTGCTGGAGGATCAGGATGTCGCGGGTGACGTCGGGGGTGACGTTGGGGTTGCCGTCGCGGTCGCCGCCGATCCAGGTGCCGAAGGTGAGGGGGCGGGTGCCTGCGGGGAGTTCGACGCCGACGCGCTGGAGTTCGGCGGCGAGGTCTTCGAGGACGTCGCCGACGGCTCCGGCGTGGAGTTCGTCGAGGTAGTAGATGGCGTTGCGGGCCTCGTCGGAGGGTTCGGGGCGGACGACGCGGAGTTCGTCGGTCTGCCAGACGAGGTCGATGTTCTCGGCGAGGCGCAGGTCGTGGCGGCGGCGGTCGCCGGCGCCGGTGACGGGCTCTTCGAGGAGGGCGGCGATGCGGCGGAGCTTGCCGAGGACGCTGCGGCGGGCGGCTTCGGTGGGGTGTGCGGTGAAGACGGGTCGGACGTTGAGGTTCTTGACCGTTTCGCGCAGGTGCTCGGGGTCGGCGTCCTTGAGCATGTCGGCGGTGCGGGCGAGGAGGCCGCCCTCGGCGGCGCGGTGGGCGCGCAGTTCCTTGCCTCGGTGTACCTGTTCGGTGACGTTGGCGAGGTGGAAGTAGGTGGAGAAGGCGCGCACGAGCTTGGCGGCGGTCTCCAGGTCGGTGTCGCCGAGGAGGGCGGCGGCGGCTTCGCCGTCGGTTCGGGTGAGTGCGCGTACGCGTTCGACGAGGTCGAGGAGGTCTTGGCCCTCCTGGCGTACGAGGGTTTCCCCGAGGAGGTCGCCGAGGCGGCGGATGTCCGCGCGCAGCTCTGCGTTCGCGGCGTCCGTGGTGTGGGCGGGGGCCTGGTCAGCACTGCTCACAGGTGCGGCTCCTTGCAGTGTTTCGAGCGCTACTGGGCGGTGGGCTCCCGACCGCGCGCAGCGCTGCTGCTTCCTGATGCGCAGCTCGGGCTGCCCGTGCGGACCGCGCTGTCCGCCGGGGACAGGATAGGTGTCCTGTGGTTGTGCCTGGGCGAATGTCTCACCAGACGGCAAGTGGGGGGGCCGTGCGGGGGGTGTCCTGGTGGTGGGGGTGGTGTGCTCTCGCGCGCCTCGGGCGCGCGCCTGTTGCCTGGTGGCCTGCCTGCGCCATACTTACGTTGCCGTAGGTTACGGGTCCGTAACCTCGGCCCTGCCGGCTTCTCACCCTCAGGGGACCTCCATGACCACCAGTCCCGATCTGATCGAGGACGTGTCCGCGCCCTCCGACGGGTCTGTGCCGTCCGCGACTCTCGGCGGCGAGAACAAGCGGTCCATCGAGCAGATCGCGCTCCTTCTGTTCATCACGGTTCCCTTCGTGGCGGTGTTGGCCGCGGTGCCGCTGGCCTGGGGCTGGGGGGTGAGCTGGTTGGATCTCGGCCTGATGGTCTTCATGTATTTCGTGGCGTGTCACGGGATCACGGTCGGTTTCCACCGGTACTTCACGCACGGTTCCTTCAAGGCGAAGCGGCCGTTGCGGATCGCGCTCGCGGTGATGGGGTCGCTGGCGGTGGAGGGTCCGCTGGTGCGGTGGGTGGCCGATCACCGCAAGCACCACAAGTATTCGGATCACGAGGGCGACCCGCATTCGCCGTGGCGGTTCGGGGAGACGGTGCCGGCGTTGATGAAGGGCCTGTGGTGGGCGCACATCGGCTGGCTCTTCGACGAGGAGCAGACGGATCAGCAGAAGTACGCGCCCGATCTGATCAAGGATCCGGCGATCCGGCGGATCTCGCGCGACTTCATCTTCTGGACGATGTTCTCGTTGGCGATCCCGCCTCTGGTGGGGGGTCTGGTGACGATGTCGTGGTGGGGTGCGTTCACGGCGTTCTTCTGGGGTTCGCTGGTGCGGGTGGCGTTGTTGCACCACGTGACGTGGTCGATCAATTCGATCTGTCATGCGGTGGGCAAGCGTCCGTTCAAGTCGCGTGACCGTTCGGGCAACGTGTGGTGGCTCGCGGTGTTGTCGTGTGGTGAGTCGTGGCACAACCTGCACCACGCGGATCCGACGTCGGCCCGTCACGGTGTGTTGCGCGGGCAGGTCGATTCCAGTGCCCGGCTGATCCGCTGGTTCGAGCAGCTGGGGTGGGCCACGGACGTGCGCTGGCCGTCGGAGTCGCGCATCGATGCCCGACGCAGGGAAACCGCGTCGAAAGCGGCATGATGGGGGACGTGGCGATCGACGGCGGTACTTCCAGCAGTGACAAGCCCAGGCGAGGACGCCGGGTGCGGATGACGGGCGCCGAGCGGCGCCAGCAGCTGTTGGACATCGGCCGGGCGCTTTTCGCGGAGAAGGGCTTCGAGGGCACGTCGGTGGAGGAGATCGCGGCGAAGGCCGGGGTGTCCAAGCCGGTGGTGTACGAGCACTTCGGCGGCAAGGAGGGTCTGTACGCGGTCGTCGTGGACCGGGAGATGCGCCAGCTGTTGGACGGGGTGACGGGCGCGCTGACGGCCGGGCATCCGCGGGAGCTGTTGGAGCAGGCGGCGTTCGCGCTGCTGGACTACATCGAGTCCTATACGGACGGTTTCCGGATCCTGGTCCGTGATTCGCCGGTCGCGCAGTCGACGGGCACGTTCGCGTCGCTGATCAGTGACATCGCCACGCAGGTGGAGGACATCTTGGGTCTGGAGTTCAAGGCCCGGGGCTTCGATCCGAAGCTGGCGCCGCTGTACGCGCAGGCGCTGGTGGGGATGGTGGCGTTGACGGGGCAGTGGTGGCTGGACGTGCGCAGGCCGAAGAAGGCGGAGGTCGCGGCGCACCTGGTGAACCTGGCGTGGCACGGGCTGGACGGTCTGGAGTCGAAGCCGCAGCTGGTGGGCCGCCGCAAGAACTGAGCGGGTCGTGCGTGGGCACGCGACGGCGCCCCGTCACCGGTGGTCCGGTGGCGGGGCGCCGTCGCGTGGTGCGGGTGGGCCGTTGTCAGGCGCAGGGTTCCAGGGTGTGCGGGTCGAGGGCGTGGGGTTCGAGGAATTCGAGCCGGTTGCCGACCGGGTCCTCGGAGTAGAAGCGGCGGTGGCCGGGCAGGTTGTCGTCCCAGACGACCTTGGCCCCCCGCTGCTCCAGTCTGCTCGCGTACTCGACGATGCCGGTCACGCGCAGTCCGGGATGGGCCTTGCGGGCGGGCTTGAAGTCGTCCTCGACGCCGAGGTGGAGCTGTACGGGTCCGGCGGTGAACCAGCAGCCTCCTCGTGCGGCGAGGACGGGCGGTTTGGGGATCTCGGTCATGCCCAGGACGTGGATGTAGTACGCGCGGAGCAGGTCCTCGGATCCGGGGGGCGCGGCGAGTTGTACGTGGTCGACGGCGGTGAGCACGGTCAGGCCTCCTTGCGGGCTACGGCGAAGATGCGGCGGAAGGGGAACACGGTGCCGCGCGGTCCGGGGGGGTAGGCCTCGCGCAGCCGGTCGCGGTATTCGGCGAGGAAGGCGTGGACGGCGTCCTCGTCGTCGCCGAGGGCGGTGAGGACGGGCCGCAGGGCGGTGCCCTTGACCCAGTCGAGGACGGGGTCGGGGCCTTGGAGGAGCTGGTGGTAGGTGGTCTCCCAGACGTCGACGGCGCAGCCCAGTTCGGTGAGGCGGGCGAGGTATTCGGCGGGTTCGAGGAGGTGGACGTAGCGGGCGCCGTGGCCGGCGAGCCGGGCGCGCCAGCGGGGGGTGTCGCAGAGTTCGGCGAGCAGGGCGTGGCTGGGGGCGGTGAAGTTGCCGGGGATCTGGAAGGCGAAGGTGCCGCCGGGGCGCAGTCCGTTGATCCAGGCGCCGAAGGAGCCGGGGTGGCTGGGGACCCATTGGAGGGCGGCGTTGGAGACGATCAGGTCGTAGGGCCGGTCGGGCAGCCAGGAGGCGAGGTCGGCGTGCTGGAAGTCGAGGCTGCCTCCGCCGGGGGTGGGGCCCGCGTGTTCCTGTTCGGCGCGGTGGAGCATTTCCGGGGAGAGGTCGAAGCCGGTGATCCGGGCGTCGGGCCATCGGTCGGCGAGGAGGGTGGTGACGTTGCCGGGGCCGCAGCCGAGGTCGGCGATGCGGGCGGCGGGGGTCCCCCCGGACGGAGTCCGGGGGCGGGTGGGGAGTTCGGGTATGCGGGCCAGGAGGTCGAGGAAGGGCCTGGTGCGGTGTCCGGAGTGGCGGAGGTATTGCTGGGGGTCCCAGGTGGGTGCGGTCGGCGCGGTGGACGTGGGGGTGCCGGCGCGCGCGGTATCGGAATACATGTTCGAGCCTCCCTGCTGGCGGGGCGGGCGGAAGCGGAATCCGTTCCGGGACGCTCCATGCCCCACCCTCGCGGCAATTATATCTCGACGTCAAGATAGTTGTGATCGAGAGGCTTGACGTGAAGAGACTTCATGTCGACAGACCCCTTACACTGATCGGCATGGAGGACGAGGTCGACCGACTGGTAGCGGCATGGCGCCGGGAGCGCCCTGACCTCGACGTGGAACCGCTTGAGGTGCTGAGCCGCGTGAGCAGGCTCGCGCGCCACCTCGACCGCGCCCGCAGGCTGGCCTTCTCCGAGCACGGCCTGGAGCCCTGGGAGTTCGACGTACTGACTTCCCTGCGCCGCGCCGGAGCGCCCTACCAGCTCTCCCCCGGCCAGCTCCTGACGCAGACGCTCGTCACCTCCGGCACCATGACCAACCGCATCGACCGGCTCGCCAAGAAGGGCCTCGTCGAACGGCTCCCGGACCCCAGCGACCGCCGGGGGGTCCTCGTGCGGCTCACCCCCGAGGGCCGCGACCGCGCCGACCAGGCCCTCGCCGGGCTGCTGGCCCAGGAGCGGGCGATCCTCGCCCAGCTCTCCCGGCACCAGCGCGCGGACCTCGCCGGGCTGCTACGCCAGCTGACCGCTCCGTTCGACAACATCCCCGGCTAGCCCCAGATCGGCCGGCCGTACGCCCGCCCGGCGGGCCAGGGCCACCGCCGCCAGCGTGGAGTGCACGCCCAGCTTGCCCAGCACGTTCTGCATGTGCGTGCGGACCGTGTGCGGGGACAGGAACAGCCGCGCCGCCACGTCCTTGCGGCCCAGCCCGGCCACCATGCAGCGCAGCACCTCGTGCTCGCGCGGGGTCAGCGACTCGACCAGCCGCTCGCTGTCCGAACGGTGCTTGCGGGCGGCCGTCAGCTCGCGCAGCACCCCGGTGAGCAGCGCGGGCGGCAGATGGGTCTCCTCGCGCAGGACCCCGCGGATCACGGCCAGCAGCCGCGAGAGCGAGCAGTCCTTGGCCACCCAGCCCGAGGCCCCCGCCTGGAGCGCGTGCGCGGCCCGACGCGGTTCGTCGCGCTCGGCGAGGACGACGGTGCGCACGCCGGGGTGGGCGCCCCGTACCGTCGCGACCAGCGCGATCCCGTCCGCACCCGGCGGCGCGGCCCCGGAACCGGGCTCCCGCTGGACGGGCACGCCCCCGGAGGGGCCGGAGGCGCCCGGAGACCCGGCAGCGGCGGCCAGATCGGCGTCGACGAGCAGGACGTCGAAGCGGCGGCCCTCGGCCACCGCGCGTTCGAGGCAGCGCAGGGCGGCCGGACCGCTGCCGGCCGCGGACACGTCCACGTCCGGCTCGGCCGCGAGCGCGGCTGCGAGCGATTCGGCGAAGATTCGGTGATCGTCGACGACGAGAACCCGGATACGAGCCACAAAACCCCCAAGGGTAGGGGAACGGACGACGGCGGGTACGGCGCCCGGACCGGGTGATCCGCAGCTGCCCGGCCGCCGCCGAGACATCTCTGCACTACCCCGGACCGGACGTCGTACCCGACGTGTCTCGACCCCTGAATCAACACCGGCCCCCACCGGTGTCACGCATCAGCGTAGGGCCGGGGGCGACACGCGGTTGGCCGAATAGCAGAAGTTTTCCCTGTGATTTTCCTGTGGGGACGGTCCGAACGGGCTTTGTGGTGGCTTGAATTCGACTTCACCGAAGGTCCGGATGGCGGTATCCGCACCGGCGTGTGCCACGGGCAGTTGCACGGGGTCCATTTCACCCGGCGTGTGCACGCTGGGCGCCCGCGCGAAGCGCCCGTCCACGGCGCGTCGCGGACATGCACGCGCCCCCCGCACCGGAGGGTGCGGGGGGCGCGTGGGAAAGCCGATGAGCAGGGTGGTTCAGGAGGCGTCCCTGCGCGCGAAGTTCCACGCGTCCGTGATGATGCCGGTGAGGTCCGGGCGGCTCGGGGTCCAGCCCAGGCGCTCGTGGGCGGTGCGCGCGGAGGCCACCAGCTTCGCCGGATCGCCGGCCCGGCGCGCGGCGACGACCTCGGGGATCTCGTGGCCGGTCACCTTGCGGACGGTCTCGACGACCTCGCGCACCGAGAACCCGCTGCCGTTGCCCAGGTTGCAGATCAGGTGCTCGCCGGCGGTGGCGTTCTCCAGCGCGGCCAGGTGGGCCTCCGCCAGGTCCGCGACGTGGATGTAGTCGCGGACGCAGGTGCCGTCCGGCGTCGGGTAGTCCTCGCCGTACACCGAGATCGCCTCGCGCTCGCCCAGCGCGACCTGGAGCACCAGCGGGATCAGGTGGGTCTCGGGGCTGTGCCGCTCGCCGAACTCCTTGTAGGCGCCGGCCACGTTGAAGTAGCGCAGGGACACCGCGGCCAGGCCGTGCGCCACGCACTCGCCGGCGATCATGTGGTCGACGGCCAGCTTCGAGGCGCCGTACGGGTTGGTCGGCGCGGTGACCGAGGCCTCGGTCAGCAGGCCCTCCGTCGGCTCACCGTAGGTGGCGGCGGTGGAGGAGAACACCAGCTTGCCGATGCCCGCCTCGCGCATCGCGGCCAGCAGGGCCATGGTGCCGCCGACGTTGTTCTGCCAGTACTTGCCCGGGTTCACCACGGACTCGCCGACCTGCGAGGAGGCCGCGAAGTGCAGGACGCCGTCGAAGGAGGCGTCCACGTACCGCGCGGCGTCCTGGATCCGGCCCTCGATGAAGGAGGCGCCCGCCGGGATGCCTTCGCGGAAACCGGTGCTGAGGTCGTCGAGGACGGTCACCTCGTGGCCGGCCTCCAGCAGGTGCGCTGCGACCACGCTGCCGACGTATCCGGCGCCACCCGTTACAAGGTACTTGCTCACTCGACTACTGCCTCTCCCAGAAGAACGCGCACAGGGGTACGCGCGTGCTAGGAGACTGGCTTACCGGATGAGGCGGCTCCGGGGAAATCCGGGGCCCCGATCAGGCCTCCCCGGCACCCCGCGGCGGGGCCGCCCGGTCCAGCAGGCCGGTACGGGCGGCCAGCGCGGCCGCCTCCAGCCGCGAGCCCACGCCCAGCTTCATCAGGACCCGCTGCACGTGCGTACGGGCGGTGCTCGGGGCGATGGCCATGCCCGCCGCGATCAGCCGGGTGTCCTCCCCCTCCGCGACCCGCACCAGCACCTCCACCTCGCGCGGGGTCAGCAGCCGCAGCAGCCTGCTGCCCTCGTCGTCGGGCTGGGCGGCGGGGTTCAGGAGCTCCGCGAACGCCCCCTGGAGCAGCCCGGGCGCGATGGCCGGCTCCCCCGCCCGCGCCTTGGCCAGGGCCCGCTCCACGCCCTCGATCCGCTCGTCCTGGCGCACGTAGCCCGAGGCGCCCGCGGCGAAGGCGGCGGCGATGCCGCGCGGGCTGGGCACCGGGCCCAGGACGACGACGGCGATCTGCGGGCGCTCCCGCTTGATCCGCACGACGGGTTCGAACACCCCGGGTTCGGCGGGCGTCGAGGTCCCCAGCAGGCAGACCTCGGGGGCCCGGCTGATGACCAGCTCGGCGGCACCCGCGGACGGCGCGGTGGCCGCCAACACCCGGTGGCCCCGCAGTTTCAGGGCAGAGGCGAGCGCCTCGGCCAGCAGCCGGTGGTCGTCGACCACCACGACCCGTACGCCCATTGAGGCACCCACCCCCGAATCATCTGACCCGGCAAGCTACACGCTTGTTCGACGGTCCGCCCCGGTATCGACGCAGAAGCCCCCGGAAGGACGGACCTTCCGGGGGCTTCCCGCCACGTGCGGGCGCGGGCGTCAGCTCGCGGTGAAGGAGATGAAGAGGTACTCCGGGTCCCGGTCCGAGATCGGCTTGCGGACCGACGTGCGGGAGATGAAGAGCTTCCCGTTGTGGTAGCGGTATTCGGAGTACTCGGGCGAGAAGGCGATCTCCGCCCGCTGGGTCGCCTTGTCCGCCGGGTTCTCCATGAGGAGGGTTTCCTTCATCGTCTTGCCGTCGATGCTGACGATCTGGCCGCCCTTGTCGTACGGGGGCTCCTTGTAGGCGATGACGTTCTGCCCGTCCATGCGCAGCGGCGTGAGCTGGTAGCGCTCGCCCGCGTCGGCGCGGTCGGAGGTCTGCTTGCCCGTCGACAGGTCGAAGGAGAGCAGCTCGTTGGTGCGGCTGATGCCCTCCTTGCCCTGGTGCTCGTCGGAGGGCAGGTAGAGCTTGCCGTTGCCGACGACCATGCCCGTGCACTTCTCGACGTCGGTGGCCGCGCACCTGCCGGCGAAGTTCCCGGAGGTGAGCGCGATGCGGGCCTTCAGCTCGCCCTTGTCGTCGACGACGAAGAGGTCGCTGACGCCGGTGGCGTTCTTCGCGGTCTTGCCGACGTCGGCGCCGACGATCAGCGGGTTGGTGGAGACGATGCTCGCGTAGTCGATGCCCGGGGACAGCTTGTAGGAGGACTTGGGCGCACCGGTGTTCGGGTCCAGGACCTGCGCGAACAGCGTGTAGTTGGGGCTCTGGCCGCACTTGCGGATGACGGCGAGGGCCTCGCCGCCGGCGTAGCCGGTGTCGCGGCACTGTTCGGCGTCGACCTTGGGGACCCACAGGGGCTTGCCGTCGGCGAGGCTCCAGGCGGCGCCGCCGGTGGAGATGTCGGCCGCGGCCACGGTGTTGCCGCTGATGGTGACCTCGCGCAGGTTCGCGGGACGGTCACCGCCGCTGGCGCTCTTGGCGTTGCCGGACCAGAGGAGCTTGCCCGCCTCCAGGTCGATGACGCCGACCTCGCTGCACGCCGGGTACTTGGTCTCGGCCGTCGGCTGGGTGGGCCGGAAGAGGATCGCCGACTTGTTCTGGCTGACGTGCTTGGTCGCTCCGCAGACCTCGCCCGGGAGCGGGATCTCCCACTTCTTGCCGCCGTCGACCAGGTTGTAGCCGACGACCTTGGACACGTCGGACTTCACGTAGGTGGAGTCGGTGATCCAGGAGCCGATGGTGCCGACCTGCTCGGCGGGCTGCGGGCTGGGCAGGTTGAAGAGCGTCTTCGCCTTCGGGTTGGAGGGCGCCTTCTCCGTGGCGCCGGCGCCGTCCTGGGGCTTGTCGTTGCCCGTGGAGGCGCTGGAGCCGCCGCCCGCGGTGGTCTGACCGCCGTCGTCGCCGCCGCCGGTGCCGGAGGCGTACCAGAGTCCGCCGCCGACGATGAGGACGACGGCCAGCAGGGCAGCGCCGACGATCATCAGCTGGTTGCGCTTGTCGTTGCCGCCGCCGGCCGGGGCGCCCGTCGCCGGGGGCTGGGGGGCGTACATGGGCGTGGTGGCGGGCCCGGGCTGCTGCTGCGGGTATCCGTAACCGGGTCCGGGCTGCGGGTAGCCGTACGCGGGCTGTCCGGGGGCCGGCGGCGCGGCGGGCGGCGCGGGCGGCGGCGGCACGGGCTGGGCCGCGGGCTGGGCCGGCATGGTCGCGGGCTGGGCCGGAGGCTGCTGCGCAGGCGCCGACGGCCCGGACGGCGGAGGCGGGGGGAACCCGCCGGGCGGGCCGAAGCCTCCCGGCGGGGGATCCTGCGGCGCTCCGAAGCCGCCGGACGGCGGCTGGCTGGGGGGCGGCGGGGTACTCATGCGTTGCTACTGCCTCTCGGTGGGTGGCTGTCGGACACGTTCACATTCCGAAGACCATGAGGAGCTTCTCTTCCTTGCCCTCGGCCTTGAGCCGGCCGGTGGAGATGAAGAACCGTCCGTCCGCCCAGTCGACCTTCGGGAGACGGAACGAGTGCTCGATCGGAGCGGCGGGGCCCGACGGGTTGCGCAGGAGCGCGGTGGGGGTGCCACCGGCGGCGGGGATCGAGAGGATCTCGCCGCCCTTGTCCTCCTCGGCCAGGCGGTAGAAGACCAGTTGTCCGTCCGCGGCCTTGAGGGGGGTGATGGTGCGCCCGTCCCCGGCCGGGGTGCGCCACTTGGCCTTTCCGGAGGCCAGGTCGAAGGCGACGATCTCGTTCGCCTTGCCGCCCGATTCCCTGGTGGCCAGGTACAGGGTGTTGTCGGCGACGGCGGAGGAATCGCACGTCGTCAGGGAGCGGAAGAGTCCGGTGTCGCCGCAGCCGACGGGGAAGTTGCCCTCGCCGGTGAGGGTGGCGGTCTGCTTGCCGTCGGGGCCGAGGACGACGATGGAGCGTTCCTTGCTCCCCTCGTTGCCGAGGTCGAGGACGACCGGGTCCACCGAGTGGATGCCGGTGACCTTGAACTTCGGGGGGAGCCGGAACGTCCAGCCCTTCGCGCCGGTGACCGGGTCGATGCCCTGGACCTCGACGGTGCTGTCCTCGTCCCGGCAGGTGGCGAGGGCGATCATCTTGCCGTTGCCCGACGTGTAGGAGTCGGCTCCGCAGCCTTCGGCCTGGTTGCCGGTGAACAGCTTGTCGCCGGTGCTGATCCTGAAGGCGCTGGCGTTGCCGCCGCGGTTGATGGCGACGGTGTCGCCGGTGATGTCGACCGTGGGGCTGGTGAAGAGGTCGAAGAGTCCTTCCTTGGGCACCTCCTTCGACCAGACCTCCTTGCCCGTCTTGAGGTCGACCACGCGCATCTGGGTGCAGGAGGCGGTGTCCGACTCGCCGTCCTTGTACATGACGACCGTCTTGCCGTCGGCGGTGGTCTGCTGGCTGGTGGCGCAGATCAGCGTGGGGAAGGGCAGTGTCCACTTCTCCTTGCCGTCGGCGGTCGACCAGGCGGTGAGGGACTTCCAGACGCCCTTGACGACGGTGTCGCCGACCACCCACTGGCCCGGGGACTCCACGCCCATGCCGGGGCCGTCGATCTTGACCGTCTTGAGCCAGAGGACCTTGCCCTCGCCCTGCTTGCGGCCGGAGTTGAGGTCGGCTTCCCCGCTGCCGTTGCCGCTGCCGTCGCCGTTGTCGACGGAGGCCGAGGCGGAGGCCTTGCCGTCGGCGGGCGACCCCTGCGCGACGGGCTTGTTCGGGTCGTCGTCCGCGCCGGCGAAGGCGATCCAGCCGACGCCTCCGACGAGCAGGAGCGCCGCCGCGGAGGCGGCGACGAGCACGGTGGGCTTCTTCTTCGACGGCGTTGCGGGCACGGTCGTGGGCATGCCGGGCAGGCCGGGGGGCGGCGGCGGGTAGCCGTACATCGGCTGCGTGGCGGGCTGTTGGGGCTGCTGGAACTGCTGCGGCCGAGGGGGCTGCTCGGGCGCGGGCTGCCGAGCGTACGGGTTGGCGCCCTGCGGCGGGAAGCCGTGCGCGGAGGGCTGTGGGGGGCCGGGCAGGTGACCGTAATCGGAAGGGGTCGGCGGCTGGGGCGGCGGCTGGGGCGGCTCGGTCATCAGCGCAACCTTCGGCTTCGGATGGTCGTGGGGGGATGACCTTTCTATCACTGCCCGCCTTCGCACAACGGGCCGCTCCGCCCCTGTTCCCAAGGGAGGACCGGCCCGTGACGCCGCCGTTATCGGGGCGGTTGCGCGCTGCGGCTACTGGGCCTCTTCGGCCAGTTCCAGCCAGCGCATCTCCAAATCGTCCCGCTCCGAGAGGAGTTCGCGCAGTTCCGCGTCGAGCTTGGCGACCTTGTCGTAGTCGGTGGAGTGCTCGGCGATCTGCGCGTGCAGGTTGCTCTCGCGGTCGGAGAGCTTGTTCAGCTGGCGCTCGATCTTCTGGAGTTCCTTCTTCGCCGCGCGGGAGTCACCGGACGAGGTGGACTTCGCGGCGGCAGCGGCGGGCGCGGGCGTCGGGGCGGCCGCCTCGATCATCCGCTGCCGGCGTTCGAGGTACTCGTCCAGGCCGCGCGGCAGCATCCGCAGGCTCGCGTCGCCGAGCAGGGCCATCACCGTGTCGGTGGTGCGCTCGATGAAGAACCGGTCGTGGGAGATGACGATCATCGAGCCGGGCCAGCCGTCGAGGAGGTCCTCCAGCTGGGTCAGGGTCTCGATGTCGAGGTCGTTGGTGGGCTCGTCGAGGAAGAGGACGTTCGGCTCGTCCATGAGCAGGCGCAGGATCTGCAGCCGGCGCCGCTCACCGCCGGAGAGGTCGCCGACGGGCGTCCACTGCTTCTCCTTGGTGAAGCCGAACTGCTCGCACAGCTGGCCCGCCGTCACCTCGCGGCCCTTGCCGAGGTCGACGCGGTCGCGGACGCGCTGGACGGCTTCGAGGACCCGCAGGGACGGGTCGAGTTCGCCGACCTCCTGGGAGAGGTAGGCGAGCCGGACGGTCTTGCCGACGGTGACCTGGCCGGCCGCGGGCTGGGACTCGCCCTGGGTGCGGGCGGCTTCGGCCAGGGCGCGCAGGAGGGAGGTCTTGCCGGCGCCGTTGACGCCGACGAGTCCGATGCGGTCGCCGGGGCCGAGGTGCCAGGTGAGGTGCTTGAGGAGGACCTTGGGGCCGGCGTGGACGCTGACGTCTTCGAGGTCGAAGACGGTCTTGCCGAGGCGGGCGTTGGCGAAGCGCATCAGCTCGGACTTGTCGCGCGGGGGCGGCACGTCGGCGATGAGCTCGTTGGCGGCCTCGATGCGGTAGCGCGGCTTGGAGGTGCGGGCGGGGGCGCCGCGGCGCAGCCAGGCCAGCTCCTTGCGCATCAGGTTCTGCCGCTTCTGCTCCTCGGTGGCGGCGATCCGCTCGCGCTCGGCGCGGGCGAAGACGTAGTCGCTGTAGCCGCCCTCGTACTCGTGGACGTCTCCGCGCTGGACGTCCCACATGCGGGTGCAGACCTGGTCGAGGAACCAGCGGTCGTGGGTGACGCAGACGAGGGCGGAGCGGCGGGTCTGGAGGTGGCCGGCCAGCCAGGAGATGCCCTCGACGTCGAGGTGGTTGGTGGGCTCGTCGAGGACGAGGAGGTCCTGGTCGGCGATGAGCAGCTTGGCGAGCGCGATGCGGCGGCGCTCGCCGCCGGAGAGCGGGCCGATGACGGTGTCGAGGCCCTGGCCGAAGCCGGGCAGGTCGAGCCCGCCGAAGAGGCCGGTCAGCACGTCGCGGATCTTGGCGTTGCCGGCCCATTCGTGGTCGGCCATGTCCCGGATGATCTCGTGGCGGATGGTGGCCGCGGGATCGAGGGAGTCGTGCTGGGTGAGGACGCCCATGCGCAGGCCGCCCGACTGGGTGACGCGCCCGGTGTCGGGCTCCTCCAGCTTGGCCAGCATGCGGATGAGGGTGGTCTTGCCGTCGCCGTTGCGGCCGACGACACCGATCCGGTCCCCCTCGGATACGCCGAGGGAGATGCCGTCGAGCAGGGTACGTGTGCCGTACACCTTGCTGACTGCCTCGACATTGACCAGATTGACGGCCATCAGACGCGCTCCAGGGAAGGGGTGTGGATCAGCCCCTCAGCCTAACGCGCCGGGCAGTGCCGGACCGTTCCACCAGGAGCCAGCCGCCCAGTGCCATCGCGATGGCGGCCGGGGCGGTGACGGGAACGGCGATCAGGGTGGCGCTGTGACCGTCGAGCAGGCCGCCGAGTCCGGTCATGGAGAGCCCCAGGATGCCGAGGAGGCACAGGGTGATGCCGGCGGCGGCGCGGGGCCCGCTGCCGGGGCCGGCGGCGGCCCCGGCGGCCTTCCCCGGCGGGGCCTCGAAGCGGCGGAAGCAGGCGACGAGCAGCGCGGTGAGGCCGGCGGCGAGCACGATCCTGACGGGCACCTGCGCCCACCAGGCGGCGGTGGCGGGCTCGGGCAGGGCGATGCCGACGGCGAGCTGGACTCCGTACACGGCGAGCATGGCGGTGAGGTGCCAGAGGAAGGCGGTCATGGCGATCCCGTTGGCGGCGACGACCCCGCGCCAGACCCGGGGGCGGGCGAGCCAGGCGGTGGCGGGCCTCGCCAGGAGCTGGACGGCGCCGACGAGCCACAGGCCGTGGCAGAGCAGGGCCAGGGTGGGCGGGGCCATGTTGGAGACCTTCTCGCCGGGCATCCCGACCATGGACAGCGGGTACGGGCCGTACGCCACCAGCAGCGCGGCCCCCGCGAGCCCGGCGGCGGCGAGGAGGGCGGGGCGGCGGATCCGGCCGTCGGCGCGGAGGAAGCCGAGCTGGTGGACGGCGAGCCAGACGAAGCCGAAGTTCAGGAACTCCACGTAGGGCACGCCGAGCGCGAAGCGCAGTACGTCGACGACGGCGGCCGCGCCGAACAGCCCGGCGAAGGCCGCCCAGCCGTGGCGCTCGTGCAGCTTCAGCAGCGGCGGGGTGAAGGCGACCATGGCGAGGTAGATCCCGATGAACCAGAGCGGCTGCGTGACCATCCGCAGCGCGGCCCCGCTCAGCCGCCCGTCGCCGGCTCCGGCGAGCTGCACGCCGAGGGCGAGGACGGCCCAGACGAGGACGAAGACGAGCGTGGGCCGCAGCAGTCGGCGCAGCCGGGCGCGCAGGAAGTCGGCGTAGACGGGTCGGCCGTCGCTCCGCCGCACCAGCGACCTGTAGGACAACGCGTGCGAGAACCCGCCGACGAAGAAGAACACCGGCATGACCTGGAGCACCCAGGTGAGCACCTGGAGCCGGGGCACGACGGCGAGGAGGTTCCCCATGCCGCCGGTGCCGACGGCGGCCATGAGCCAGTGCCCGCCGATGACGGTGCCGAGGGAGGCGACCCTCAGCAGATCCACGTACCGGTCCCGTCCGGCGGGGGTGGCCCCGGCGATGTCGCGTGCGCTGGCTGTCATGTCCCCACGGTCGCCCGCGGCCCGGCTCCGCCGACAGGGTGCGGGTACTCAACTCCGGCCTGAGTACGCCCCGGGCTCCGCCCGGACCCGCGCCTTGCCGGCGCCTGCGGCGCCGCTGCGGGGGCTCCGCCCCCGAACCCCCGCTCCTCGAACGCCGGAGGGGCTGGATTTGGCTGAGGCAGTCCGCCAGGCGCGCTGGATTGCCCGGAGGGCAATTTCAGCCTCGCCGGCGTTTGAGGCGCCGCCGGAGGCAAACCCAGCCCCGCCGGCGTTTGAGGCGCGGGGGTCCGGGGCGGAGCCCAGGGTGCCGCGCGGCGGCCCTGGGCCCTGCCGGGGCTACGGCAGGACCACGGCTCCGGGGGCAGGGGCCGAGGCTACGCGGGTGGTGCGGCAGGTGCCGGAGGCCTCCAGGGCCGCGGCCACCTTCAGCGCGGACTCCGGGTCACGGACCAGGAAGGCCGTGGTCGGGCCGGAGCCGGAGACGAGCGCGGCCAGGGCGCCGGCGTCGACGCCCGCGCCCAGTGTCGCGGCGAGCGACGGCCGCAGCGAGAGCGCCGCCGGCTGGAGGTCGTTGGACAGGGCGCCCGCCAACGCGTCCGGGTCGCCGGAGGCGAGGGCCGCGAGGAGTGCCGGCGAGGCCACGGGCTCCGGGATCTCCCGGCCCTCGGCGAGGCGGTCGAACTCCCGGAACACCGCCGGCGTGGACAGCCCGCCGTCGGCCACCGCGAACACCCAGTGGAAGGTGCCCGCCTCCACGGGGGTCAGCAGCTCCCCGCGCCCCGTGCCGAGCGCGGCCCCGCCGACCAGGCTGAAGGGGACGTCGCTGCCGAGCTCCGCGCAGATGTCCAGCAGTTCGGCCCGCGGGGTGTTCAGCCCCCACAGCGCGTCGCAGGCCACCAGGGCCGCCGCGCCGTCGGCGCTGCCTCCCGCCATGCCCCCGGCCACCGGGATGTTCTTCGCGATGTGGAGGTGCACCGAGGGGGAGATGCCGTGCCGTGCCGCGAGGATCTCGGCGGCCCGCGCGGCCAGGTTCGTACGGTCCAGCGGAACCTGGTCGGCGTCCGGGCCGGTGCAGCCGACGGTGAGGGAGTCCGCCGGTGCCGCCGTGACCTCGTCGAAGAGGGAGACGGCGAGGAAGACGTTGGCGAGGTCGTGGAAGCCGTCGGGGCGCGCCGCACCCACCGCCAGCTGGACGTTGACCTTCGCGGGGACCCGTACGGTCACGCCCGCGCCCGTGCTCACAGCGCTCGTGTTCACAGCGCCGGCCTTTCCGCCTGCGGCTTGTGCTCGGCGATGGCGGCGAACTGCTCCACCGTCAGCGACTCCCCGCGCGCCTGCGGGGAGATCCCGGCGGCGACCAGCGCCTCCTCGGCGCCCGCTGCCGAACCGGCCCAGCCGGCGAGCGCGGCGCGCAGCGTCTTGCGGCGCTGTGCGAAGGCGGCGTCCACGACCGCGAACACCTCCGCCTTCGAGGCGGTCGTCTTGATCGGCTCGGTGCGGCGGACGAGGGAGACGAGGCCCGAGTCGACGTTGGGGGCGGGCCAGAAGACCTTGCGGCCGATGGCCCCGGCCCGCTTGACGTGCGCGTACCAGTTGGCCTTGACGGAGGGGACTCCGTACACCTTGTTGCCGGGTTCGGCGGCGAGCCGGTCGGCGACCTCCGACTGGACCATGACGAGGGTCCGCTCGATGCTGGGGAAGCGGTCGAGCATGGTCAGCAGCACCGGCACGGCCACGTTGTAGGGCAGGTTCGCGACGAGCGCGGTCGGCGCCGGCCCGGGCAGCTCCGTGACGAGCATCGCGTCGGAGTGGACCAGCGCGAAGCGGTCCTTGCGGTCGGGCATCCGCGCCTCGATGGTGGCGGGCAGCGCCGCCGCGAGGATGTCGTCGATCTCGACGGCGGTGACCCGGTCCGCGGCCTCCAGCAGAGCGAGCGTCAGCGAGCCCAGCCCCGGCCCGACCTCGACGACCACGTCGTCGGGCCGC
This sequence comes from Streptomyces sp. NPDC001717, assembly GCF_042892775.1. Lineage (NCBI taxonomy): Bacteria > Bacillati > Actinomycetota > Actinomycetes > Kitasatosporales > Streptomycetaceae > Streptomyces > Streptomyces sp. NPDC001717. Next base: position 22,507 of record NZ_JBIAUK010000016.1, on the reverse strand, counting down.
ACCTCGGCGGTGCGCACGATCCGGCGCACCGTGTTGGCGTCGATGACGAAGTTCTGCCCCTTCTGCTTCGTCGGCTTCACGCCGAGTACGGCGGCCAGCTCCCGGATGTCGGCCGGGCCGAGGAGGGCGTCGGAAGGGGCGGGGGGGTTCTCGTTGGGCTGCTGCTCTGCGGTGCTCACCGGGCAAGCCTAAGGCCGCAGTGCGGCCACGGGCTCGCCCCCCGCTGCACGTAGAGCTTCTTCGCCCGGAACGTCTGCTCGGCGGCGGGCGCGTCCTGCGGGCGGCCGCTGCCGCCGAGGGCCTGCCAGGTGCGTACGTCGAACTGGTAGAGGCCGCCGTAGGTGCCCGAGGCATCGGTGGCGGAGGGGCGGCCGCCGGATTCGCACTGGGCGAGGGCGGCCCAGTCCAGGCCGTCGGCGCCGGAGACGGAGGTGGGCAGTGGCTTCGTGCCGACCCTGACGAGCTGGGTGACGGGCTCGCGGACGATCTCCTCGGCGATGCGGCGGGGTTTCTGTCGGACCCCGTTGACGGTGCGCAGGCCGTAGGTCACCCGGCGGGCGCCGGGCCGGCCGGAGCGTGCGACGACCTCGGTGCCGGTGAAGAGGTCGGGGTCCTCGGTCCTCTCGACGGCGTAGGGGATGCGTTCCTCGCGGACCTCGCGGGTGCCGGTGATGCGCAGGACGGTGACGGTCTGGCCGTCGCGCGGGAAGGAGTCCGGGGGGACGGAGGTGGTGTCCTGGCCGTGGAGGGTGATGCCGGCCTGGTCGAGGCCCTCTTGGACGGTGGCCGCGTTGGTGCGGATGGTGCGTTCGCTGCCGTCGGCGAGGAAGGTGACGCTGCGTTCGGTGCGGACGCTGAGGGCGAGGCCCGTGCGGGGGACGGGGGCCTCGCGGGGGGAGGAGAGGTAGGCGCCCTCGGCGCGGATGCCGAGCTGGCGCAGGGCGCCCTCGACGGTGCGGGCGGTCGTCCACAGCCGGCGGGGCTGTCCGTCGAGGGTCAGGCGCAGGGGGCGGCCGTAGCGGACGATGACTTCTTCGCCGTCGTCGAGGGGTTCGCCGGGGGCGGGGGCGACGAGGTCGTGGGGGCCGATGCCGAGGCCTTCGGAGGCGAGGAGTTCGTCGACGTCGTCGGCGAAGGTGTGGAGGTTCCTGGGGACGCCGTCCACGGTGAGCCGGACCGTCTTGTCGGCGGCGACGAAGGCGGTGGTGCCGCCGGCGAGGAAGGCGACGACGAGTGCCTGCGGCACGATCCGCCGCCAGGTCCCTCCCGGGGTGGGCGGGGGTCCGGCCGCCCGCCGCCGGCCGGTGCCGGGCCCTGCGGGGGCCGGCAGGGTGGCGGCCTCCCCGCCGCGGCGGCGTCCGGTTCCCGTGGGGGTCGGCAGGCCGGTGGGCTCTGCGCTTCGGCGGCGGCCCGTTCCCCCGGGGGCCGGCGAGGTGGCGGGCTCCGCGCCCCGGCGGCGTCCGGTACCGGGCCCGGCGGGGGCGGGGGGCCCGGCGTGGCGCCTTCCGGCTCCCGGCGGGGCCTCCCCGCCGGGTGGGGAGGCCGGCGGGCTCGGTGCCTCGACACCTCGTCGTCGCCCGGGCCCCGGCGGGGCGGGGGCCGTGGCCGTCGCGCCGCCCGCCGGGGCCCGGCGTCGGCCGAAGGTGGGTGCGGCGGCGCCGCCCTGCTGGGTGGGGGCGGCGGGCCGGTCGGGGTTCTGTCCCCGGGCCCGGCGCCGCGAGCCGCGCCCGCCGCCGCCCCGCGGGGCCGGAACCTCCGGAACGGCCGCAATTGCGGACCCGGGCTCCGCCCCGAAGCCGCCCCCGGGGGCGGGTCCGAAGGCCGGCTCCGGTGCCGACCCGAGGCCGACCCCGGGTGCCGGGCCGAAGCCGGACTCGGGTGCCGGGCCGAAGCCGGACTCGGGTGCCGGGCCGAAGCCGGACTCGGGTGCCGACCCGATGCCGACCCCGGGTGCCGTCCCGAAGCCGGACTCGGGTGCCGACCCGAAGCCGGAGACCGGTGCGGACCCCGAGGCGGGATCGGAGGCGGACCCGGGTGCCGGGCCGAAGCCCGGCCCGGCACCCGGCCCGGCGGCGGGCCCCGGTGCGGGCACGGAGGCGTTCGCGGCGGTCGGCCCGGCCCCCGGTCCCGGTCGGCCGCGGCGGTGACTGCCCTGCGTATCGCTCACGACGCTCGCTCCCCTGGTGGTCGGCACCCGCTGGTTCGGGGCACGGCACCTTAGCGGAGGATTCGTCACACTCCAAAGTTGTACGACTACTCAGGGTGGCGGAACGGGCGGATGGCGTCCGGTGGTGTCAGTAGTCGAACGCGCGCGCCGTGTTCGCCGCCAGGGCCGTGGCCATCGCGTCCTCGTCGATGCCGCGCACGGCGGCCATGGCGCGCACCGTCAGCGGAATGAGGTACGGCGCGTTGGGCCGGCCGCGGTAGGGCGCCGGGGTCAGGTACGGGGCGTCGGTCTCCACGAGGACGAGTTCCAGCGGGGCCACCGCCAGCGCCTCGCGCAGCGGGGCCGCGTTCTTGAAGGTGACGGTCCCGGCGAAGGACATGTAGTACCCGGCGGCGGCGCACTCGCGGGCCATCTCCGCGTCCCCGGAGTAGCAGTGGAAGACGGTCCGCTCGGGGGCGCCCTCCTCGCGCAGTACGCGCAGTACGTCCGCGTGGGCCTCGCGGTCGTGGATGACGAGGGCCTTGCCCTGCCGCTTGGCGATTTCGATGTGGGCCCGGAAGGAACGCTCCTGCGCGGCCATCCCCTCCGGCCCGGTGCGGAAGTAGTCCAGTCCGGTCTCGCCGACCGCCTTGACGTGGTCGAGGGCGGCCAGCGCCTCGATCTCCGCGAGCGCCTCGTCGAGCGCCGCGTCGCCGCCGCCCGCCCGCGCGCCCTGGCGGGACCAGCCGTCGGGGTCCCCGTGGACGATGCGGGGGGCCTCGTTGGGGTGGAGGGCCACGGCCGCGTGGACGTTCTCGTACGCCGCCGCGGTCTCGGCGGCCCACCGGGAGCCCTTCACGTCGCAGCCGACCTGGACGACGGTGGTCACCCCGACCGAGGCGGCCTTCGCGAGGCCCTCCTCGACGGTGCCGGACTGCATGTCCAGGTGGGTGTGCGAATCCGCGACCGCCACCCGGAGGGGTTCGGGCAGCGGCGGCGGTGCGTCTTTCGAGGAGGGGCTCATGTGGCCGATCCTATGACCGGCGGAAGATCCCCCTCAGCCGGGAGAGCAGGCCCCGGCGCCGCTCCGACTCGTCCACCGGGACGGGACCCGGGGCGTCGTGCGCGCGCGGCTTGGGGGTCCGGGGGACGTTCGCCCCGGCCGGTACCGGCCCGGCGATCCCCGGGGCGATGCGGTGGTGGTAGAGCCTGTCGATCGTGCCGAGCACCGAGGAGACCTGACCGGCCCGCATGATGCGCACGACGTGGCCGTCGCAGTTCATGCAGGTCGGGTTGGACAGCGGGGAGGGAACCCGCTCGCCGCCGACCATGTACATGATGAACGGCTCGCCCCTGCCGTCCACGTGGTGTTCTATCGCGTACGCCTGCTCCCAGGCGTATCCGCACTTCATGCAGGCGAAGGAGTACGCCTCGTGCACGGTCTGCACGGGAGCGGATACGGGGCCCGGTACCGCGGCGGCCACGGGTACCGGGGTGTCAGCGATCTCACTCATGCCAGCTCCTCTTGTTCCACTGGTGCCATTGCCAGTGGACGCCTCTTCGGGCGGGAGCGCATCAGGCCCTGTCTACTGTTGGACGGTATTTGGGCGACTCATGTCCCAAAGCGCCCGGTGCGCGGTCTGAGCTTTGCTTTTCAGGTTAGCCCTTTACCGACCTGGGGCATCTTTTGAGCCACATTCTTTGCCGCCACGACCGCGTCGAACACTTCGCGCTTGGGTACTCCGGCCTCCACCGCGACCGCCGCGATGGCCTCCTTGCGGCGCTCCCCCGCCTCCTCGCGCACCCGTACCCGGCGCACCAGTTCCTCGGCGTCCACGTCCCCGGGACCGGCCGCCGGGGCCCCCTCGACCACGACGGTGATCTCGCCGCGCACGCCCTCGGCCGCCCAGGCCGCCAGCTCGCCGAGGCCGCCGCGCTTGACCTCCTCGTACGTCTTCGTCAGTTCGCGGCACACGGCGGCCCGCCGGTCCGCGCCGAAGACCTCGGCCATCGCGGCCAGGGTGTCGTCGAGCCGGTGCGGGGCCTCGAAGTAGACGAGCGTGCGCCGCTCGCCCTCGACCTCGCGCAGCCGGCCGAGGCGCTCGCCCGCCTTGCGCGGCAGGAACCCCTCGAAGCAGAAGCGGTCCACGGGCAGCCCCGACAGGGCGAGCGCGGTGAGCACGGCGGAGGGCCCTGGGACGGCGGTGACCTTGATGTCCTTCTCCACGGCGGCGGCCACGAGCCGGTAGCCGGGGTCGGAGACGGAGGGCATGCCGGCGTCGGTGACCAGCAGGACGCGCTTGCCGTCCTCCAGCGCCTCGACGAGCTCGGGGGTGCGCGCGGACTCGTTGCCCTCGAAGTACGAGACGACGCGCCCGGTGGTGTGCACGCCGAGCCCCTGGGTCAGCCGGCGCAGCCGCCTGGTGTCCTCGGCGGCGACCACGTCGGCCCGCTCCAGCTCGGCCGCGAGCCGCGGCGGGGCGTCCGCGAGATCGCCGATCGGCGTCCCGGCGAGGACGAGCACGCCTGTCGAGGAGGAGGGTTCGCTGCGGAGGGGCTGGTCAGTCGTCACCGGCCCATCCTCTCAGTCCCGTGGCCCGTCGCCCCCCGGGTACTGGGGCACACACAGATCTCTTCCCTACGATGTGCCGGTGACCAGTACCGCGACGCCGCCGCCCAGCCCCGCGGGGGCCCCTCCCGCCCTGCCGTCGGGGCGGGCCGAAGAGCAGCCCACCTGGCTTCGCCGCCTGCGCGGATTCGGTTACGCGCCATCCGCCGGCGCGTCCGCGCGCACGGACCTGCGCACCCGCCTGGTGCCCCCGTACGCGCAGCCGTCCCCACAGCTGTGGATGACCTTCGGTCTGCGGCCCGAGGTGTGGGGGACGTGGAACCGGATCCTGGCGTGGGCGGGACCGGTGCTGGTGGCGCTGGTCGCGGGCGTGCTGCGGTTCGTGCACCTGGGCAGCCCGAAGGCGGTGATATTCGACGAGACGTACTACGCCAAGGACGCCTGGGCCACGATCAAGCAGGGCTACGAGGCGAGCTGGCCCAAGGACATCGACAAGCTGATCCTCGACAATCCGCACGCGGTCGCCCTCCCGACGGACGCCGGGTACGTCGTGCACCCGCCCGTCGGCAAGTGGGTCATCGGGCTCGGCGAGTGGATGTTCGGCTTCGATCCCTTCGGCTGGCGGTTCATGACCGCCCTGCTCGGCACCCTGTCGGTGCTGATGCTGTGCCGGATCGGGCGCCGGCTGCTGCGTTCCACCTTCCTGGGCTGCCTGGCGGGCGCGCTGCTCGCGGTGGACGGGCTGCACCTGGTGATGAGCCGCACCGCGCTCCTCGACCTGGTGCTGATGTTCTTCGTGCTGGCCGCGTTCGGGGCGCTGCTGATCGACCGGGACCGGACCCGGGCCCGGCTCGCGGACGCCCTCCCGGTGGACGAGGAGGGCCGTACCCGGCCCGATGTGAAGATCGCCGAGACGCTGCGGCTGGGATGGCGGCCGTACCGGATCCTGGCGGGCGTCTGCCTGGGTCTGGCCGCCGGCACGAAGTGGAACGGCTTCATCGCGCTGGCGTTCTTCGGCGTCCTGACGGTGCTGTGGGACGCGGCCGCGCGCCGTACCGCGGGCGCGGGGGCCCCGTACGCGTCGATGCTGCGCCGCGACGCGCTGCCCGCCTTCGTGTCGACCGTCCCGGTCGCGGTCGTGACGTACCTGGCCTCCTGGTCGGGGTGGATCTTCAGCCCCGACGACGGCAAGGGCGGCTACCTGCGCGACTGGGCTGCCAAGTACGACCAGAAGAGCTCGTTGTCGTTCCTGCCGGAGTGGGTGCGCAGCCTGTGGCACTACGAGACCGAGGTCTACAAGTTCCACGTCGGCCTGACCTCGGGCCACACCTACGAGTCGAACCCGTGGAGCTGGCTGGTCCTGGGCCGGCCCGTCTCCTACTTCTACGAGTCCCCGGCGCCCGGCACGGACGGCTGCCCGGCCACGGAGACGGGCAAGTGCGCCCGCGAGGTGCTGGCGCTGGGCACCCCGCTGCTGTGGTGGGCGGGCTGCTTCGCGCTGCTGTACGTGCTGTGGCGGTGGTTCTTCCGCCGCGACTGGCGGGCGGGCGCCATCGCGTGCGCGCTGGGTGCGGGCCTGCTGCCCTGGTTCAACTACCAGGAGCGGACGATCTTCTACTTCTACGCGGTGGTCTTCGTCCCGTACCTGTGCCTGGCGGTGGCGATGATGATCGGGGCCTTGCTGGGCCCGGCCGGTTCGAGCGAGCGCCGGCGGGCGCTGGGCGCGATCGGGGCGGGCGTGCTGGTGCTGCTGATCGCGTGGAACTTCATCTACTTCTGGCCCATCTACACCGGCCAGACGCTCCCCATGGACTCGTGGCGGGGCCGGATGTGGCTGGACACGTGGGTCTGACCGCGTAGCCCGCCCGTCCGGCGTCCAGGAGGGCCCTCCCCGCTTCGTCGGGGTGGGCCCTCCTGCCATTTCCCCCACTCTTTCGGCCATCGCGGGTTCCGGTCCGGTAACGAGAGCGAACTCGGGTGACGACGCGGAGTAAGGTCCGCACCAAGGGTTCTTTGAACACGTTCAGGGAACCGTCACTCGGGGGAGGACCGGAAAATGAACGGGGCGGCAAAGGGCGCCATCGTCGGCGGGGTGTTCCTCGCACTCGTCGGCGGCGCCGGGTACGGGGTGTACACGCTGGTCGGGGACGGCGGCGGGGGCGGGAAGAGCGGCGAGAAGGACGGTACGACCTCCGTCCAGGCCGGCAAGGGCAGCGGGCCGATCACGGAGAAGGAGACGGTGGAGACCGCCAAGGCCTTCCTCGCCGCATGGGCCGCGGGGGACTCGGCCGCGGCGGCCGCGCTGACGAACAACGCGCAGGACGCACAGCCCGCCGTGGGCGACTTCACGGCCAAGGCACACGTGTCCAAGGCCGTGATCACCCCCGGCGCGTACGACGGCACCGGCGTGCCCTTCAAGGTCGAGGCGGAGATCACGTACGAGGGGACGACCAAGCCCCTCGCCTACGACTCCCGGCTCACGGTGGTGCGCGGGCTGACCACCGGGAAGGCGCTGGTCGACTGGAAGGAGGCGATCATCCACCCGCAGCTCCAGCGGGGCGAGAAGCTGCGCGCGGGCTCCCCCGCGACCCCGCCGGTCAAGGCGCTCGACCGCAACGGCAAGGAGCTGACCGCCGAGCAGTACCCCTCGCTGCGGGCCGTCCTGGACGACCTGCGCAAGGCGTACGGGGAGAAGGCGGGCGGCACGAAGGGCGCGGAGGTGTGGATCGAGCCGGCCGGCCCCAACGAGCCCAAGCGGACCCTGATGACGCTGGCCGAGGGGAAGCCGGGGGAGATCCGGACCGTCCTGGACGCCGACGTGCAGGCGGCGGCGGAGAAGGCGGTGGGGAAGTACCCCGAGGCCTCGGTGGTCGCGATCCAGCCGAGCACGGGCGAGATCCTGGCCGTGGCCAACCACCGCAAGGACGGCTTCAACGCGGCGATGCGGGGGGCGCGGGCGCCCGGCTCGACGATGAAGATCGTGACGGGGGCCATGCTGATCGAGAAGGGCCTGGTGTCGGCGGACAAGCCGGCGGCCTGCCCGGCCACGGCCACGTGGGAGGGGCGGACCTTCCACAACCTGAACAACTTCAAGTCCGAGGGGGAGACCTTCGCGTCGAGCTTCGCCAGGTCCTGCAACACGGCCTTCATCAGCCTGATCGACAACGTGGGCGACAACGGCGCACTGCCTCGGGAGGCCAAGGACGTCTTCGGCATCGGGCTCGACTGGAAGACCGGGGTCGCCTCGGTGGACGGGTCGGTCCCGGAGGCGTCGGGGTCGGGCGCGGCCGCCGCGTACATCGGCCAGGGCACGATCACGATGAACCCGCTGAACGTCGCCTCGATCACGGCGACCGCCCGGACGGGGGTGTTCCGCCAGCCGGTGATCGTGAAGCCCTCACTGGACGGACGCACCCTCGCGACCGCCGCACGGGCCCTGAAGCCGGGGGTGTCGGCGCAGTTGGTGAAGATGATGAGGCTGACGGCGACGAGCGGGACCGCGCGCGAGGCGATGGCCTCGGTCGGCGGCTCGGACAAGGGCGCGAAGACCGGATCCGCGGAGGTCGACGGCGCGGGCAGCCCGGACAGCTGGTTCACCGGCTTCAGCGGCGACGTGGCCGCGGCGGCGATGGTCGAGGCGGGCGGCCACGGCGGCGAGGCGGCGGGGCCGCTGGTGGCGGAGGTCCTCAACGCCGGGTAGCCCTCCCGGGCGGGGTCGGGCCGGGCGGGCGGCCGGGCCCCCCGGTCCTCCGCCCCGGGCCCCCCGGTCCTCAATCGCCGGACGGGCTGCTTTGCCTCCGGCGGCGCCTCAAACGCCGGCGAGGCTGGATACGACCCTGCCGCCCGCCGGGCATTCCAGCCCCGCCGGCGTTTGAGGCGCAGGGTCTGGGGCGGAGCCCCAGGGAACGGTGGAAGGGCGGGTAGGGGACCAGCCCCGCAAGGACCCGGCCGCACCCGGCTCCCGGGCTGGTTCCGGTCCGGGGCCGCCGGGTCGGGGCCGGCCCCGTGGGGGTGAAACGCGCTCGACCCGGGCGGAGTCGCGGCGCTAGCGTCCACCCATGACGACCACCCCCACGCACCCCCTGTTCGCCGAGGCCCTGCACGGGCTGGGCCTCGACCTCACCGTCCGCAGCTTCCCCGAAGGGACCCGTACGGCCGCCGACGCCGCCGCCGCGATCGGCTGCGAGCTCAGCCAGATCGTGAAGTCGCTGATCTTCGCCGCCGACGGCGTCCCCGTACTGGTCCTCATGGACGGCGCCTCCCGGGTCGACGTCGAGGCCGTACGCCGCGAGCTCGGCGCCGCCAAGGTCACCCGGGCGGACGCGGCCGTGGTCAGGGAGACCACCGGCTACGCCATCGGCGGGGTCCCGCCCTTCGGGCACCGCACCCGCACCCGGGTGCTGGCGGACCGGTCCCTGCTGGCCCACACCGAGGTCTGGGCGGCGGCAGGCACCCCGAACAGCGTGTTCCCGATGGCCCCCGAGGAGCTCGTCGCGCACGCGGGCGCCACGCTCACCGACGTACGCGAACGCTAGAGCGCCGACTTGAGGGCGCGTACCAGCGCCTGCGCCCGCGGGTCGGCCGTGACCGACTTGGCGTGGGCGTTGGTGACGTAGCCGAAGCCGATGCCCGACTCCGGGTCCGCGAAGGCCAGGGAGCCGCCGCGGCCCGGATGGCCGAAGGAGGCCGGGGAGAGCAGCGGGGAGGCCGGGCCGTGCAGCATGTAGCCGGGGCCGAAGCGGGTGTTCACGATCAGCACCCGGTCGGGGCCCGACGACAGCTCCCGGCCGGCCAGCGCGGTGGTCTCCGGGGTGAAGACGCGGGCGCCGTCCTCGACCACGCCGATGGTGGCGCCGTAGAAGCGCGCGAGGGCGCGGGCGGTGCCGATGCCGGCCGAGCCGGGGAGTTCGGCGGCCTGGTAGGCGGGGTCGTTCTCGTCCGGCTGGGGGTCGATGGCGGCGAACGCGCGCCGGGTGAGCGAGGCCGGGTCGGCGTAGGCCTCGGAAACGTTGCGCCGCGGACGGGTCTTCAGCAGGCCCGCGGACTCCGGCGGGTCGACGGGCGCGACCCGCCCCACCCGGTGGGACTCCGTCTCCGGCAGGCCTATCCAGAAGTCCAGCCCCAGCGGCTCGGCGATCTCCTCCGCCAGGAACGAGCCGACGGTGCGGCCGGTGGCCCGGAGCACCAGCTCCGACACCAGCCAGCTGAAGGTCTGCGCGTGGTATCCGTGCTCGGTTCCGGGCTCCCAGAAGGGCCGCTGCGCGGCGACCGCGCGGGCCCCGCTGACGCCGTCCGCCGCCTCGGCGACGGTCAGCCCCCGGTCCAGCGCCGGAACGCCGGCCCGGTGGGCGAGCAGGTCGCGGACGAGCGTCTTCTCCTTGCCGCCCGTCTTGAACTCCGGCCAGTACGAGCCCACCGGCGCGTCCAGGTCCAGCAGCCCGCGCTGGTGCAGCAGCAGGGGCACGGCGGCGGCGACGCCCTTCGTGGCGGAGCGGACTATCTGCGCGGTGTCCTCTCCCCAGGGCTCGGAGCCTTCGCCGCCGTCGGCGTCCTTGGTGCCGCCCCACAGGTCGACGACCTTGCGGCCGTCCCGGTAGACGGCCACCGCCGCGCCTCGGTCTCCGAGCACCTCGAAGTTGCGTACGAAAGCCTCTCGGACGGGCTCGAAGCCCTCCGCCACCGACCCGTGGACGTCCACGTCTACTCCCAGCACCTGCCGCGGCGCCCCGACGGCGCCTACGCCACCATGCAACGCCTGCCGGTCGGCCCTGCTTCCCGGGCCCCCCGGAACGACGCGCCGGGGGCCGGCGCCGATCAGTGCGCGGGGCGCGTCAGAAGGGGCGTGCGCGGGTCGAAGCCGAACGGCAGCTCCAGCCGGTGCGCCCGCATCAGCTCCTCGTCGCACAGCAGTTCCTGGGTGCGGCCGTCGGCGGCGATGACCCCCTCGCTGAGGACCACCGAACGGGGGCACAGCTCCAGTGCGTACGGCAGGTCGTGGGTCACCATCAGCACGGTCACGTCGAGCGAGCGCAGGATGTCCGCGAGCTCGCGGCGCGAGGCCGGGTCGAGGTTGGACGAGGGCTCGTCGAGGACGAGGATCTCCGGCCGCATCGCGAGGACCGTGGCGACGGCCACCCGGCGGCGCTGGCCGAAGGACAGGTGGTGCGGCGGCCGGTCGGCGAAGTCCGCCATGCCGACCTGCTCCAGCGCCCCGCGCACCCGTTCCTCCAGCTCGGCGCCGCGCAGGCCCGCGGCCGCGGGGCCGAAGGCCACGTCCTCGCGCACGGTCGGCATGAACAGCTGGTCGTCGGGGTCCTGGAAGACGATCCCGACCCGGCGGCGGATCTCGGCGAAGTTCCGCTTCTCCACCGGCAGCCCGGCCACGGCCACCGAGCCGACGCCGCCGCTCAGGATGCCGTTGAGGTGCAGCACGAGGGTGGTCTTGCCGGCGCCGTTGGGGCCGAGCAGGGCGACCCGCTCGCCGCGCCCGACGCTCAGGTCCACCCCGAAGAGGGCCTGGTGGCCGTCGGGGTAGGCGTAGGCGAGGCCGGTCACCTCGAGGGACGGGGCGGAAGGAGCAGGGGTCACAGGGACCATCCCATCAGACAGACGGCGAGGGCCGTCACCGGGAGCGCGGCCGCGTACGCCCACTGGGCGCGGGTGGCCACGACTTCGTCGATCACCGGCATCGAGCCGGCGTAGCCGCGGCTGACCATCGCGAGGTGGACCCGCTCGCCGCGCTCGTAGGAGCGGATGAACAGCGCGCCGGCCGTCTTGGCGAGCACCCCCCAGTGGCGGATGCCGCTGGCCTCGAAGCCGCGGGAACGGCGGGCGATGGACATCCGGCGCAGCTCGTCGCCGATGACGTCCCCGTACCGGATCATGAAGGAGGCGATCTGTACGAGCAGCGGGGGCAGCTTCAGCCGTTGCAGGCCGAGCAGCAGGGCCCGCAGTTCCGTCGTCGAGGCGAGCAGGACGGAGGCGGCGACGCCGAGGGTGCCCTTGGCCAGGACGTTCCAGGCGCCCCAGAGGCCCGAGACGCTCAGCGACATGCCGAGGACCTCCACGCGTTCGCCCTGCGCGACGAACGGCATGAGCACGGCGAAGGCGACGAAGGGGATCTCGATCAGCAGCCTGCGCAGCAGGAAGCCGGCCGGGATGCGGGCGGCTGCCGCGGCCGCCGCGATGAGGAGTGCGTACGCCCCGAAGGCCCACACCGCCTCGCGCGGCGTGGAGACGACGACCACGACGAAGGCGAAGGTAGCCGCCAGCTTGCAGTGCGGGGGCAGGTCGTGGACCGGGGTGTGGGCGTGCCGGTAGAGCTTGTGGGCGTGTCCCGCGCCCATCAGACGGCGGCCATCAGACGGCGGCCGAGGTGACGGCCGAGGGCTCGGTCGTGCGGCGGCGCCGTACGACCCAGAAGATCCCGGTGCCCACGGCCACGGTCGCGCCGACGCCGAGGGCGCCCGCGAGGCCGCCGGAGAGGCGGGCGTCGGCGACGTCCTTGACGGAGTAGTCGGCGAGCGGGGAGTCCTTGGCGGCGTGCTCCTGGACCTTGGCGTCGATGCCCTGGTCGGCGGCGACCTTCTCCAGGCCGTCGGGGCTGGCGGAGGCGTAGAAGGAGACGAAGCCGGCCAGCACGAGGGCAGTGACCAGGCCGGTGACCCACACCTTCGTGGTGGAGCGGGCGGCGACGGGCGCTGCGGCCGCGGGAGCCGCGACCAGTTCCCCGCCGACGCGCAGCTTCAGCGGGGTGCTCAGCCCGCGCGCCCCGTGCACGAGGTCGGGGCGTACGGCGATCACGGCGCCCACGGTCGCCGCGGTGATGAGGGCCTCGCCGATGCCGATGAGCACGTGGACGCCGACCATCGCGGTGAACACCTTGCCGATGGGCACGTCGGTGGTCCCGCCGAGGGCGTAGATCGCGGTGAAGGCGGCGGCCGCGCCGGGCACGGAGAGCAGGGCTCCGGCGAAGGCGGCGACGGTCACCGAGCGGCGGCCGGCCGGCAGCACCTTGAGCAGCCCGCGGAAGACCGCGTAGGCGACGAGGACGGTGACGACGCCCATGACGGTGATGTTGACGCCGAGCGCGGTCAGCCCGCCGTCGGCGAAGAGGATGCCCTGCATGAGGAGGACCACCGACACGCACAGCACGCCGGTGTAGGGGCCGACGAGTATCGCGGCGAGCGCCCCTCCGAGGAGGTGGCCGCTGGTGCCCGCGGCGACGGGGAAGTTGAGCATCTGCACGGCGAAGATGAAGGCGGCGACGAGGCCGGCGAGCGGCGCGGTGCGCTCGTCGAGCTCGCGGCGGGCGCCGCGGAGGCTGACGGCGACCGCGGCGGCTGCTGTCACTCCGGCGGCCACCGAGACGGGTGCGTTGATGAATCCGTCGGGCACGTGCATGGAGGGGCTCCGCTTCTCACAACAGTTTTCAGCCGTCCAAGAATAGTGCCCAGTTGCAAACCGTTGGCAAGAGCGTCTCAGACACAAATGGAACCGTGCGGTTTCGCCGGAATGTGCGAGGCTGGAGGACAAACGGACGCAGATGTGCCGAAAAGAGGAGTCTTGTCGTGTCAGCCACCGCCGAGAATCCCACAGCGACCGCCACCTCCGTCGAGGAGCGCGTGATCGCGCGCGTGATCAGCGACGACCCCCTCTACCGGAAGATCCCGGTGGCCCTGCGCTTCGCCGAGTCCGAACCGCTGGCCGTACGGATCGTCTTCCCCGCCGAGCTGTCCCCCGAGGGCACGGAGAACGAGTGGGTGTTCCCCCGCGCCCTGCTCGAAGCCGGCCTCCAGGCGCCGACCGGGACCGGGGACGTACGCGTCTGGCCCTGCGGCCGCGTCCAGGCGGTCGTCGAGTTCCACTCCCCCGAGGGGGTGGCGGTGGTGCAGTTCGACATCGCGGCCCTGCGCCGCTTCCTGCGCCGTACGAACGCCCCGGCCCCCGCCGGTCGCCGGCTCGCCTGAACGGGACCGGCCCCGCACCCCCGGTGATCAGGGAGTGCGGGGCCGATCGGCCTGCGGGAGTGGCAGCCGTTACGCGTTGATCAGCTCGCGGCTCTTGCCGGTGCCCTCCGGGCCGTCGGAGGACTCCTTGGCCAGGTGCTTGCGCAGGCTCTCGCCCTCGACGTCGACGTTCGGCAGCAGCCGGTCGAGCCACTTGGGCAGCCACCAGGCCTTGTGGCCGAGCAGGGCGAGCACCGCCGGGACGATGGCCATGCGGACCACGAAGGCGTCGAAGAAGACGGCGACGGCCAGGCCGAAGCCGATCATCTTGACCATCTGCTCACTGGCTCCGATGAAGCCGGCGAACACCGCGATCATGATGACGGCGGCGGCCACGACCACCCGGGCGCTGTACTGGAAGCCGGTCACCACGGCCTGGCCCGGGCGCTCGCCGTGGACGTACGCCTCCCGCATGCGGGTGACGAGGAAGACCTCGTAGTCCATGGCCAGACCGAAGACCACGCCCACCATGAAGATCGGCATCATCGACATGATCGGACCGGTCTGCTCCACGCCGAAGAGCGAGCCGAGCCAGCCCCACTGGAAGACCGCGACGACCGCGCCGAGGGCGGCGACGACGGAGAGCAGGAAGCCGAGGGCCGCCTTGAGCGGGACCAGGACCGAGCGGAACACCAGCATCAGGAGCAGGAAGGCGAGGCCGACGACGAGCGCGAGGTAGGGCAGCAGCGCGTCGTTCATCTTCTGCGAGAAGTCGATGTTCATCGCGGTGGCGCCGGTGACGAAGACGTCGTCCCCGTTGCCGTCGCGGATCTCGTGGACCAGGTTCTCGGTCTGCGTGGAGGACGGACGGTCCTTCGGGATGACGGTGATGACCGCGGCGTCGCCGGCCTTGTTCGGGTTCGGCGGGGTGACCATGGCCACGCCGTCCAGGCCCTTGATCCGCTCGACCGTCTTGTCGGCGAGCGCCTTGTCGCCGTCGACGACCACCAGCAGGGGGCCGTTGAAGCCCGGGCCGAAGCCGTCGGACAGCAGGTCGTACGCCTGACGCTGGGTGGTGGAGACGGGCTGGGCGCCGTCGTCGGGCAGACCCATCTCCAGCTTGCTCGCGGGGATCGCGATGACGCCGAGGCCGATCACACCGGCCAGCAGCACCATGACCGGGCGGCGCAGGACGAAGCGGGCCCAGCGGGTGCCGCCGTTGGGCTTCTCCTTCGTACCGGCGGGCTTGCCCTTGCCGAACAGCTTGCTCTTCCGGCCGGCAGGCAGGACCTTCTTGCCCGCGAAGCCCAGGATGGCCGGGACCAGGGTGAGCGCCACCAGGACGGCGATGACGACGGTGCCGGCGGCCGCGACGCCCATCTTGGTGAGCATCGGGAGGTTGACGACGGCCAGGCCCACCAGGGCGATGACCACGGTCAGACCGGCGAAGACGACGGCGGAGCCGGCCGTTCCGACCGCCCGGCCCGCGGCCTCGTCGCGCTCGCGGCCCTCGGCGAGCTCCGCGCGGTAGCGGGAGACGATGAAGAGGGCGTAGTCGATGCCGACCGCGAGGCCGATCATCATCGCGAGGGTGGAGGTGGTCGAGCCGAGGTCCAGCACGTTGGCGAGCGCGGTGATGGAGGAGACGCCGATGCCCACGCCGATCAGCGCGGTCAGCAGCGGCAGCCCGGCCGCGACCAGCGAGCCGAAGGTGATGACGAGGACGATCCCGGCGATCAGGATGCCGACGACCTCGCCGGAGCCGGTCTCGGGGGCCGCCATCAGGGCGTCGCCGCCGATCTGGACGTTCAGGCCCGCGGCCTTGGCGTCCTTGCCGGACTCCTTGAGCGCGTCGCGGGTGGTGTCCTTCAGCTCCATGCCGCTGACGTCGTACTTGGTGCTGATGTAGGCGACGGTCTCGTCCTGGCTGACCGCGTGGGTCTCGTACGGGTCGGCGACGGAGGAGACCTGCTCACCGCCCGGTCCGGACTTCAGCCCGGCGACGATCTTCTGCACCTCGGCCTTGGGTCCGGGGTCGGTGATCTTGGCGCCTGCGGGGGCCTTGACGACGATACGGGCGGTCGCGCCGTCGGCGGACATGCCCGGGAAGCGCTCGTCCAGCAGGTCGAAGGCCTTCTGGGCCTCCGAGCCGGGGATCGAGAACGAACCGGAGGTGGGCGCTGCCGCCGTGGCGGCGCCGAATCCTGCGGCGAAGAGCAGCGCCACCCATATGAGGGCGACGATGCCCCGGCGCCTGAAGGCGCCGCGGCCGAGCCGGTAGAGGAAGGTAGCCACGAGGGTGGTTCTCCCGTTCAGGTCGTGGGATGGAAGGCAGGAGGTGCCGGCCCGACGACGAGAGCGGCGTGTCAGGAGCAGCGGAAAGCGACGGGCTGTGGGGACTGTGCGAAACGAGGAGGATCAGACGCCGAGGGCGGGGAACACCACGGCGTCGATGAAGTCACCGAGGAAGGTCCGGTCCACCGGACGGTCCTCGATCAAGGGGAGCGCGATGAACGCCCCGATGAGCATGTGGGGTACGAAGTCGAGGGCACGGCAGTCCGGGCTGATCTCGCCCCGGTCCACCGCGCGCCGCAGCATCGACTGGAGACCGTTGATCTCCGGGTCGACGAGCAGCTCGCGCAGTGCCTTGTGGAGTTCCGGGCTCTCGTGGATGGCGTGGGTCAGACCCCGCATCAGTGCGGTGTCCTTGGCCATCTGCGCGTCGTCGGAGTGCTCCACCATGCGCGCGAAGTCACCGCGCAGGCTGCCCGTGTCGATCTCCCGCAGCGAGACGGGCTGCGTACATCGCAGGGCCTTGGCGACCAGCTCCGGCTTGCTCCCCCACTGGCGGTAGAGGGTGGCCTTGCTGGACTTCGTACGGGCGGCGATCGCGTCCATGGTCAACGCCTCGTAGCCGACGTCACGCAGGAGGTCGAGGACCGCCTCGTGCAGTTCGGCCTGCCGTTCGGGGGTGATCCGACTGCGCCGCGACACGCTCGCCTCGGCCATTTCCGCACCTCCACCCGAACGAAACCACTTCGTACTCATAAGACCATACCCCCTCACCCCAACGAAACGAAACCGTTCCGTTTCGCTAGCGGGAGTGGTCTGGATCACCTGTACGAGTTGCCAGGCCCCCCTGGCGCGGAAAGCATTGGGGGGTGAGTCACGACGTCGCGTACCTCCGCTTCCCGCATCTGCACGACGACCTGCTGTGCTTCGCCACCGAGGACGATCTTTGGGTCGCGCCCTTGGTTCCCCCTGGAGATCCGGTGGGCCGGGCCTGGCGCCTGACCGTCGACCGGACCAGGGTCAGCCACCCCCGCTTCTCCCCCGACGGCAGCCACATCGCCTACACCAACTGGCGCAGCCTCGACCCCGAGATCCACCTCGCCCCCGTGGACGGCGGGCCCGTCCGCCGGCTCAGCTACTGGGGCGCCACCGACACCCGCGTCTGCGGCTGGGACCCGGACGGCAACGTCCTCGCGGTCACCTCGCAGGGCCAGCCCTTCTCCTACTACTCCTGGGCCTACAAGGTGCCGACGGACGGCAGCCCCGGCGGGCGCCTGCCCTGGGGCCCGGTCTCCGACATCCAGGTCGCCGACATCGACGGGGAGCACCGCACCCTGCTGCTCACCGGCAAGCCGCCGCACGAACCCGCCGCGTGGAAGCGCTACCGGGGCGGCGCCACCGGCCGGCTGTGGCTGCACGGCAAACGGCTGCTGGAGGACATCGAGGGCCACCTCGACGCCCCGATGTTCGTCGACGGCCGCATCGCCTTCCTCTCCGACCACGAGGGCGTCGGCAACCTGTACTCCTGCCGGCCCGACGGCACCGATCTGCGCCGCCACACCGACCACGAGGAGTTCTACGCCCGGCACGCCTCCAGCGACGGCCGCCGGGTCGTCTACCAGTGCGCCGGTGAGATCTGGCTCGTCGACTCCCTCGCCCCCGACTCCGTGCCCCGCAAGCTCGACGTCCGGCTCGGCGGCCCGCGCGCCGGCCGGAGGACCTACCAGGTCCCGGCCGCCAGCCACGTCGACTCCCTCTCCGTCGACACCACCGGGCGGGCCAGTGCCGTCGTCGTGCGCGGCAGCCTGTACTGGCTGACGCACCGCGACGGGCCGGCGCGGACCATCGCCGACACCCCGGGCGTACGGGTCCGGCTGCCCGAGATGCTCGGCTCCGGCGGCCAGGTCGCCTACGTGACGGACGCCGAGGGCGAGGACGCGATCGAGATCGCCTACCTCCCCCGCGCCTCCGGCGACCGGGAGCCGCGCCGGCTGGCCTCCGGCGCGCTGGGCCGCGTACTGGAGTTGCTGTCCGACCCGGACGGGGAACGGCTCGCGATCGCCTCCAACGACGGGCGGCTGCTGCTCCTCGACGCCACCGAGGAGTCCGACGGGGAGGTCACCGAGCTCATCACGTCCATCAACGGGCCCGTCACCGACCTGGCGTTCTCCCCCGACGGGGCCTGGCTGACCTGGTCGCACCCGGGCATCGGGCGCTCGCTGCGGCAGATCAAGATGGCCCGGATCTCCGGCCCCGGGCCGCGCGTCATCGTCGACGTCACCAACGGACGCTTCGAGGACGAGAATCCGGTCTTCACCCGCGACGGCCGCTACCTGGCCTTCCTGTCCTGGCGCGGCTTCGACCCGGTCTACGACGTGCACACCGGCGACCTCTCCTTCCCGCTGGGCTGCCGCCCCTACCTGGTGCCGCTGTCCTCGGCCACCCCCTCCCCGTTCGCGCTCTCCGCCGAGGGCAGGCCCGCCGCGGGCGGACTCGACCCGGCCGAGGGCGACACGGGCGACGGCACCGTGACCGTCGAGGTGGAGGGGCTGGAAAGCCGGGTCACGCCCTTCCCCGTGACCGCGTCCAAGTACTCGGCCCTGTACCCGGTGAGCGGCGGCGGGCTGGTCTGGCTGCGCTGGCCCATCTCGGGCGCGCTCGGCGAGACCTTCGCCAACCCGAACGACATCAGCGGCAAGCCGACGCTGGAGTACTTCGACCTCACCAAGGCCCGCAAGACGGAACTGGCCTCCGGGCTGGACTGGTTCGCGGTCAGCGGCGACGGCACCCGGCTCGTCATCAACGACGACGGCGACCTGCGCGCGGCCCCCGCCACCGAGTCCGGCGACAGCGATTCGACGGTCTACCTCGACCTGCGGCGCATCCTGCACGAGGTGGACCCGGCGGCCGAGTGGCGCCAGGCCTTCGAGGAGGCGGGCCGGCTCATCCAGGCGTACTTCTGGGAGCCGAAGATGTGCGGCATCGACTGGGACGGCGTACTGCGCCAGTACCGCCCCCTCGTCGAACGGGTCGCCTCCCCCGACGAGTTCGCGGACCTGCTGCGCGAGGTCCTCGGCGAACTCGGCACCTCGCACGCCTACGTCTCCCCCGCCCGACGCAACGAAGGACCGCCCCACTACCAGCGGGCCATCGGGCTGCTCGGCGCCAACCTCGTGCACCGGGAGGAGGGCTGGGTGGTCAAGCGGATCCTGCCCGGCGAGTCCTCCGACTCCAAGGCCCGCTCCCCGCTGGCCGGCACCGGCATCCGCGACGGCGCGGTGCTCACCCACGTCGACGGCCGGCCCGTGGACCCGGTGACCGGGCCCTACCCGCTGCTGTCGGCGGCCGGCGGCACCACCGTCGAGCTGACCTTCACCCCCGGCGACGGAGAGGGCCCGGCCCGCCGGGTGGCGATCGTGCCGCTGATCGACGAACGGCCGCTGCGCTACCAGGACTGGGTGGCCAAGCGGCGCGCCGTCGTCCGCGAGCTCAGCGGCGGCCGGTGCGGCTACCTGCACATCCCCGACATGGGCGGCTCGGGCTGGGCGCAGTTCAACCGCGACCTGCGCATGGAGATGTCCAGGCCCGCGCTGATCGTGGACGTGCGCGGCAACGCGGGCGGGCACATCAGCGAGCTGGTGGTCGAGAAGCTGACCCGCTCGATCCTCGGCTGGGACCTCACGCGCAACGCTCAGCCGGTGTCGTACGCCTCCAACGCGCCCCGCGGTCCGATCGTGGCGCTCGCCGACGAGGCGACCTCCTCGGACGGCGACATGATCACCGCGGCCTTCAAACTGCTGGGCCTGGGCCCAGTGGTCGGCCAGCGCACCTGGGGCGGGGTGGTCGGCATGACGGGCCGGCACACCCTCGGCGACGGCACGGTGATCACGGTGCCGATGAACGCCGCCTGGTTCCCGGAGTACGGCTGGTCGGTGGAGAACCACGGCGTGGAACCGGACCTGGAGATCCTGCGCACCCCGCTCGACTGGGCGGAGGGCCGGCACGCCCAGCTCGACGACGCCGTGCACCTGGCACTGGAACTGCTGGAACAGGACCCGGCCGCGGTCCCGCCCGGCTACACGGACGTCCCGGACCGCCGCCGCCCGAAGCTGCCGCCGCGCTAGGGCCTGTCGGCCGCCCGAGCAAGCGCCGAGGGGCGCGATCCCCGCGACCGCGGGAATCGCGCCCCTCGGCGCCGTACGGGTATCGGTCAGGCGTCGAAGTCGTCGTCGAACCGCGCGCGGGCCTTGTCGTCCGCCCCCCGCGCCTTCCTCCTCGCCTGCTCGGCGGCCTGCGAAGAGCGTTCGGCGCTCTCGTCCGTGGCTCCGGCGGCCTCCGACTTCGCCTTCTGCGCGAGCCGTTCGGCCTTGTCCTGGAACTGGTCCTTGATACCCATGCTTTTCACTCCGTGCGGGGTGTAGGTGGTCGGGCCCGACCAGACTTGCACGGCCGGACGAACCCCGCATTTCGATCAGCGGTCGACGGTGCGTTCCTTCTCGTCCGCCGCTCCACCGGCCCCCACAAGGCCCTTGGAAACACCGGCCAGTCGCGGTTCGAACCGCTTCATCTCGCGCTGTCCGACCGTCGCGATGATCCCCGGGAGGTAGCCGCGCATCCCCTGCATCCCGCGCAGCCACCACTGCGCGTACACGTGCGCCGAGCGCCGCTCGATGCCCGCCACGATCCGGTCGACGGCCGGGCCCAGCGGGTAGGTCCGGTTGGACGGCCACGGCAGCCGTTGACGCAGCTCGCGCATCACCTCGTCCTGGTCGGCGCCGCGCACCATGTCGGTGTCGGTCCAGGAGAGGTAGCCGACGCCGACCTTGACGCCCTTGTAGCCGACCTCGGCGCGCAGGCAGTGCGCGAAGGCCTCGACACCCGACTTGGAGGCGCAGTACGCGGTCATCATCGGGGCCGGGGTGATCGCGGCGAGCGAGGCGATCTGCAGGAAGTAGCCGCGGCTCTCCATCAGTACGGGCAGGAAGGCGCGGGCGGTCACCGCTCCGCCGATGAGGTTGACCTCGATCACGCGGCGCCAGGCGTCGGGGTCCGAGTCGGCGAACGGCCCGCCGGCCGCGACGCCCGCGTTGGCGACGACGATGTCGACCTTGCCGAAGCGCTGCTTGACCTCCTGGGCGACGCGGGCCATGGCCTCGTGGTCGGTGACGTCGGCGTACCAGTGGTCGCTGTCGGTGTGCAGCCGTTCGGAGACCTCCTTGAGGGCCTCGGGCTCCAGGCCGACGAGCGCGATCTTCGCGCCGCGCGCCGACAGCTTGCGGGCGAGCAGTTCGCCGACTCCGCGGGCGGCGCCGGTGACGACGGCGACCTGGCCTTCCAGATTGCTGCGGGAGCTCATGTCGTCTTCTCCTCGACGTCGGTGTTCACGTTCCCGTTCACGTTCGTGTCCGTCCCCACGAGCTCGCGTATGGCGCGCGTGACGGCTTCCGGCGCCTCGATCGGCGTCATGTGCCCCATCCCGGTCAGCTCGGTCAGCCCGACGCAGTTCGGCAGCGCGGAGGCCAGGCGGCGGGCGTGCGTGACCGGGGTGAGCCGGTCGGCGGTGCCGCCGATCACCGCGGTGGGCACGGTCAGCGCGGCCAGGTTCGCGTCGAGGTCGAGCCCGGCCAGCACCTCGGACCACGCGTGCCGCACCTTGGTCGGGCAGGCGTGCACGATCCGGGCGCAGGCCTCGACCCTGTCCGGGGCGGAGCCGGGGCCCATCGTGGCGTACTTGAGGACCTTGCGGGCGACGGGCGTGACCGGCCCGAGCGGGGCCCGGGAGCCGAGCACCGCGCCGGTGATCCGGGTCCGGGCGGCCCCGGCGCGCAGCGGCAGCACCCGCGCCTCCTCGACCAGCCGGGAGCTGCCGGTGCTGCACAGCAGCGCGGCGGCGACGTGCTCGGCGAACTCCGGCCGCCCGGCGGCGGCCATGATCGTCATGCCGCCCATGGAGTGCCCTGCGACGACGGCCCGCTCCCCGGGGTCCAGGGCCGCCCCGAGCACCGCGACGAGGTCGTCGGCGAGGGCGGTCGTGCTGTGTGCGACCGCTGCCGGACTGCGCCCGTGCCCCCGCTGGTCATAGGCGATGACCCGGTGGTCCTTGGCCAGTTCCCGCACCTGGGCGGCCCAGAAGGCGGTGGAACAGGTCCAACCGTGCGCCAGCACCACGGCCGGGGCCCCTTCCTCCCCGTGCACCTCGACGTGCAGCCGGGCCCCGTCGGCGGACACCGCCACGATCTCCCGCCGCGCGACGGGCGGCGCGTAGACGCCGGAGGCGACATGCATCAACCTGCTCACGCGGCCCCCTCGACTTCACCGTCACGGGTGCCCGATCCGACCCCACCGGAGGCCGATCCAGCCTCGCCGGAGGCAGCTCCAGCCTCGCCGGCGTTTGAGCCGCCGCCGGAGGCAGCTCCAGCCTCGCCGGCGTTTGAGGCGCGGGGGTCCGGGGGCAGCGCCCCCGGCAACGGCGCCGCACCGGCCCCCCCGGCCCCCCCCCCCCCCCGCCCCCGCCCGGGCGCGGCCGCCCGCCCGCCCCCCCCCCCCGGCGCC
>NZ_JBIAUK010000015.1:0-177881 GCF_042892775.1 Streptomyces sp. NPDC001717 | reverse complement strand
ATCCACCGAAGTGGACGGGGTATCAACTTCTGGCGTTGATTTTTGGCACGCTGTTGAGTTCTCAAGGAACGGACGCTTCCTTTGTACTCACCCTCAGCAACATCGGCTGGGGCTTTCCTCCGGGCTTTCATTCTGCTGTCTTGCGTTTCCGACTCTATCAGACTCTTTCGTGTCCGACTTCCTCGGTGCTTTCCAGGTTCTCCGCTTTCGCGTTTTCCCTTTCCGGCGATTCCGACTCTATCAGCGATTCTCCGTCTCCCCGACCATCCGCCGTTTGCCGAAAAGGGCGCACGGGAATCAATGCAGAGATCAAGATCGATACTGAAGAGGAGGAGTCCCGTCCATCCGACGTTCGCGAGAAGTTCACACGAAGCGTCTCGGCGGGAGCACCGACAGTACAGGCCCTGTGGTGCCCAAGCAAATCGATTCAGGCGTATGGTCTAGTCCACCGGTCTAGTCCACTAGTCTCCAGGCCCAAGGACCAGTCCGGATCGGGACCAACATCGGGCGAATCCGAACATCTGCTGACATATCCTTCTGAAGAGTACGCCGTTCGCAACAGGTAGTGACGGCGACACGAAGAAGCCCCACCCCTGGGAGGCCCCCATGACCAACGTGACGTCCCCTCTTGCCGGGCGCGCCATCGGACTCGCGGCAGTGCCGGATCCGGTGTTCTCCGGCGCCATGGTGGGACCGGGCACCGCCATCGATCCCGTGCGTGAGCCCTCGGAGGCGGTGTCCCCCGTCGACGGTGTGGTCGTCTCCCTGCACCCGCACGCGTACGTGGTCGTCGACGGCGATGGTCACGGCGTGCTGACGCACCTCGGGATCGACACCGTGCAGCTCAATGGCGAGGGCTTCGAGCTCCTCGTGAACAAGGGCGACACCGTCACCCGTGGTCAGGCCGTCATCCGTTGGAATCCGCTGGCCGTCGAGGAGGCCGGCAAGTCTCCGATCTGTCCGGTCGTGGCGCTGGAGGCCTCCGTCGAGTCCCTCGCCGGTGTGGTCGAGGACGGGGAGCTCAAGGCCGGAGACGCGCTCTTCAGCTGGAAGTGACCTGTCCGCCCGCACGGGCGAGTCGGACATCCACCGCGGCGGCTCGGCCCGCCGCTCAATCGGAGACGGGTGAAATGGAGACAACGCTGCGAGGCGTCGGCGTGAGCCACGGTGTGGCGATCGGCGAGGTACGGCACATGGGTACGGCGGTCCTGGAACCGCCGGCCCGGCAGATCACGGCGGATGAGGCGGAGCGTGAACAGGGGCGCGCCCGCAAGGCGGTGAGTGCCGTGGCGGCCGACCTGATCGCGCGTGGCCAGCTGGCCGGTGGCGAGGCCCAGCACGTCCTCGAGGCCCAGGCGATGATCGCCGAGGACCCCGAGCTGATGGCGGACGTCGACCGGCGGATCGCCGTCGGCAGCACCGCCGAGCGCGGTGTGTACGACGCGTTCGCCGCCTACCGCGACCTGCTCGCGGGGGCCGGCGAGTACATGGCCGGCCGGGTGGCCGACCTGGACGACGTGCGCAACCGCATCGTGGCCCGCCTGCTGGGCGTGCCGATGCCGGGTGTTCCGGACAGCGACGAGCCGTACGTGCTGATCGCACGGGACCTCGCTCCTGCGGACACTGCTCTGCTCGACCCGACGCTGGTGCTCGGTTTCGTGACCGAGGAGGGCGGGCCGACCAGCCACAGCGCCATCCTCGCCCGGGCGCTGGGCGTGCCGGCGATCGTGGCGCTGCCCGGTGCCGGTGAGATCGCCGAGGGCACGGTCATCGCGGTGGACGGCAGCACGGGTGATCTGTTCGTCGAGCCGAGTGCCGAGAAGCGCGCCGAGTTGGAGGCCGCGGCGGCCGAACGGAAGGCCGCTCTGGCCGCCTCGTCCGGTCCGGGTGCGACGTCCGACGGACACAAGGTGCCGCTGCTGGCGAACGTCGGCGGTCCGGCGGACGTGCCGGCGGCCGTGGAGGCCGGGGCCGAGGGCGTGGGCCTGTTCCGCACCGAGTTCCTCTTCCTGGACGACAGCAAGAAGGCGCCGTCCGAGGAGAAGCAGGTCGAGTCCTACCGCAAGGTGCTCGAGGCGTTCCCCGAGGGGCGTGTCGTCGTACGCGTGCTGGACGCGGGCGCCGACAAGCCGCTGGACTTCCTGACCCCGGCGGACGAGCCGAACCCGGCGCTGGGCGTGCGTGGTCTGCGCTCCCTCCTCGACCACCCGGACGTGCTGCGCACGCAGCTCACCGCGCTGGCCAAGGCCGCCGAGGGTCTGCCCGTCTACCTCGAGGTCATGGCCCCGATGGTGGCCGACCGCACGGACGCCAAGGCTTTCGCGGACGCCTGTCGTGAGGCCGGTCTGAAGGCCAAGTTCGGCGCGATGGTGGAGATCCCCTCCGCGGCGCTGCGGGCGCGCTCGATCCTGCAGGAGGTCGAGTTCCTCTCGCTGGGCACGAACGACCTCGCGCAGTACGCCTTCGCCGCCGACCGCCAGGTGGGTGCGGTGTCGCGGCTGCAGGACCCGTGGCAGCCGGCGCTGCTCGACCTGATCGCGATGTCGGCCGAGGCCGCCAAGGCCGAGGGCAAGAGCTGTGGTGTCTGCGGCGAGGCCGCTTCGGACCCGCTGCTGGCCTGTGTGCTGACCGGTCTGGGTGTCACCTCTCTCTCGATGGGTGCCGCTTCGATTCCGTACGTGCGGGCGACGCTCGCCAAGTACACGCTCGCCCAGTGCGAGCGGGCCGCGGCCGCGGCCCGCGCGGCGGACACCGCCGAAGAGGCCCGTGTGGCCGCGCAGGCGGTGCTCTCCGGCGAGTAGGCCGTGGGAGTGAGCGGGGAGTAGGGAGTCGAGGGGCCTTCGCCGGTGGCGAGGGCCCCTCGGCGTTTTCCGTTCCTGCTAGTGGTGGGGGCCCGGGTCGTCCACCTCGAAGCCCGGGCAGTACTCCACGCCCGGTTCGGGGGCGACGGGTTCACCGGTGTCGGCGTCGGTGCAGTAGGCGTTGAAGACGGCAGCGGCCGAGAGCGCGACGAGGCGGCCGCGGTCCAGCCGCCAGCCGTGGACCCGGTCCCGGTGTCCCTCGGCGGAGCTGCGCAGGACCAGTCCCCCGCGGCCGCCGAGCGCGAGGCCGGCTGCCAGGACCGTCACGAAGTCGAGGCCTTCGCGTCCCTCGATGCGGGGTGCGGATCCTGGGTCGTCGGCGGATCGGGCGTGGAGCACTGCGACGAGTTGTTCCGCCTCCGTCGGCACGCTGCAGACAAAGTGGTGACTGCCGGGCCCGGCGCCGGCCACGAGTCGTTTGACCGTGTCCGTGGCCCGGTCGAAGGAGGCGTGGCCGATGTCCTCGCCGCAGTCCGCGCAGGTGCCGACTTCGGCGAGGAGCGTGGTGGCGTACTCCCGGGTGGCCTGTCGGACGGCTTCGTCGACGAGGAGCGGGACGAGTTCGTCGATGGGTTGCCCGGTGTAGGGCAGTCCGCTGCCGTGGCCGGCGAGCTCCGCCGTGAAGCGGCTGCGCGTCTCGGCGGTGTCCGGGTCGAGGCCGTTGTCCTCGCAGTAGTCGGCGTACTCCTCGGGGTCGAAGAGGGCGACGGTGGTGTGGATGCCCTGTGCCGCGAGGGAGCGGAGCAGGGTCTCGACGTGGCGTAGGTAGTCCGCGTAGTCGTCGCGGTGGTCGAAGGTGAAGCTGCGGTAGCCGCTCATGGCCGCGAAGTCCCCGGAGTCGGCCAGGAGGCCGACGGTGCTGGGGGCTTCGCGGCGCAGTGCGCGGCGGTGGTGGGTGTCGTTCTTGCGTGGCATGGCCGGCTCCCCTGAGTGGTGCGATCACTTGCTCACTCAGAGTAATCACGGCCACTGACAGCGGCCGTGATCGTGGCTCCGGGGCTCAGCCGCCGGTGCGCGTGCGGGCCAGCTCCTCGTAGAAGTGGAGGAGGTCGAGGTTGTCGACGGATCCCGGGTTGACCGCCTTCGCCAGGGGCGTGCCCTGGAGCAGGCGCTTGACGGGGACCTCGATGCGCTTGCCGGTGAGGGTGTGCGGGATGCCCGGGACCTCGATGATCTCGTCGGGGACGTGGCGCGGGGAGAGCTCCTCGCGGATGGTCTGCTTGATCCGGGCGCGGAGGTCGTCGTCGAGGGCGGCGCCGGGGGCGAGGTGGACGAAGAGCGGCATCCAGTAGCCGCCGTTCGGCTCCTCCAGGCCGATGACCAGGGACTCCTTGATCTCGGGGAGGCGTTCGACGGCCTCGTAGATGTCGGCGGAGCCCATCCGGACGCCCTGCCGGTTGAGGGTGGAGTCGGAACGGCCGTGGATGATCACGGAGCCGTGGTCGGTGATGGTGATCCAGTCCCCGTGGCGCCAGGCGCCCGGGAACATGTCGAAGTAGCTGTCGCGGTAGCGGCTGCCGTCGGGGTCGTTCCAGAACCTGATCGGCATGGACGGCATGGGGTTGGTGACGATGAGCTCGCCGACCTCGCCGAAGAGGGGTTTGCCGGACGGGTCCCAGGCCTGGAGGTCCGTGCCGAGGCAGGCCGCCTGGAGCTCGCCGATGTGGACGGGGAGGGTGGGGACGGCTCCGGCGAAGCAGCTGCAGACGTCGGTGCCGCCGCTGACGGAGGCGATCCACAGGTCCTCGGCCACCTCGTCGTGGAGCCAGCGGAAGCCGTCGGGCGGGAGCGGGGATCCGGTGGTGGCGACGCACTTGACGGCGGAGAGGTCGAAGTCGCGGCCCGGGTGGACCTCGGCCTTGCGGCAGGCCATCACGTAGGCGGCGGAGGTGCCGTACAGGGTGGCCCCGGTGCGCTCCGCGATCCGCCACTGGGCGCCGGTGTCGGGGTAGCCGGGGCTGCCGTCGTACAGGACGACCGTCGTACCGGTGAGCAGGCCGGAGACGAGGAAGTTCCACATCATCCAGCCGGTCGAGGTGTACCAGAAGAACCGGTCCTCGGGGCCGAGGTCGCAGTGCAGGCCGAGCTGCTTGAGGTGTTCGAGGAGGATGCCGCCCTGGGACTGGACGATCGCCTTGGGCAGACCGGTCGTGCCGGAGGAGTACAGGACCCAGAGCGGGTGGTCGAACGGGACCGCTTCGAAGACGGGCTCGGTGTCGGCGGAGGTCAGGTCCGACCAGGTGAGGGCGCCTTCGGGGGCCGGGGTGCCGAGGAGCGGGATGTGGACGACGGCGCGCAGGGACGGCAGGTCCGCGCGCAGCTCGGCGACGGTCTCGCGGCGGTCGTGCTGCTTGCCGCCGTAGCGGTAGCCGTCGACGGTGAACAGGACGACGGGCTCGACCTGCTGGAAGCGGTCGAGGACGCTGCGGGCGCCGAAGTCGGGGGCGCAGGAGGTCCAGACCCCGCCGACGGCCGCGGTCGCGAGCAGGGCCACGGTCGCTTCGGGGATGTTGGGGAGGTAGCCGCTGACCCGGTCGCCGGGGCGGACGCCGAGGGCGCGCAGTTCCGCGGCGAGGGAGCCGACCTGGCGGCGGAGCGCGGCCCAGGTGACGGGGACGGGCTCGTGGGTCTCGTCCACGTACAGCAGTGCGGCGTCGTCGGCGCGGGCCGGATCCTCGCCGGCGCGCAGGGCGTGCTCGGCGTAGTTGAGGGTGGCGCCGGTGAACCAGCGGGCGCCGGGCATGGAGCGGTCGGCGAGCACGGATTCGTACGGGGTGGTGAAGCGGACGTCGAACCACTCGGCGACAGCCTGCCAGAAGGTGTCGAGTTCGTCGACGGACCAGCGGTGCAGGGCCGCGTAGCCGCCGTCGGCGGGGGCTCCGTGGCGCTCGGCGGCCCAGGCCTGGAAGGCGGTGATCCGGGCCGCGGCGATCCGGTCGGGGCTCGGGGCCCAGAGGGGTTCCGGCTGCGTGGCTGAGGTCATGGGTCGGCTCCCGGTCAATTCTGCGGCTCGCGCGTGGTGTGCGTTGCGTACGGTGCCTGGGCGCGGGGGTGGGTGCGCGTCGGCCCACAGGGACGATGCCACGTGATCGAGTTCCGCACCAGGGCTGCCGGCTGCGGCGCGGCCCTCCCCGCCGGGTGAACGGCAGTTGAACGCAGCCCCTTGGGCGGGGGGCCGGTGGCAGGGTGATCGGCATGAACGGTCGTGATCTGGTGCGGGTGGTGCAGGACATCGGTTCGGAGAGCGGGAGGCGTGCCTGGGTCGCGGCCTGGCGGCGCCGGCGCGCGGACGCGGTGGGCCTGCCGCCCCGGGGCGCGGAGCGGGCGCGGGTGCCCGGGTTGCTGTCGGACACGGAGCCGCTCCCGGGCGGGGGCGTGCTGCGGTTCGCGCGCTCGGAGCTGGTGGTGCGGGTCATGGTGGGCGGGACGGTGTTCTGGAGCTGGGACGGTGCCGGGCCGACGCCCTCGTACGCGGTGGTGGGCAGCGGGCCGGAGCCCGATCCGAGGGCGGTGCTGGAGCCGGACACCGGGGGCGGTTGGCGGGTGGTGTCGGAGCGGGTGACGGTGGCCGTGTCCCGGCACGGGGCGATGGAGGTGCGCACTCCGGGCGGGACGGTCCTGCGCCGGGAGTCGCCGCCGCGGTGGTGGGAGCCGGTGGACCCCCGGATGGGCGGGGCCAGGTGGGTGCAGCGGAGCGAGGTGCCGGCGGACGCGCGGTTCTTCGGGCTGGGCGGGCGGGCGGCGGGGCCGCGGCTGCGCGACGGGACGTACCGGCTGTGGAACACGGACCCGAAGGGCGGCTTCGGGCCGGGGGTGGATCCGCTGTACCTGACGATGCCGGTGCAGATGGTGGTCGCGGACGCCGGCACGCACCTGGTGTTCCACGACAACTCCTGGGACGGGCGGGTGGTGCTGCGCGAGGGCGAGGAGGGGGCGGGGTCGGGCGTGGACCGTCCCGGGTCGAGCGAGCTGCGCATGGAGGGCGGGCCTCTCAGGTGCTGGGTGCTGGTGGGGCCGCCGGCGCGGGTGGCGCAGGGCTGGTCGGGGCTGACCGGTTCCGCGGCGGTGCCGCCGGAGTGGGCGCTGGGGTACCAGCACGCGCGGTGGGGGTTCGGGAGCACGGCGGAGGTGCGGCGGGTGGTGTCCGGGTACGTGTCGCGGGGGCTGCCGCTGTCGGCGGTGCACCTGGACATCGACCACTACGACGGGCACCGGGTGTTCACGGTGGACGAGGAGCGGTTCCCGGACCTGCCCGGGCTCGCCCAGGAGCTGCGGGAGCAGGGGGTGCGGCTCGTGTCGATCGTGGATCCGGCGGTGAAGGCGGGCGACGCGGTGCACGCCTCCGGGCGGTCGGTGGGGGCCGGGGGTGCGTTCGTACGGGACGCGCGGGGTCAGGAGGTGCGCGGTGAGGTGTGGCCGGGTGAGTGCGCGTACCCGGACTTCACGGATCCGGCGGTGCGGGAGTGGTGGGGCGGGATGTACGCGGAGCGGCTCGCGCGGGGTTTCTCCGGGTTCTGGCACGACATGAACGAGCCGGTGTCGTTCGCGCCGTTCGGGGACGCCACGCTGCCGAGGTCGGCGCGGCACTCGATGGACGGTGCGGGCGGCGACCACCGGGAGGGGCACAACGTGTACGCCCTCGCGATGGCGCGGGCGGGCTGGGAGGGGTTGCTGCGGCTGCGGCCGGCCGAGCGGCCGTTCCTGTTCTCCCGGTCGGGGTGGGCGGGGATGCAGCGGTACGGCGGCACGTGGTCCGGTGACGTGGAGAGCAGCTGGGACGGGCTGCGGGCGTCGCTGGCGCTGGTGTTGGGGCTGGGGTTGTGCGGGGTGCCGTACTCGGGGCCGGACGTCGGCGGCTTCGGGGGTTCGCCGTCGCCCGAGTTGTACGTGCGGTGGCTGCAACTGGGTGCGTACCTGCCGCTGTTCCGGACACACTCGGCGATCTGGGCGGGGCGGCGGGAGCCGTGGGAGTTCGGTCCCGAGGTGGAGGAGCACGCGCGGGCGCTGCTGGCGGAACGGGACCGGCTGCGGCCGTACTTCGTGACGCTGGCGCACCTGGCGCGGCGGACGGGCGCTCCGTACGTGCGGCCGTTGTGGTGGGGGAATCCGGAGGACCGGCGGCTGCGGAACTGCGAGGACGCGTTCCTGTTGGGCGACGCGCTGCTGGTGGCGCCGGTGCTGGAGTGCGGGGCGGACCGGCGGGCGGTGCGGTTGCCGCGGGGGCGCTGGTACGACACGGCGACGGGGGCGGCGCACGAGGGCCCGGGGCAGGTGTTGCTCGACGCTCCCCAGGGGCGGATCCCGGTGCTGGCGCGGGCGGGTGCGGTGGTTCCGGTGCGGGGTGCGGGGGGTGGGGTCGAGTTGGAGGTGTGGGCTCCGGCGCGGGGTCGCACGGGTGGCGGGGTGGTGATCCGGGACCCGGGTCCGGGGTTCGAGCCGGGGAAGGTCGAGCGGTACACCGTCCGGTGGGTCGGCGACGCGGTGGTGGTGGAGGACGAGAGGGGGGCCGCCGTGCCGGGGGTGGTGGTGCGGGGGCTCTGAGGCGGGGCCCGGCCGGCCTCGGGCCGGGGCGACCGGGCGGGTGCGGCTCGGCCGGGCGAGGCGCGGGACGGACTCGGCGGGGCTGGAGATGCCGCTGCGCGGCACCCTGGGGCTTCCGCCCCAGACCCCGCTCCTCAAACGCCGGAGGGGCTGGATTCGACCGCTGCCGCCCGCCGGGCGCGGATGGATTGCCCGCAGGGCAAGGCAGCACCCGCGATTCCGTCACCGCGTCGCTGACCGTCCTCGGACTTCTCGACAGGTTCGACGTGCTCGTCTGCGCCGGCGAGTACGAGAGGACCAAGCCCGATCCCGACGGGTTCCTCCGGGCCGCCGAACTCCTCGGGGTCCCGGCGCGGGAATGCCTCGTCTTCGAGGACACCGACCTCGGGATCCGGGCGGCCGCGGCGGCGGGCATGGCCTCGGTACGGGTCCCGCAGCCCGGCCGGGGGTGAGCGGCGCGCCGGCTCAGGCGTAGCGGCCCTCGAACCAGGACGCCACCGCCCGGGTGTGGAGGGGGAAGGCCAGTTGCGCCGGGGCGCGCAGGACGTGCCAGCCCGTGGTTTCGTCCGTCGGCTTCGAGGCCGGGAGGGCGGCGGCCGGGTGGGGCGGGAGGAGGCCGAAGAGGAGGAGGTGGCCCGCCGGGGAGCTCATGGCGTCGGCCAGGGTGACCTCGGCGGCGGGGAGCGTGATGCCGGTCTCCTCCCGGAGTTCGCGCACGACCCCTTCGCGCCAGTCCTCGCCGAAGTCGATGAAGCCGCCGGGCAGGGCGATGCCGCCGAGGGCCGGTTCGATGGTGCGGGTGATGACCACCAGGCCGGTGCCGTCCGCGTCCTCGACGGGAAGCAGGGCGATGGCCACCGGGAGCGGGTTGCGGTAGGCGACGGCCCCGCAGGCGTCGCATGTACGGGGCCACGTACGGGTGGAGTACGTCGCTCCGCAGGTGGAGCAGTGCGAGTCCCTCAGCTGTGCCGACATGCGGCGATGGTATGCCAAGGGGCATGCGGATGACGGCTGTTGCGGGTGTGCTGGCGGTACTGGCGGGTGGGCCCTCGGGGGCCGCGCCTCCCGGGTTCGCGGCGTTGCGCGAGGTGGATCCGACCGTCCGCCAGGACATGCGGTACGCGGGGGCGCACAATTTCACCGGCGCGGTGGTGGACGGGTACGAGGAACCGGCCTGCCTGCTGGCCCGGCCCGCCGCCGAGGCCTTGCGACGGGCGCAGCGCGGACTGCTGCGGCAGGGGTACTCGCTGCGGGTGTACGACTGCTACCGGCCCCAGCGGGCGGTGGACCGGTTCGTACGGTGGGCGCGGCAGGCGGACGGGCCGGGCGACCGGGGGCGGAAGGCGGAGTTCTACCCACGGGTGGAGCGTGACCGGCTGATTCCCGAGGGGTACATCGCCGAGAAGTCCGGGCACAGCCGCGGGAGTACGGTCGACGTGACCTTGCAGGGGCTCGCTTCGGGCCGGGAGTTGGACATGGGCACCCCCTTCGACTTCTTCGATCCGCTGTCGCACACGGATGCCGCGGGGGTCACGGACGCCGCCCGCGCGAACCGGCGGTTGCTGGAGGGGGCGCTGGCCGAGGAGGGGTTCGTGAACCTCCCCGAGGAGTGGTGGCACTTCACGTACCGGCCCGAGGCCTTCCCGGACTCGTATTTCGACTTCCCCGTCGCTGTCGCCTCGGTCCGGCCGTGAGTACCGTGCCCGCATGACTTTCAGCTCGTACGAGGAATTCTGGCCGTACTACGTCGCCATGCACTCCCGCGCCGCCACCCGCTGGGTCCACCTCACCGGCACGCTCACCGGGCTGGCCCTGACCGCGTACGGGGTGGCGCGCGGGCGCGGGCGGTACCTGGCGGCGCTGCCGCTCGTGGGGTACGGGACGGCCTGGCCCGCGCACTTCCTGATCGAGAAGAACAACCCGGCCACCTTCGGGCATCCCCTGTGGTCGCTCCGCGGGGACGCGCAGATGATCCGGATGATGCTGGCGGGGCGGGACGCGGAGCTGGGCGAGATCGCGCGGAAGTGGCTCGCCCAGAACCGGTGACCGCGCGGACCCTGCCGTGACAAACTTCTGACGATGCGTCAGTTCTGCTGCATGGGAGGGGTCTTGGCACGCACACGCACACCCGTTGTGACCGGGTGGTTCACCGAGGACGCGACGGGCGGCGGCTTCCGGCTGCTCGGCACCCGCTGCTCGGCCTGCACGGCGGTGTTCTTCCCGCGCGAGGACGCGTACTGCCGCAATCCCCGCTGCCCGGGCGGCGGGGAGCTCGCCGAGGTGCCGCTGTCCGCCCGCGGCAGGGTCTGGTCCTACACGGACGGGCGGTACCGGCCGCCCGCCCCGTACGTGTCCGATCCGGACGCGCCCTGGGAGCCGTACACGCTCGTCGCCGTGGAGCTGGAGGCCGAGGGGATGGTCGTGCTGGGGCAGGCCGCGCCGGGGGTCGTCGTCGCCGATCTGGCGGTCGGGATGGAGGTCGAGGTGGTGGGCGGCGTACTGAACGAGGACGCCGACACCACGTGGACCACCTGGCGGTTCAAGCCGGTGGGAGGGGCCGCATGAGCGTCGCCGATGTAGCCGTCCTCGGGGCGGGGATGCACCCCTGGGGCAAGTGGGGCCGGAGTTTCGTCGAGTACGGGCGGGCCGCCGCGCGGGCGGCGCTGGACGACGCCGGGCTGGACTGGACGGACGTGGGGTCGATCGTCGGCGCCGACACCGTGCGGTCCGGGTATCCGGGCTATGTGGCCGGAGCGACCTTCGCCCAGGCGCTGGGCTGGCAGGGCGCGCGCGTGACCAGCGTGTACGCGGCCTGCGCGTCCGGGGCGCAGGCGATCGGGGCCGCCCGGTCGCAGATCCTGGCCGGGCTGGCCGACGTGGTCCTCGTGGTGGGTGCGGACGCGGCGCCCAAGGGGTTCTTCGCGCCGGCCGGGGGCGACCGGCCGGACGATCCGGACTGGCTGCGCTTCCGGGTGCTCGGCGCCACGAACCCGGCGTACTTCGCGCTGTACGCGCGCCGCCGGATGGCCGTGTACGGGGACACCGCGGAGGACTTCGCGCAGGTCAAGGTGAAGAACGCGGCGGCCGGGGTGCTCAACCCGAACGCCCGCTACCGGCGGGCCGTCACCGCGGAGGAGGTCGCGGCCTCGGCGATCGTCGCCGATCCGCTGCGGCTGCTGGACATCTGTGCCACCTCGGACGGGGGCGCGGCGCTCGTGCTGAGCAGCATGGAGTTCGCCCGCGCGCGGGGCGTGAGCGATCCGGTGCGGATCCGGGCCGTGTCGACGGTGACGCCCACGTATCCGCGGACGGTGCTGGACCTGCCGGACATCGCCACGGACTCGGTGGTGGCGGTGGAGCCGGCGGCCGGTTCCTTCCGCTCGTCGATCGCGCGCGCCGCGTACGAGGAGGCGGGGCTCGGGCCGGACGACCTCTCGCTGGCGGAGGTGTACGACCTGTCCACCGCCCTCGAACTGGAGTGGTACGAGGACATCGGGCTGTGCGGGGAGGGTGAGGGCGCGAAGCTCGTCCGGGAAGGGGCGACGGCGCTGGGCGGGCGGATCCCCGTGAACACGAGCGGCGGTCTGGCCTCCTTCGGCGAGGCGGTGCCGGCGCAGGCCATCGCGCAGGTCTGCGAGCTGACGTGGCAATTGCGCGGTACGGCCGGAGAGCGGCAGGTGCCGGGGGCTCGGGCCGGCATCACGGCGAACCAGGGGCTGTTCGGGCACGGCTCGGCGGTGGTCGCCGTACGGTAGGCCTGCGGCCGGCCCGGCGGGGTGCTGCGGGCCGCGCGGGTCCGGCCTCGTGGGGCGGGGGGTGAGGGGTGGGCCCGGGGGACGGCGCTTCGGGGCCCGGCTCGGGTGGCGTGGGAGGGGTGGCTCGGATCCGGGTTGCGTCAACGCTTGACGGTGGACCGTGGCGGGTTCACACTCGCTCCACAGTCCCGCGCGGCGACCGGGACCGCGAACCCCCCATGAGAGCTGCGGCCCGTACCCCAGTCGGCGGGGGTACGGGCCGCCTCCACGTCAGGCGCCGGCGTCCGTGAGGCTCAGCCGGCGGGCGCGGGCCAGGGCCATCGCGTGCTCCACGACTCCGACCAGTACGTCCTTCACGGACTCGCGGTCACGCGCGTCGCACAGCAGCACCGGCACCTCGGGGTCGAGGTCGAGTGCCTGCCGCACGGTCACCACGGGGTGGCGGTCCGCGCCGTCGAAGCAGTTGACCGCCACGACGAACGGGATCTCGCGCCGTTCGAAGTAGTCGACCGCGGCGAAGCAGTCGGCGAGCCGGCGGGTGTCCGCGAGGACGATCGCACCGAGCGAGCCCTGGGCGAGCTCGTCCCACAGGAACCAGAAGCGGTCCTGGCCCGGGGTGCCGAACAGGTACAGGACGAGGTCCTCCCGGAGCGTGATGCGCCCGAAGTCCATGGCCACGGTCGTGGTCTTCTTGCCCTCCACTCCCCCGGTGTCGTCGATGCCGATGCCCGGCTCGGAGAGCAGTTCCTCGGTCCGCAGGGGCCTGATCTCACTCACCGCACTGACCAGGGTGGTCTTGCCCACCCCGAAACCGCCCGCGACCAGGATCTTCAGGGTCAGCGGCTCGACCGGTGACACGGCATGCATGGCACCGGTGCGGCTAGAGCGCCCGAAGGCCATCGATCACCTCACGCAGTATGGATTCATCGGGCAGTTCGGCCGGGGGTACCGGCCTGGTCACGTGGACCAGTTCGTCGGCGACCAGGTCGCCGATGAGGACGCGTACGACCCCGACCGCGAGGTCGACGTCCGCCGCGAGTTCGGCGACCGACTGGGGCCGGTCACGGCACAGGCCGAGGATGTGCGCGTGTTCCGGCGACAGGGTCAGGTCCCAGACCGGGTCGTCGGCCGCCGGTTCGGCGACGACGAGCGCGATCAGGTCCAGCCGGTGCTGGCCCGCGTGGCTGGTCCGACCGCGGGTCATCGCGTACGGCCGCACGACCGGACCCGCCTCGTCGTCGAACCAGTGGTCGTGCTCGGGATCGGGGGCGTCGGTCCGGTCGACCGCGGGGGCGCTGTCGCCGCTGTCGACCGTACGGTCGCCGGGATGGTGCCGGCTGTCGTGGCCTGGTTCGCTCATGCGGTCCGTCTCACCCTCCGGCGGGCAGCCCGGTGCGCGGGGCGGTCGCCAGGTGGTCGCCGACTCGCTTGACCATGAGCGTCATCTCGTAGGCGACCTGGCCGACGTCGGAGTCGGCGTCCGCGAGGACGGCCAGACAGCTGCCGTCACCGGCGGCCATCACGAAGAGGAAGGCCTCGTCGAGCTCGACCACGGTCTGGCGGACCTTGCCCGAGTCGAAGTGGCGGCCGACGCCCTTGGCGAGGCTGTGGAAGCCGGAGGCCACGGCCGCCAGGTGCTCGCTGTCCTCGCGGGTCAGGTCGTTGGAGCTGCCGGTGGGCAGGCCGTCGCCGGAGAGCACGACCGCCTTGCGGATCGAGCCGACTCGGTCGACGAGCTCGTCGAGAAGCCAGTTGAGCGGGCCGGGGCCGCGGCCCCGGGTGTCGTTGCCGGTCTGCGGTGCGGTCATCGACCGTCCCCTTCGTTCTCGTTCGCGGGACCGGTGGCGGCGGAGGTGCCGGCGCCGGTCTCGGACTGCTGCTGTGCGTGCTGGTTGCGCCCCGCCATCCAGCCGCGCTGGAGTGCGGACATGCGCGTACGCACGTCGTCCGCGTCCCGGTGGTCAACCGGTTCGGCGGGGCTGTCGGCGGGCTTCCGTGCCGAGGTGTTCTTGAGCTGTGGTGCCAGGCTGGCCTGGCGGACGCGGCGGGGCAGCCCACCGCCGGCGAGGACGTCGTCGGTGGCGGGTGCGGCGCCCTGTGCGGGCTTGGCCGTGCCGGTACCGGTGCCGGGGACCGCGCGGGGTTCCACCCGGCGGCCGTGCTCGGCGACCAGGGTCGGGGCCGGGCGGCGGCGCGGCAGCGGCACGGCTCCCGCAGAGCGGCGGCCGTCGGGGCGCGGAGCGGCGTCGGCACGCTGGGTCTCCAGCCGGACCGGGCCGGTGGGGGCGAGCGGCTCGCGGCCCTGACGGGTTCCGTTCCGGTCTGCGTGCGGCCGGTCGGCGGGGCGCAGGCCCAGGAGGGCGCTGCGGGGGGTGCCGCCCGGCGGGGTCTCGTCGTCGAGGGTGGCCATGGCGGGACGGCCGCCGACTCCGGCGAGGCCGGCTATGCCGGTGGCGATGGTCTCGTCCAGGACGCCGTCGAGGGCATCGACCCCGTTCGGGTCGAGGGGGGCCTCCAGCTCGACCGGTCCGCGCAGTTCGGCGGTGGCCGGCTTGCGGCCGCCGGTCTTCCCGCGGCCGATCGCGGCGGGGCCGGGCCGTTCGGAGGCGACCTTGGCCGGGCCGTCCAGGCGCACGCCGGTGCCGTTGGTCTCGGGGGCCTCGGTCAGCAGGGCCGACGGGAGGAAGACCACCGCGGTGGTGCCTCCGTACGGGCTGGGCTGGAGCACGATCTTGACGCTGTGGCGCTGGGCGAGGCGGCTGACGACGAAGAGGCCGAGGCGGTCGGTGTCGGAGAGTTCGAATTCGGGGGTCTCGGAAAGCCGGAGGTTGGCGTCGAGCAGGGCCTCCGGGGTCATGCCGAGGCCGCGGTCGTGGATCTCCAGGGTGAAGCCGTTGGCCACGCGCTCGCCGAGTACCTGGACCGCGGTGTGCGGCGGCGAGAACACGGTGGCGTTCTCCAGGAGTTCGGCGATGAGGTGGGTGACGTCGGCGACGGCCGGGCCGACGATGCCCAGCCGGCTGAGGCGGCGGACCTCGATGCGTTCGTAGTCCTCGACCTCGGCGACGGCGGCCCGTACGACGTCCATCAGCTGGACGGGCTTGCGCCACTGGCGGGAGGGTGCGGCGCCGGAGAGGATCACCAGGCCTTCGGCGTGGCGGCGCATGCGGGTGGTCATGTGGTCGAGGCGGAAGAGGTCGGCCAGCTCTTCGGAGTCCTCGGTGCGGCGCTCCATGGTGTCGAGGAGCGTCAGCTGACGGTGCAGCAGCACCTGGTTGCGGCGGGCCAGGTTGACGAAGACCTCGGAGACGCCGCGGCGGAGCTCGGCCTGCTTGACGGCGGCCTCGACGGCGGCGCGCTGGAGGCTGTTGAGGGCCTGGCCGACCTGGCCGACCTCGTCCTTCTCGTACTCCAGGTGGGGAGACTCGGTCTCCACGTCGACGTGCTCGCCGGCGGCGAGGCGGCGCATGACGCTCGGCAGCCGCACGCCGGACGCCTCGTGGGCGTCCTTGCGCAGGCGGGACAGGTCGCGGATGAGGTCGCGGCCGATGCGGACGGAGAGGACGAGCGACACGATCAGCGCGATGAAGCCGAGGACGGTGGCGACGGCGGCCTGGGTCATGACGTCCATGGCGACCGGCTCGATGCGCTGCTGATAGCGCTCGCCGGCCTCGTTGTTCATGGCTCCGAGGTCGGCGAGGGCCTTGGCCGCGAGCTCGTCCCACTGGGCGGGGCTGGCGCTGCGCGGGTTCTTGCCGACGCCGGCGGTGATGAAGCGTTCCTCGGCGTCGCGCAGGGCCTTGGTGTCGGTGCTCGACCAGAACCGCTCGTACCGCTCCCGGTCTTCGGCGGGCAGCGTCACGAGGTTGAACTCGTAGAGCAGTTTGCGGTTCGCGACGAGGTCGGAGACCTGGCGGATGCTCGTGCCCTCGACATTGCGGGCGATGAGGGCGGAGGCCATGACGGCGTCCTCGCGGGAGAACAGCTCGCGGGCGCGGCTGATGCCGACGAGCGCGCGCCCTTCCTTGTCGACCTCCACGTCGTCCAGGCCGTGGAGGTTCATCAGGAAGTCGTAGCAGGGGTCGATGAGCCGGTTGTAGAGCTCGAGGCCCTGCGTGGGGTCGACCGAGTTCTGGTCGATGGAGCGGCGCACGGAACCGATGCCGTGGAGGGCCTCGACGATGTTGTGCAACTGTCGGGCGCTCTGCGGACTCAGCTCGTCCGTGACCTTGGGGTCACGGGCGCTGGCGCTGATCCGCTCGACGGCCTCGTCGGTGGCGGCGCGGCTCTTGGCCAGCTCGGCTATCGCCCCGGCCGCCCGGGGGTCCCCGAGCAGGACGAGGGACTGTCGGCGTTCCTTCTGGATGACCCGGGCGGTGTCCTCGACGGGTAGGCCGACCTTGTCGATGACGTAGGCCACGTCGAAGAGTTGGATGGCTTCACGGCCGGTGATGACCGTGGCGAAGCTCCAGAGGGCGGTCAGGGAGATGAGCGGCACCAGCAGCAACGCCACGATCTTCCGGCGGATGGATTTCCCGCGAAAGCGCATGGCCTCCCCAGCCTCCCCAGCGCAACCCCGTTGGTCGGGGTCGGTGTTCCGTCATTTAAACGGCGCGAGCCTACTACTGACGAAGCGTTGCTTCGAAGGCGTGTCCGGACGTTTTCGGCCGAACGCCCGCACGAAGATCACGAGTTGTCCGATACCTCCGGTCAAGTGCAGCCCGATTTGTGACAGATGACACCTGGTGGGGCCTCGGTTCCCGCGACATGATGGATGGCTGGAATTGTTCGTTCCGCGATCTTCGGGGCGGGTGGATACGTCCGGGATTCGGGAATCTCCGGGACGCGCCGAACGTCTGACCGAGTGGACGATGCGGGTGGCGTGGGGTTGGGGTGGACGGGTGGACGCGTTGACGGCGTGGGTAGGCATGGCGGTGGGGACGAAGGACGACGCCGCCCGCCGGGTGGGGAGTGAGCGGACCGTGAACGGATACGAGGACGACGGCGGGGCCGGGGTCGAAGGCGTGCGCCGCGGATTGTGGGTGGAGGAGCCGGCCCGGCGGCGCCGGCTGCCGGATCCCGTGCGGGCTTCCGCGGTACGGGCGGTGCTGATCGTGGCCGTGACGCTGATCCTGGCCACGATCGCCTTCTACCTCACGCTGGCCGGCGCCTGGCCGGCCTTCCCGATGGCGATCGGCGCGGTCGTGGGGACGATCGTGGCCACGTGGAGCGTGCTGGACGTATGGATCACCCGGCAGGCGTGGAACCAGCGCCACGGGGTCCTCTCGGCACCGAACAGCACGGCCCGCGGCCGCCGGGGAGGCGGGGACGCGCGTGAGCCGGGCGGGCGGGGTCGCATACCCCGGGAGGACGGTCCCTTGGCGGCCTCTGGGCGCCGGTAGGGCCGAGCTACGGGTGCCCGTGCGGACGCGAGTGGCGGGTGCGGGGCCGCTGCGTGCAGCTGCTCCCCGCCCCGCCCTTTCTCCGTCCCCGGACTCCGTCCGGGGGACCCCCGGACGGGGGGCGCCCCGGCGGCGAGGCGTGCCGGCGGCGAGGCGTGCCGGCGGCGAGGCGTGCCGGCGGTGCGTCAGGAAGAGGTGCGGCGGAACATGCGGGTGGCCGTGATCTCGCCGTGGATCGGCTCCGACTCCGGGGACTGCTGGGGCAGGCCCGGGCGGAGGTGTTCCTCCACGCTGATGTACTTCAGGCCCGCCCTCAGGTCCGCGTCGTTGCGCAGCCGGATCACGAGGGGGAACTCCGCGAGGGCCGTGGTGTCGAACAGGCCCGTGGTGTACAGGAGCTGGACGCCGAGGGCGTCCGAGACAGCCCGCTGGAGCTCCAGCAGGTACGTGGCGTTGGCGCGGCCGATCGGGTTGTCGAGGAACAGCGTGCCCGCGTGGCGGTGCTTGTCGCGGCCGCGGTCGTTGCTGCGGAGGGCCGCCATGGTGCAGTAGAGCGCGATGGCGGCGGTGAGCAGCTGGCCGCCGGAGAAGACGTCGCCCATCTGACCGACCGGGACGCGTTCGGCCCGCAGGACGGCGTCCGGCTTGAGGATCTCGACCGCGATGCCCTTGGGTTCGAGAGCCGCCTGGACGCCCCGCAGCAGCAGGGACATGCCGTCGCGGCGGCCTTCGCCGAAGGAGGCGGCGCTGTTCTTCTTCAGCGCCGAGCGGGTCGCCTCGTCGATCACCTCGCCGAGCCGCTCGGTGAGGGTGGCCTGGTCGGGCTCCTCGAAGCGGATCCGCAGGAACTCCTGGCCCGACCATTCCCCGAGGCCTTCGGGGAGCTGTGACAGCCGCTGGGCGGAGCGGAGGGTGGCCAGGGCCGATTCGACGAGGCCCCGCAGGCGGTCGACGATGCTGTCGCGGTTGCGTTCCAGCTGCGCCAGCTCGTCCGTGAGGACGCGGAGCCGGGGTGCGAAGGCAGCGGCCCAGGCCGCCGCGTGCTCGGGCAGCGCGGACGCGGGCAGTTCGCGGATCTGCTGGCGGGCGGGGGTGCGCACCTGCTCGTAGCGGGTGGCGTTGGCGTGCCGGACCAGGATGTCGCTCGCCTCGCGCACCGCGGCCTCGGCGGCCGAGAGCTCGGCCGCGCAGCCGCGCAGGGATCGGCGGGTCTCGGCGGCCGACTGGCGGGCCTCCTCCAGGGTGCCGGGGTGAGGGGCCGGTTCCTGCTCGTCGTCCTGGTGGGCGTGGTCGCGCAGCAGGTCCCGCAGGAGGGCGGCGGTCTCGTCGAAGCCGCCGGCGCCGTCCTCGGCGGTGCGGTGGGCGCGCAGCAGGTCCGCGTGGGCGGCCCGGGCGGACTCCACCGCCGCGCTGTGGGCGGCGTGCTGGGCGGTGGCGGTGCGCAGCAGGGCCACCGCCTGTTCGACGTCCTCGGGGACGAGCTCGTCGGGGAGGTCGGTGTGCGCCTCGCCGTCGGCCGGGGCGTGCCGTTCGGCCTCGCCGCGCAGCCGGCCCAGCTGCTCGCTGGCGGCGGACGCCCGGGACTCCAGCATCTGTACGAGGGCCTCGGCGCGGGCAGCCGCCGCCTGGCGGGAGGGGCCGTCGGCGCCGTCGGTGCCTTCGAGGAGCTGGGCGGCGCGGGTGCGGACCTTGTTGGTGAGGCGGTCGAGCTCGGCGAGGGCGGCGCTCTCGTCGCTCTCGGCGCGGGCCTGTTCGGCCCGCAGGTCTGCGCCGACGCCCACCTTCTCGTAGAGCTGCGAGGCTGCGCGGTAGGCCTCGCGCAGGTCGGGGAGGGGCGCCTTGCGGGAGCCGTCGTCCTCGGGGAGGGGGTCGGGGGCGCCGGCGATCTCGGCGCGTTCCGCCCGCAGGGCGCGGGCGGTGCGGCGGGCGTCGTCGGCGGCGCGCTGGGCGGCGCGGCGGTCCTCGTCCGCGGCGCGGGCGCGGTCCAGGCAGACCTCGGCGCGGGCCTCGGACTCGGCGGCTTCGTCGGCGAGTTCGCGGAGCCGGGCCTGCCAGCCGGCGCGCTCGCGCAGGCGGAAGGCGAGGCCCGCGAGGGCGTCGGCGGCGCGGCGGGCGCGCTGGGCGGTGTCCTGGCGCTCGTCGCGGACGCGGGTGGCGTCGGCGGCGGCCTCGTCGGCCTCGGCGCGTACGGTACGGGCCTCCGCGAGTTCGGCGTCGGTCTCCTCGGCGAACGCCCGGGCGGCCTCGGCCTGGCGAGCGAGCTCGGCGAGCCGGCCTGGCGGGCAGCCGGTGCGCCAGGAGGCGAGGCGCGCGGCGAGTTCACGGTCGCCGGACAGCCGGGCGGCGAGGTCGCGGATCTCGGTGTCGCGGGCGGTGGCGCGGGCGCGCAGCGCCTGGCGCTCCTCGTCGGCGGCGTGCTCGTCGTGCATGGCCGGGTTCGGCGGGACGAGGAAGACGCCGGTGTCGGTGCCGTCGGCGGGCGGTACGGGTGCCAGCAGGGCGGCGGCGGTGCCGACGGCGACGGTGGAGCGGGGCAGCAGGGCCGCGGCGGAGAGGACCTCGCGGGCCCGGCCGTGGGTGTCGGGGTCGGTGATGACGACGCCGTCGACGAGTTCGGGGCGGGCGGCGAGGACGGCGGCGTGGTCGGCCGGGTCCACGGACTGGGCGAGGTAGCGCCAGCCGGGCAGGGCCGGGATGCCGTGTTCGCCGAGGTACTCGACGGTGGCGAGGACGTCGGGGCCGGGCGGCAGCAGCCCTCCGTCGCCGAGGGCGCCGAGGATGCGGGCGTCGTCGGCGGCGGCGGTGCGGAGTTCGAACAGGTGGCGTTCGGCGGAGGCGACCCCGTCGGTGAGCAGGCGGTGGAGGTCCTCGGCGTTCCGGTCGAGGTCCTCGGCCGACAGCCGTCCGGGCGTACGGGAGTCGGGCTGGGCCGCGCCGGTGCCGTGCGGTCCGCCCTGGGCGGAGCCGGTCGAGGCCGCGCCCGGCTCGGTGCCCTGTGGGGCGGCGGGCGCGGCCACGCCGCCGGACCCCTGGCTTCCGAGGCCGTCGGACGGGGCATGGCCGGCTGCGTCCGGGAGGCCGAGGAGTTCGGTCAGGCGGGGCGATTCGGCGAGGGAGGCCGCGGCCCGGTGTTCGGCGGCGTGGGCGGCCTCGGCCGCGTCGGCGGCGTCCGCCGCGCGGGCGGCGGTGAGTTCGGCGCGGGATTCCGCGGCGGCGGCCTCCCGGGCGGCTTCGCCGGCGGTGCGGGCGGCCTCGCGGGACTCGTCCCAGGCGGCCACCGCGGTCTTCTCGGCGTCGGCCGCGGCGAGGGCCGCGCGGGCCGGGTCGGCGTCGGGGGCGGAGTCGTCGAGCCAGCCGGCGCGGACGGCCTCGGCGGTCTCCTGCTCGACCTCGCCGAGCCGCGAGCGGAGGTGTTCGGCCTCGCTGCGGGCGCGCTGTGCGGCGGTGGCGGCGGCGGTGGCGTCACGGTGGGCGGCCTCGCCGACGGCCTGGAGCTCGGCGGAACGCTCCTCCTCCTCGTTCGCGGCCCGCTCGCCCTGTTCGGCGGCGGTGTGCAGGGCCCGTACCAGCTCGGCGGCGGCGGTGGCGCGGGCGGCCAGCGCCGGGGCCGCGTCCCGTTCGGCCTCCAGGATCGCGGCGGCGACCCGGGCGGAACGGTCGGCGGCGGCGCGGTGGCGCAGCACGCTCTCGGCGGCCTGCCACGCGGAGTGCAGGGTGCGGGCTTCGAGGAGTTCGCGGCGCTGGGCGGCGGCGGCCTTGTCGGCGACGGTGAGGGCCAGCGAGGCGTGCCGGTAGGCAAGTTCGGCGGAGACCGCGGCGCTGCGGGCGCGGGCGGACTCGGCGGCGGTGACCTCGTGGGCGGCGCCGGTGACCCGCTGGGCGAGTTCGGAGGCCCGGCCGCGTTCCTCGGCGGCGCGGGCGGAGAGCCGCCGGGCGAGGGTGCGCGTACGGCGTTCGGCGCCGGCGTGGACGTCGCGCAGCCGGGTGCGGGTCTCGGCGGCCTCGACGATGCGGGTGAGCAGGTCCACCGAGCCGGCGGTGAAGTCGCGTTCGGCCATCAGCTCGGCGCGGCGGCCCAGCTTGTTGCCGAAGCCGTGGACGAGGTCGGCGAGGCCGTCGGTGTCGCGGGTGTCGGTGACGGCCCGCAGCAGCAGGTCGGTGAAGTCGGAGTCCTTCTTGACCGCGAAGAGGCCGGCGGCCTCGCCCTCGTCGGCGTTCATCTCGCGCTGGTAGCGGAAGAGTTCGGGGTCGAGGCCGAGCTCGGTGAGGTGCTCGTTCCAGCGGTCGTGGATCTCCTCCCAGGAGACCTCCAGGTGCGGGTACGCCTTGCCGGCCTCGGTGAGGGCGTCGCGGAAGCCCTTCATGGTGCGGCGGCGGCCCTGGGCGCCGGAGGCCCCTTCGACGGGCGGGCGCACCGTGGTGGCCTCGGCGACGGGCAGGTTGTCGAGGCTGAGGCCGGGGCCGGGGCGGAAGGAGTACCAGGCCTCGGCGAACTTGCGGGGGTCGTTGGAGACCTGGCGGCCGCGCCATTCGCTGACCTTCCCGACGACCACGCATTCG
Source organism: Streptomyces sp. NPDC001717 (assembly GCF_042892775.1). Classification (NCBI taxonomy): domain Bacteria; kingdom Bacillati; phylum Actinomycetota; class Actinomycetes; order Kitasatosporales; family Streptomycetaceae; genus Streptomyces; species Streptomyces sp. NPDC001717. Next base: position 155,762 of record NZ_JBIAUK010000015.1, on the reverse strand, counting down.
CCGGTCTGGGTGTGCTGCCATTCCAGGGCCACGTGGCCGCAGTCGTCGGCGAGCAGGAACTTGCGCAGCACGCCGGAGCTGGCGCCGCCGAGGGTGTTGCGGTGGCCGGGGAGCATCACCGAGAAGATCAGCTTGAGCAGGACCGACTTGCCGCCGCCGTTCTCCAGGAACAGCACGCCGGCGGGCGCGGGGCGGCGCGGCGGCCCGGTGGGCTCGTCCTCGAAGAACTCCGCCTGCGTCGGCGCCGGGTGGGGCACCGGCTCGCCGACTCCGCGCAGGTCGAGCACGGTGTCGGCGTAGCGTGCGCCGGCGGGCCCGATGGAGTAGAGGCGGATCCGGGACAGCTCGTACATGGCGGCGGACTCTCGTTGTTTCTCGGTGGGTCTCAGTACGTACGGGGCGGGTGGCTCAGGCGTGGAACGGCAGGCCGGCGTCGGCCGCCAGGTCCAGGTCGTCGCCCTCGGGCGGCGGCAGGAGGGTGGCGGAGCCGTCGCTGACCGGGACCACGCCGAGTTCCAGGAGCTCGGCCATGGCCGCGCTGCCCGCCATGTCGCGGACCTGGAGCTGGTAGCGGGGGGTGGTGCGGTAGGTGCCGCCGGCCTCGTCGCCGGTGCGCTGGAGGAAGCCGGAGTCGGTCAGGAAGGCGGCGGCCTTGCCGACGATGCCGGTGGTGGAGCCGGCGAGGCGGCGGGCGTCCTTGGTGGCGCCGGTCGCGCTGCGGCGGGTGTAGACCCGCCAGGCTGCCTCCAGGCCGGGGGCGTCGGAGGCCGGGTCGGTGTTCTCGCCGAGCTCCTCGGCGCGCTCTTCGAGGCGCCGGCAGGTCTGCCGTACGAAGGCGTCGACCCCGTTGACGGTGATGCGGCCGATGTACGCGTCGTCGGCGAGGTCCTCGGGACGGGGGAAGGCGAGGGCGGCGACGGCGAGGTGGGCGAGGCCGTGCAGGAAGCGGTCGGCGGAGTCGGCGGCGGTGCGGCGGGCGTAGTCGCCCATGCGGACGGCGAAGACGGAGTCCTCGCCCGCGGCGACCGCCATGCCGGCGCGCGTGGACACCTCCAGGACGACGAGGCCGAGGCCGGTGGCGACGGCGTCCGCGAGCCGGCCGAAGGCGGTGTCCTCGCGGTAGCGGCGCAGCAGTTCGGCGTACTCGGCGTCGCGGGCGGGCAGCAGCTTGGGCTGCAGCCCGAAGGCGACGAGGCGGGCCGCGTCGGCGGCGTCGGCCGGGGTCACCGTGGCGCCGGCCGAGGGCGCGACAGGGGCCGGCGGCGCATCGGGCTCGTTCCACCCGGTGTGCCGCTCGCTCCACGCGGTGTGCTCGGCGTGGTGGTCGCTCACTGGTACGTCTCCTCGGCGGTGCGGGTGGTGCGGGTGGTGATGGCGGTACGGGTCGTGCCCATGGGGGCGGGCCGCCGTGCGGGCTCCGCCCCGGGAGCCGGTGCGGTACGGATCCGCTGACGCGGAGCGACGCGGCGCGCGGCGGCTCGGGCGGCACCGGACGGGCCGGTGCGACACGGGGCTCCGTGCACGGCGGACAACGCGGGCCGCCGGAAACCGGCCGGGGCCGGCTGAACCGGGAGCGTACGGCGGCAGGACACCGGCCGGCCCGTCCGACCCGCCGTGCCTGCGCACCGGGCGGCGGTGGTCGTCACGCCGCCTCCGTGCGGTCGGCGGCCATGCCGGCGGCGTCCAGGAGGGCCGTGCCCACGATGAGGTCGGCGCCACCGAACTCGGGGTCGTCCAGCTGGGTGCCGTCGTCGACGGCGAAGAGCAGCCGCTCCTCGCCCTGGCGGTACGCCGTGCCGACGGCGGGGCTCGCCGCGTGGACGGCCAGCAGGGCCACCAGGTACGGCAGGTCCGGGTCGCTGCGGCGGGCCTCCGCCAGCAGGCCGGACAGCCGGCGCGGCGCGTCGTGCGGCAGGTCCAGGAGCCGCGTCGCGGCGGCGAGCTGCTCCTCGCTGAAGCGGCTGTCGTCCGGAGTGGCGATCAGGTCGGGCTCGGGCATCTCCAGGCCGAGGTGCTCCCGCTCGACGGGCGGGGTCAGCAGGATGTCGACGAGGTCGGCGACCCGTACGGAGACGGGGGTGCGCAGACCGGCCCCGGAGGCGAAGAAGGCGTCGGTGACCCGGCGGGCCCCGGAGACCGGAAGCGGCAGGATCGGGGCGACGAGCTGCCCGTACAGGTCGATCCCCGAGCGCGGTGCGGGCGCCGCGAAGGCCTGGCGGTCCTGCTCGGCGCGGAAGAGCGGGCCCGCGTCCAGCAGCCGGGACTGGAGCTGGGTGTGGCGGCGGATGCAGTCCTTGACGATGTCGACGAGCTCGGCGGCGCGCCGCTTGTTCTCGGGTTCCTCCGCCTCGTCGCGCGCCTTGCGGATGTTGGTGAGGATCGCGTTCTCGTGGCGGTAGCGGTCGGCGACGTGGTCGAGGGCCTCCTCGATCATGTCGGGCACGGACTGGAGCCAGTCCACCGCCCGGACGTTGCGCCGCGTCGCGTCCAGCGTGCGGCGCAGGGTCTCGGCGTACTGCACGGTCCGGTACCGGGCCTGCTCGGCGGCGAGTTGGGCGTCGGCCAGCCGGCCGCGGCTGATCAGCACCTCCAGCTTCACCTCGGCGGCGATCTGGGCGCTGGTGACATCGGTGTCGAGGGCGCCGACGAGTACGTTGACCGCCTCGTCCGTCGTGCGCAGGTAGACCGCGCCGCCGTGGCCGGGGACCTCTTCGATCAGCTTGAAGTCGTAGTCGCGGCGCACGTAGACGCCGTCCGCGCCGAAGGTGCCGTAGATCGCGCGGAAACCGCGGTCGACGCTGCCGACGTTGATCAGGTTCTCCAGCACCCAGCGGGCCACCCGCTCGTGCTCGGCCGCCGGGCGGGCCGGGGCCTGGGCGGCGACGCGCGGCAGCAGGCGGGCCACTATCTGCTCGTGGTCGGCGCCGGTGTCGAAGTCCATGTTCAGCGTGACCAGGTCGATCGCGGAGAGCGCCACCTCGGCCATGGCGTAGACCCCGTACTCGCCGGCCAGATTGGCCTTGCGCACGTCGAGGTCGTGGAGCGGGGCGGTGCAGGCGAGGGCGCGCAGTCGCCGGGCCAGGCCCTCGTCGGCGGCCGGGCCCGGCGCCGGGGACGGAAGGGTCTTCGCCGGGGCTGGGAGAGTCACGGACAAAGACTAGGCGCTGACCCTGACAACATCCCAAACGCGGGGGTTCGGCCGGATCGTTCTGATCGTTCCGCTCGTTCGGATCGTTCCGCCGCTGCGGATCGTTCCGCCGGTTCGCTCGATCGGCTCGATCGGCTCGATCGGCTCGATCGGATCGTCCGGGGCTGCCCGCCGGGTGGCCTGCTCTACCCTCGGCGCATGGCTTCCATGATCGCATCCGCCGGCGTGATCGACCTCAACGCCGATCTCGGCGAGGGTTTCGGGCGCTGGACGCTCACCGACGACGAGGCCCTGCTGTCCGTCGTGACGAGCGCCAACGTCGCCTGCGGCTTCCACGCCGGGGACCCGTCCATCATGCGCCGGGTCTGCGAGCTGGCCGCGGCCCGGGGCGTACGGATCGGCGCTCAGGTCTCCTACCGCGACCTGGCCGGCTTCGGCAGGCGCTCCATGGACGTGCCGCCCGGCGAGCTCGCCGACGAGGTGGCCTACCAGATCGGGGCGCTGGAGGTGTTCGCGCGGGCGGCCGGCTCCCGGGTGTCGTACGTGAAACCGCACGGTGCGCTCTACAACCGCACCGTGTACGACGCCGACCAGGCGGCCGCCGTGGTCGCCGGGGTCCGGCTCGCCGCCGGGGCCGGGGCGACCGGGGGCCCGCCCGTGTTGGGGCTGCCCGGGTCGCTGCTGCTCGCGGCCGCCGAGGAGGCCGGGCTGACGCCCGTGGCCGAGGCCTTCGCCGACCGCGCCTACACGCCCGCCGGGACGCTGGTGCCGCGCGGCGAGCCGGGGGCGGTGCTCCACGACCCGGACGCCGTGGTGGAGCGGGCCGTACGGATGGCGGCCGAGGGGACGGTACGGGCCGCCGACGGCTCCCCGGTGCCCGTGGCGGCCCGCTCGCTGTGCCTGCACGGGGACACTCCCGGGGCCGCCGTGCTGGCCCTGCGGGTCCGCGACGCGCTGGGCGCGGCCGGGGTGCGGGTGGAGGCCTTCGCGTGAGGAGCCTGGTGGTGGGCGGCGGGGCGCTGTTGATCGAGCTGGATTCGGCGGCGGAGGTCGCCGCGCTCCACGCCGAGCTGCTGCGCCGCCGGGAGGCGGGTGAGCTGGGGCCCGTGCGGGAGGTCGTTCCCGCAGCGCGGACCGTGCTGGTGGACGGCGTACGGGATCCGGCCGCGCTCGGCGCCCGGATCGCACGCTGGGAGGTGCCGCCGCTCGCGCCCTCGCAGGGCCCGCTGGTCACGGTGGAGGTGCGGTTCGACGGGCCGGACCTGGCGGAGGTGGCCCGGCTGTGGGGGGTGGCTCCCGGGGAGGTGCCGGGCATCGTCGGGGCCACCGAGTTCCGGGTGGCCTTCTGCGGGTTCGCCCCGGGCTTCGGCTATCTGACGGGGCTGCCGGAACGGTTCCACCTGCCCCGGAGGGACACGCCCCGGCCGTCCGTCCCGGCGGGCTCGCTGGCGCTGGCCGGCGAGTACGCGGGGGTGTACCCGCGCTCCTCCCCCGGCGGCTGGCAGCTGATCGGCTCCACGGAGGCGGTGCTCTGGGACCCGGAGCGGGATCCGGCGGCCCTGTTCGCGCCGGGGGTACGGGTGCGGTTCGCGGAGGTGGACGGATGAGCGGGCTGCTGGTGATCCGGCCGGGGGCGTTGACCACGGTCCAGGACCGGGGCCGTCCGGGCCACGCTCACCTGGGCGTCCCCCGCTCGGGCGCGCTGGACACGGCCGCGCACGCGCTGGCCAACCGGCTGCTGGGCAACCCGGCGGACGCGGCCGCGCTGGAGACCACCCTGGACGGGGTCGCGCTGCGGGCCCTGGCCGCGACGACGGTGGCGGTGACGGGCGCGCCGTGTTCCGTACGGGTCGACGGCCGCCCGGTGGCCTGGGGGGCGCCGGTGCGGCTGGCGCCGGGGGCGGAGCTGGAGGTGGGTCGGGCGGAGTCCGGGCTGCGCAGCTACGTCGCGGTGCGGGGCGGGCTGGCCGTCGCACCGGTCCTGGGCAGCCGCTCGGCGGACCTGCTGTCGGGGCTGGGCCCACCGGTGCTGACGGCGGGGACCGTGCTGCCGGTGGGCGCGGCGGGCCCGGCACCCGCGGTCGGCGCGGACGTCTGCGGGCTGCCGGGGGCCCCTTCGGAGCTGTTGTTGCCACTGCGGCCGGGGCCGCGGGCCGACTGGTTCACCGAGGGCTCGGTCGCCGGGCTGTGGCGGGCGGTGTTCCGGGTGTCGGCGATGTCCAACCGGATCGGGCTGCGCACGGAGGCCGGTTCCCCCCTGGTGCGGGCGCGGGCCGGCGAGCTGCCGAGCGAGGGGATGGTGCTGGGGGCGGTGCAGGTCCCGCCGGACGGCCTGCCGGTGGTCTTCCTGGCCGACCATCCGGTGACGGGCGGCTACCCGGTGGTGGGCGTGGTCCCACCGGGCCCTGCCCTGGACGCGGCGGCCCAGGCCCGTCCGGGGGTGCCCGTGAGGTTCGTCCGGTCCCGATGAAACGTTCGCGGGGGCTCCGGTCAAGTACCGGGTGAGGGGGCCGATCGGGTCCCCCGCTCAGGGGAGGAACCGGGTGCACAGCCCACGACACGAGACCGGCCCGCCGGATCTCACCACGCCCGAGGGGTTCGGGGCGTTCCACGAGGAACACATCGACGCGGTGCTCGGCTTCGTCACCCGTCGGGTCGCCGACCCTCACCTGGCCGCCGACCTGACCGCGGACATCTTCCTCGCCGCGATGGGATCGGCGGGCGGCTACCGGCGCCACAGGGGAGCTCCGGTGGCCTGGCTGTTCGGCATAGCCCGCAACGTCCTGTCGGGCCACGCCCGGGGCCTCGCCCGCGAGAGCGGAGCCCTGGCACGGCTGAGCGGCCGCCGCCTCCTCGACGACGAGGACGTCGCCGCCCTGGAGGAGCGGATCGACGCCCAGCGGGCCTTCCGCGACGTGGCCGGGCGTCACGCCGCGCTCTCCGAGCCGCTGCGGGCCGCGCTGGACCTCGTCGTACTCGACGAACTCACCCCGGCCGAGGCCGCCCAGGCCCTCGGCGTCACCCAGGCGACGATCCGCGTACGCCTGCACCGGGCGCGCCGCGCACTGCGCGCGCCGGCTTCCGCGAACCGGCCCGATCCCACGCTGGAGGCAGTCCGATGAGCAGCAGGCCCCACGCGTTCGAGGAGCGCCTGAAGGCGGCACTGCTGGCCCGTCTGCCGGAGGCCCCGCCGACTCCCGCCCCCTCCCGCGCCCGCCGGTACGGCATCCCGCTGGCCGTGGGGGTGGCGACGGCCGTCGTCGTCGCGGTGATGGCGGTGCCCGGCAGCAGCCGTGACGGCAGCCGGCCGGCGGTCGGTCCCACCGTGACGCCGAGCCCGTCGGACACGGGCCTGCCCAGGATCCGGAAGAACCCGGACGGCTCCCTCCGGGTGATGCCGCCGGATCCCTACGAGGTGCGGCAGTTGGTGGACGCGCTGACGGAGGCGGGGGTCCCGGCCGTGCTGGTCCCGCTGCGAGCGCCGTCCCAGTGCTCCGAGCCCGTCGAGAGGTACCGCGGGCTGAAGGACAAGCGCCCACCCGCGACGAACATCATCCAGAACGATGACCAGGGGTACTTTCTGAAAGTCGACGCGAAAACGGTTCCGCCGGGCCACTCGCTCGTCATCACCCAGCCGGAGCACTTCCTGAACGGCTACCCGGACATCACCATCGGCGTGGTGGAGACCTCCAAGGTCCCGTCGTGCGGCGTCGACGAGAGGGAGGGCCTGGAGGAGATCCTCAAGGCCGGCCCCGCCTACCCCTCGGGCGAGCCCGCCGGCACGATCCGCATTCCCCTGCCCACGGTCGACGAACTGCCCGCGGTGGTGGAGCGGCTCCGGGAGCAGGGGGTGAGCGTCGCGGTGACGGAGTCTCTGCCGGCCTCGGAGTGCACGCACCCGAGCGGCGGTTACCGCGGTCTCCAGGCAGACCCCGAGGCGGAGCTGCGCCGGCCGGAGCGGGACAAGCTGAAGATCAACTCGAAGACGGTCCCTCCGGGGTACACCCTCGTGTTCGGGAAGTCCCCCGGGTCACCGGTTCGGACCGCGGCCGGGGTGAAGCCGACCTCGAAGGTCACGCCCTGCGAGATCGACGCCTCGCTCGACCGCGAGGAGGAGAACGGGGGCACGCCGCCGCAGTAGGGGCGGGCGCGGCGAGAGGATCCCGCCTTCCCCCGCTCCGGCGGAGGAAGGGGCGGGATCGTGTCCGCGGGCCGGCGGCGGCCCGGGCCCGGAGCTACGCGGGCGGCGGCGGGCCCGCACGCACTGCGCCCGGGCCCCTCGACGGGGCCCGGGCGCGGAGGGGGTCGTCTCTCGGGGTGCTACACCGCGGACTCGGGGGTGATGCGGTCGCGGACCGCGGACTGTACGTCCTCTTCCTCGGCGGGATCCGCCGCCAGGCGGCGCAGCCGGGGGGCCACGCGGGCGTCCGCGGTCTCGGCGTGGCGGGCGGCCACCTCGCGGGTGGTCTCCTCGCAGTCCCACAGGCATTCGACGGCGAAGCCCGCCGCGAAGGTGGGGTCCGTGCTGGCCAGGGCCTGGGCGGCGCGGCCGCGCAGGTGGGACGAGGAGGTCTCGCGGTAGACGTGGCGCAGCACGGGGGCCGCGCAGCCGATGGCGAGCCGGCCGGCGCCGTCCACCAGGGCGAAGAGCCGCTGGGAGTCGGGGCCCGAGCCCCGGACGGTGGAGCGGAGGGCGCCCAGGACCAGTCCGGCGTCCTCGGCGTCGCCACGGGCGGCCAGGACGGCCCCTGCCGCCGCTCCGAGGGCGTCGGGGCGGTGGACCCAGCGCCGGGCCCGTTCGACGGCCTCGGGGCCGCACATGCGCTCGTAGGCGGCCACGGCCGGTTCGTCCGCGGCGGCTTCGATGAGGTCCAGTACGGCCGGGTTCTCCGGCTCGGCGAGGACCAGGTGGTGCAGGGCGGTGGCCCGGGCGGCCTCGCCCTGCCGGCCGGCGGCGGCCTCGAAGACGGCGGGGCGGTCCTCGGGCTGGGCCACGGCGGCCAGGCAGCGCGCCGCGGGCACGTGCAGCGGCGTACCGCGGCGCAGGCCGTCGGCGGCCCATTCGAAGACCGCCTGGACGCCCCAGCCCGGCCGGGGCCCGCTGGGGGTCATCTGTCGCTGCCAGCGGTCGAAGGAGCCCTGCTGACGGGCGGCGCGCAAGCGGTCCCCGTACAGCGGCGACTCCTCCCACAGGCACCACGGCCTGGGCTCGTACGCGTCGCGGACGGCGGCGGCCAGCCGCGCCTCGCCCTCCGCCGTGGCGGGGAAGCGGGCGAGGACGGACGCCCCGAGGGAGCGCAGTCCTTCGTCGTCGTCGCGCAGCGCGAGCTCGTCGAGTGCCCAGGCCCAGTTCGCCCCGGAGGCGGCGTAACGGCGCAGCAGCATGAGCGCGTCGTCACGGCCGTACGAGGCCAGGTGGCCGAGCACGGACAGGGCGAGGCCGGTCCTGTGGTCCTCGTCGTCGACGAGGTCGTCGGCGCTGAAGAGGTGGCTCTCGATCTCGGCGAGGGGTCCGTCGAGATCCAGGTAGAGCCTGGCGTAGTACAGAGAGCGGTTCTCGACCTGCCAGTCCTGTCGCGGATCGCTGAGCACGCACTGGTTCAGGGCCGCGAGGGCCTCGGCCCTGGGCGCCGCGAGCGCGTGCAGCGTGCCGTCGCCGCGGCCGCGCTGGAGGAGCCCGAGCAGGGTACCGCTCGGCGCTATGACTGGTTCGAACATGGGAATGGCCTCAAATCAAGCTGGGGACGCAACCGGGAATCGTGATTCACAGAGCCGCGTAACAGCATGTGAGGGCGTTCGCCGTCGTGTTCCGCTCGATGCAGACCATTGTCTTCTCACTCTCGTCGGTGCTTCGTGACCATGGCGGCCGGACTCGGCCGGGACACCCTTCGCGTCATGCCGTCCTGCCCGTCCCCCGTGCTCGCGAATCGAATCCGACGCCATGATGACCCAGCCGGTTTGTGCGCCGCGACCACATTTACGGCTGCCGTGATCAACCCGTGAGGTCCGTACCCGCTCCCCGCGCGGCAAAAAGCGGACTACTCGGCTCCGAAGAGTTCCAGCAGGTCGGCCTTGCCGAACATGCGCGCCGTGTCCACGGCGGAGGGGGTTCCGGCGTTCGGGTCGGCCCCGCCGGCGAGCAGCGCGCGGATGACGTCCTCCTCGCCCTTGAACACGGCGCCGGCGAGCGGGGTCTGGCCGCGGTCGTTGGCCCGGTCGGCCTCGGCTCCGCGGGCCAGCAGGGTCGTGACGGTCTCGGCGTGGCCGTGGTAGGCGGCGAGCATGACGAGGGTGTCGCCGCGGTCGTTGGTGAGGTTCGCCGGGACGCCCGCTTCGAGGTAGGCGGTGAGCTGCGCGGCCTCACCCTGACGGGCGAGGTCGAAGATCTTGCCGGCCAGTTCGATGACGTCCTCGTCGGGCGCGTCGGGGGAGGCGCCTTCGGTGTGCTCGCTCATGGTGCGTACCGCCTTTCACTCGCTGCTGGCTTGAAGCTTCCCCGGGCCGTGCGGGCAGGGGGGCGCACGGCACTGCGTCCGTACGGGTGAATCGTCAGAGTAGCGCCCGGACCTGCACGTGTACGGCTCGGGGCGAGGCAATGATCACCCTCGACCCCATTCGTCCCGGACGCGCCAGCCGGGATGAGCCGGTCAAGTGAAAAACCCGCAGATTCACCCGTATGCACCTTTTGTCGCATTGATACTTCCTGTGAGCCTGGGACAACTGATGGTGACTGTCCCCACCCACCAGGAGAACCTCTCATGGTCTTGTCCATCTCGGGCGTCGTCCTGCTAGGCATCATCGCCTTCCTGTTCTTCAAGAAGGACGGGATGAAGCTGACGCACGCGTTCGTCTGCTCCCTCTTCGGCTTCTTCCTCGCCGGTTCCGCCATCGCCCCGAGCATCACGGCGTCCACGGCGAGCCTCGCGAGCCTGCTCGGCGGGATCAAGCTCTAGCCCGGCCACCGCACCGATTCACCAGCCACACCCGAAACACACGTCACACGACAACTCCAGGAGACGCCCGTGGCCCGGCGCCCACTTCCCCGCATCCTCAAGGGCGGCACCGCGTCGCTGGTCCGGGGCCGCGACTTCGCTCGCACGGCCGCCGACAGTGCCACGGACGTCCTCCACCCGCTCCTCGTCATCGGACGCGGCCTGCGCATCCTGGCCTCGGCCGGGCGGCGCAAATGGGCCGAGACCCCCAAGGACAAGCGCGGTCCCGCACTGTTCCTGGGAGCCGCCTGCGTTCTCGTGGTCGCGCTCGTCCCCTACGGCCCGCTCCTCGCCCTGATCACCCTCATGGCGGCGGCGGCCTGGCGGGGACGCGACCGCAATCCGGTGAAGACCGGGCCCAGCGAGGCCGAGACCGAACGGCTCGGCTCCCTCTACGAAGCACTCGTGCCGTACTTCTCCATCCCGGAGGACCCCAGTCCGCTCTTCGCCCACGGCGGGGAGTGGGACAAGGCCTTCAGCGGCTACGAGTTCGACGAGGCGGGTCGCGTCACCCGGCTCCACATCCGCTACCCGGCCTACTTCACCGATGGCGAGGCCGCCTCGCGGGCCCGGATCGAGGCACTGCTGCACGCCAAGTCCGGGCGCGGTCGGGAGTATCTCTTCGACTGGGACGAGGAGGGCAACCAGCTCGACCTGCGCGTGCTGGCGGCGCTGCCGACGGGCATCGCCGCCCAGCCCTTCGTGACCTCCCCCGGGGAGACCGTCCTCGGCTTCACCGACTCCGGCGGCGTGCAGCGCACCCTGCCCGTCCTGGACGGGGACGAGCCCCGCGACGTGCCGCCGGTGATCTGGCGGACCGGCCCCCGCTCCACCGAGCCCCACCTGCTGGCCGTGGGCCGGCCCGGCAGCGGCACGACCAGCCTGCTGCGCTCGATCGCCGTACAGGCCCTGCGCCACGGCGGCGACGTACTGATCATCGACGGCGGCGGCAGCGGCGAGTTCGCCTGCCTCTCCGGCCGCGACGGCGTCCTCGCCGTGGAGTCCGGGCCCACCGGGGCGCTGGCCACCCTGGAATGGGCCGCCCAGGAGACGGAGCGGCGGCTGGTGGCCACCCACCGCGCCCGTGAGGCGGGCCGTCCCGCCCCCGAGGACACCCGGCGTCCCCTGTGGATCCTGCTGGACCAGCCGAGCGTGCCGACCCACCTCGCCGCCGCCGAAGGGCTCCCCGATCCGCTGGCCCGACTCCAGGTGCCGCTGCGGCACGGCCGGGCCGCGCACGTCACGGTGGCGGTGGCCGAACACTTCGATCACCTGGAACTGCTGAACGACGCCGTCTGGCAGCACACCCGGGCCCGGATCGTGCTCGGGCCCGCCGCGATCCAGCAGATCGCCGACGTGCTGGGCCTGCCGCCGCACACCACGCCGCCCGCGGAGATGCCGCCGGGACGCGGGTACGCCCGGCTCGGCACGGGCCCCGTCCACCGGCTCCAGGTGCCCTCCACCCCGGACCCGTACGACGACGCCACGCACCCGGCGTACCGCCAGGCGGTGCTGGCGCTCCTCCCCGAACGCCGCTCGGAGCAGGGCGCGGACGGGGCCCGGGTCACGCTGACGAAGGCGGTCCGGGCGCAGCCGCCCGCGCAGCAGGGCCCGGCCGTCGACACCGCGGAGATCCCGGAAGTGGCGGCCGAGGCACCCTGACCCCGGGCCGCACTAGGCGACGAACGTGCGCGGGGGTTCCGCGGTGCCGCCGGCCGCGCCCGTGCCGACCAGGCGGGCCGCCGCGGCCAGGCGCCCGGCGGCCTCCTCGGCCACCGGGCCGCCCACCGTGAAGGGCAGCCGTACGTACCCCTCGAAGGCCCCGTCGACGCCGAAGCGCGGGCCCGAGGGGACCCGTACGCCGACCCGCTCCCCCACCTCGGCCAGCCGGGAGCCGGAGAGCCCGCCCGCGCGGGCCCACAGGGTCAGCCCGCCCTGCGGGATCTCGAACTCCCAGTCGGGCAGCTCCCGGCGGACCGCCGCCACCAGGGCGTCGCGGTTCTCGCGGGCCTGCGCGCGGCGGATGTCCACGGCCTCCTGCCAGCCGTCGGTCCGCATCAGCCAGTTCACCGCGAGCTGTTCCAGCACCGGAGTGCCCAGGTCGGCGTAGGCGCGGGCGGCCACCAGGCTGCGGATGACGTCGGGGGCCGCGCGGACCCAGCCGATCCGCATGCCCGCCCAGAAGGCCTTGCTCGCCGAGCCGACGGTGACCACGGTGGAGCCGGCCGGGTCGAAGGAGCAGACCGGGCGGGGCATCTCCAGACCGGGCTCCAGCTTGAGTTCCAGCATCGTCTCGTCGGCGACCAGTACGGTGCCGGCCGCCCGGGCCGCCTCCACCATCGCCCGGCGCTGCTCCTCGGAGGCCAGCGCCCCGGTCGGGTTGTGGAAGTCGGCGACCACGTACGCGAGGCGGGGGGCCGAGTCGCGCAGCACCTGGCGCCAGACGTCCATGTCCCAGCCGGCCAGTCCCTCGGCCATGGCCACGGGCACGAGGCGGGCCCCGGCGGCGCGCATCAGCTGGAGGATGTTCGCGTAGGACGGGGACTCGACGGCGATCCGCTCCCCGCGCCCGGCGAAGAGGCTGCAGATGGCGTCGATGGCGCCCATCGCCCCGGTGGTGACCATGATCTGCTCGGGCATGGTGGGGATGCCCTGCTCGCTGTAGCGGTCGGCGAGCATCCGCCGCAGCGCGGGCAGCCCCGCCGGGTAGTCCCCGTGGGTGTGCGCGTACGGCGGCAGCTCCTCCAGGGCGCCCTGGACGGCCTTGGTCAGCCACGGCTCGGGCGCCGGGAGGGCCGCGCAGCCGAGATCGATCATGGAGCCGAGCGATTCGGGCGGCAGCGGCTCCAGCCCGCGGGCGGGCAGCGGGTTCCCGGCCGGGACGGAGGTCCAGCTCCCGGCGCCCCGGCGGGACTCCAGGAACCCCTCCCCGCGCAGGGCCTCGTACGCGGCGGCGACGGTGGTGCGGCTCAGGGAGAGGGAGCCGGCCAGTTCCCGCTCGGCGGGCAGCCGGGCGGCGACCGGAACGCGGCCTTCCAGGACGAGCAGCCGGATCCCGTCGGCGAGGGTGCGGTACGCGGGCAGCTTGCGGGCGCCCGGCACGGCGGGCCGCTCCTGCTGCGAGGTGATCAGGCGGGCGAGCTGCGCGGCGCCGACCGCCGAGGTCCATTCGGCCATGCGTCCGGTCCACCTTCGTCGGATTGGCCCCGGGCGGGCGGCGCCGGGGTCGGGATTGGATTGGGAACTGCGGGTCCAGCCTGTCACGTGCCAGTCCACCCGCACCAGGGGAGGGCCTGCCCGACACCGATCTTCGACTGCGCGAAGGCTTCCGGTCACCGCGGCGCGGTCCGCGCGGGGGATACTGCGCGCGTGACGCACGTACGCCTTCGCCATCCGTATCTGGACCACCCGGCTCCGATCCCCTTCGCCCACCGGGGAGGTGCCGCGGACGGGCTGGAGAACACCGCCGCCGCCTTCCGTCGGGCCGCCGACGCGGGCTACCGCTACTTCGAGACCGATGTGCACGCCAGCGCCGACGGGAAACTCGTCGCCTTCCACGACTCCACGCTGGACCGGGTCACCGACGGGACGGGCCGGATCGCCGAGCTGCCCTGGAAGCGGATCGGCGAGGCCCGGGTGGGGGGCACCGAGCCCCTCGCCCTTTTCGAGGACCTGCTGGAGGAGTTCCCGGACGCCCGCTGGAACGTAGACATCAAGGCCGAGTCGGCCCTCCACCCGCTGGTCAACCTGATCGCGCGCAAGGGCGTCTGGGACCGGGTGTGCGTGGGCTCCTTCTCCGAGAGCAGGGTGGCCCGGGCCGCGAAGATCGCCGGCCCCCGGCTGGCGACCTCCTACGGCGTGCGCGGGGTGCTCGGCCTGCGGCTGCGCTCGTTCGCCATCCCGGCGGCGCTGCGGGTGGGGGCGGTGGCGGCGCAGGTACCGGAGACCCAGGCCGGCATCCGCGTGGTCGACCGCAGGTTCGTACGCACCGCGCACGAACGGGGACTCCAGGTGCACGTGTGGACCGTGAACGAACCGGAACGCATGGAGGCTCTCCTGGACCTGGGAGTCGATGGCATCATGACCGACCGGATCGACATCTTGCGCACGGTGCTGGACGAGCGCGGGGCCTGGGCCTGACACGGCCCGAGGTGCCCGAGCGGGCTCCGGCGGACCGTGCGGTACGGGGACCAGCGAGGGGGCACCGAATGAGTGCGCAGACCGAGGACGAAGCGGAATCCGGGGCCGACGACGGCAGATCGGGCACCACGGCGACGGCCGACGCGGCCGCGCGCAAGCGCGAGCAGCGCGGCTGGTACTTCTACGACTTCGCCGTGTCGGTGTACTCGGCGAGCGTGCTCACGGTGTTCCTCGGGCCCTACCTGACCTCGATCGCCCGGGCCGCCGCCGACGCCGAGGGCTTCGTCCACCCGCTGGGCGTCCCGGTGCGGGCCGGCTCCTTCTTCGCGTACGCGGTCTCGGCCTCGGTGATCCTCGCCGTGCTGCTCATGCCGCTGGTGGGTGCGATCGCCGACCGGAGCGGACGCAAGAAGCCGATGCTGGCCGTGGCGGCCTACACGGGCGCCGCGGCGACGACCGGGATGTTCTTCCTGGGCGGTGAGCGCTATCTGCTCGGCGGCTTCCTGCTGGTCGTGGCGAACGCCGCGCTGTCCATCTCGATGGTGCTGTACAACGCCTATCTGCCGCAGATCTCCACCCCGGACGAGCGCGACACCGTCTCCTCGCGCGGCTGGGCTTTCGGCTACACCGCGGGCTCCCTGATGCTCGTGGTGAACCTGGTGCTCTACATGGGCCACGACTCCTTCGGCCTCACCGAGGGCATGGCGGTACGGATCTGCCTGGCCTCCGCGGGACTCTGGTGGGGTGCGTTCGCGCTGATCCCGCTGCGCCGGCTGCGGGACCGGAGGGTGGTCCGCGAGCCCGGCGAGGCTCCGGCGGTCAGCGGCTGGAAGCAGCTCGTCGCCACCCTGAAGGACATGCGGCGCTACCCGCTGACCCTGTCCTTCCTGCTCGCGTACCTGATCTACAACGACGGCGTGCAGACGGTGATCTCCCAGGCCTCCATCTACGGCTCGGAGGAGCTGAAGCTGGACCAGTCCACCCTGATCGGGGCGGTGCTGCTGGTGCAGATCCTCGCGGTGGCCGGTGCGCTGGCCATGGGCCGGCTCGCGGTCACCTACGGCGCGAAGCGGACGATCCTGGGCTCACTGGCGGCGTGGGCGCTCACGCTGGCGGCCGGCTATTTCCTCCCGGCGCGGACCCCGGTGTGGTTCTTCGCACTCGCCGCGATGATCGGACTGGTGCTCGGCGGCAGCCAGGCGCTGTCGCGCTCGCTCTTCTCGCACCTGGTGCCGGCGGGCAAGGAGGCCGAGTACTTCTCGGCGTACGAGATGAGCGACCGCGGGCTGAGCTGGGTCGGCCCCCTCGTCTTCGGCCTGACGTACCAGCTCACGGGCAGCTACCGGTACGCGATCATCTCGCTGGTGGTCTTCTTCGCACTGGGTTTCGTGCTGCTCGCGAGGGTGCCGGTGCGGCGCGCGGTGGAGGCGGCAGGCAATCCTGTACCCGAGCGGATCTGAGAGGGTTCCGCGAGCGCGCCCGGCCCGTATCCACGAACGAATTCCGAACGAATTTAGACGTTGAAGCAAAGGGCCGGTAGTGTACGCCTTTGGCCTGCCAGGCGGACCGTTACTGCGCGCTCAAGAAGCGTGGACGTTGGGTGACATCTGCTGCCAGATGTGACAAAACGGGCATTGGTGGGTACAACAAGGGGCGGCACGACGGGCGACGCATGACCCGGATCGGGAATCAATACCGCCGACCGGACGTTGACCGGATGACGACGACAGCGACACCTGTCCTGTGGGCGACAAGCCCGGGAGGCACGATTCATGAGTGAGCGAGCTCTCCGCGGTACGCGCCTCGTGGTTACCAGCTACGAGACGGACCGCGGCATCGATCTGGCCCCGCGCCAGGCGGTGGAGTACGCATGCCAGAACGGACATCGATTTGAGATGCCGTTCTCGGTTGAGGCAGAAATTCCGCCGGAGTGGGAGTGCAAGGCGTGCGGCGCCATGGCACTCCTGGTGGACGGGGACGGGCCCGAAGAGAAGAAGGGCAAGCCCGCGCGAACGCACTGGGACATGCTCATGGAGCGGCGCACCCGCGAGGAGCTGGAGGAAGTGCTGGCCGAGAGGCTTGCGGTCCTTCGTTCCGGCGCCATGAACATTGCCGTGCATCCGCGGGACAGCCGCAAGTCCGCGTAGTCTGCGGGCGCTGTACCAAGGAAAACGCCGAGGGGCCCGCCACACGTCGTGTGGCGGGCCCCTCGGCGTTCCGTCGTCTCGCTTTCGCACCGGCTCACCTTCTCGCCCGGCTCACCGGCTCACCACCGGTTCACCGGCCCTCTACGGGGCGATCGGCGGTCGGTAGGTGGTGTCAGGCCCCTGGCCCCGGTCGCCGGGCCGGTCCTCGCGGATGACCTCGCCCTGGACGATCTTGCCGTCGGGGTAGTGGATGCGGGCCTGCTGGAAGGCGTCGCCGAAGCTGCCGGCCTGCGCCGAGGTCATCCTGCGCTCCAGGGAACGGGTCGCCCTGCGCGCGACGAAGGAGCGGACGGGCGGCAGCAGGAGGAGCAGGCCGGCCGCGTCCGATATCAGGCCGGGCATCATCAGGAGCAGTCCCGCGGCCATGGTGAGGGCATTGCCCTGGCCCGGCTGCTGGGGGGTGGGCTGCTGCCCCTGCTGTGCCTGCTGGAAGGTGCCGGCCAGGTTCTTGAAGGCGCGCCGCCCGGCCCGCTTGACGACCACCGCGCCGAGGACCATCCCGGCCGCGAGCAACGCGGCCACGGCCAGGCCGCCGCCGGCCTGCGCGACCAGGCTGAGCAGCCAGATCTCCAGGATCAGCCAGGCGGCCACCGCCAGGGGGAGGAACGTACGGGCGGGTGAGCGCCGCCGAGGGGACGTCGAAGTGCCCGTCCGCAGGGATCCAGTGCCGGTCGTCATACCGTCCAGTGTGCCTGGGCCGGTGTAAAAGTGTCCTCAGCCGGAGGTACCGGACATCCCCTAGGGGCAGGTCAGGGCCGGGCCCGTCAGGACCGGGCAGGTCGGGGCCGGCCGGTCAGGCCTTCGGGTGCCCCTTGCCGAGGAGCTTGGCCGCCTGCGCCTTCACGCCCCACTGTGTGACGCGCCACAGGGCCTCCACCACGATGTCCTTGCTCATCTTGCTGTCGCCGAACTCGCGCTCGACGAAGGTGATGGGGACCTCCACCACGCGGAAACCCTTCTGCACGGCCCTGCGGGCCAGGTCGACCTGGAAGCAGTAACCGGCGGAGGCCACCTCGTCCAGGCCCAGCCCCTCCAGGGTCTCGCGGCGGAAGGCGCGGTAGCCGCCCGTCACGTCCCGGATCGGGACGTCCAGCATCAGCCGGGAGTACGTGGAACCGCCGCGCGAGAGGAACTCCCGGCTCTTGGGCCAGTTCACGACGCGGCCGCCCGGCACCCAGCGGGAGCCGAGGACCAGGTCGGCGCCGGTCAGCGCGGTGAGCAGGCGGGGCAGCTCCTCCGGCTGGTGCGAGCCGTCGGCGTCCATCTCGACGATGACGCCGTATCCCTCTTCCAGGGCCCAGACGAATCCCGCGAGGTAGGCGGCGCCCAGCCCCTCCTTGCCCTTGCGGTGCAGCACGTGCACGTGGTCGTCGCCGGCCGCCAGTTCGTCGGCGAGCTTGCCGGTGCCGTCGGGGCTGTTGTCGTCCGCGACCAGGATGTGGGCCTCGGGCACCGCCGCGCGGACGCGGCCGACGATCAGCCCGATGTTCTCCGCCTCGTTGTAGGTCGGAATGATCACCAAGGCCGTACCGAGCGGTCCGTAGGTCCGCTGTCCGCCGTCGCTCACTGGGTCCCCTTTTGTGCTCGCGCACGTCCTGTACATCTGGTCGCAGGAAACGACTCTAGAACAGTGATCGGGGCACGCGGTCCTTCGGGCCGGTCAGACTCCCGCCGGCTGCGGGCCGCCGTGACCGTTGTCTACTGGACCGCGCGGCCCCGAACCGGGACCACCCTCCCCCGGGCTCCTTCGGAGTGGGCGGGACCCCCGACCGGCGAAACCTTCCCTCGCCCCCGAGGCGCGGGCGCGCTGAGCAGACGGCTCCGTCCGGCACGGACGTCCTTGTGGTGGACCCGGCCGAACCTATCCGGGTCGGACCGCCCGTACCGAACCGAGGCCCGCCGCATCACCCCTGTGGGCGTACGAATACTTCCCGTCCGCCGACCACGGTGGCCAGGCACACCGGCAGTTCCGATCCGGGGGTCAGGTCGGGGAGCCCGGGGGTCCCGGAACGGGGGTCCGTGGACCAGCGGGCGACCCGGTCGTCGGGGGCCTGCACGACCAGTTCGGCGTTCTGCCAGACGGCGTAGTCGGCCGGGGCGCCGGGAACCAGCACCCCCGCGTCGTCGCGGCCCAGCGCCCGCCAGCCGCCCCGGGTGTGGGCGGTGAAGGCGGCCCGCACGGAGATCCGGTGCTCGGGCGTCCGGTGGAAGGCGGCCGCGCGCACGGTGCCCCACGGGTCGAGCGGGGTCACCGGAGCGTCCGAGCCGAAGGCCAGCGGGACGCCCGCCTTGAGCATGGCCGCGTACGGGTTCAGGGTGCGGGCGCGCTCGGCCCCGAGGCGGTCGGCGTACATGCCGTCCTCGCCGCCCCAGGCCGCGTCGAAGGCGGGCTGCACGGAGGCGGTCAGACCGAGCTCCGCGAAGGCGGCGATGGTGGCCGGGGTCATCATCTCGGCGTGCTCGACCCGGTGCCGGGCGGCGCGGACACGGGCCAGGCCGACCTTCTCGGCAGCCGCCCGGACCCCTTCGACCACGGCGGTGATCGCGGCGTCCCCGATGGCGTGGAAACCGGCCTGGAGGCCCGCTTCGGTGCAGGCGGCGACGTGCTCGGCCACCTCGACGGCGTCCAGGTATCCGGTACCGGTGTGCGGGGCGTCGGCGTACGCGGCGTGCAGGCAGGCGGTGTGCGAACCGAGGGCCCCGTCCACGAAGAGGTCACCGGCGGCACCGACCGCCCCGAGCTCCTTGGCCAGGTCCAGGTCCCGGTCGGCCCAGTACCCGAAGACGCGCGGGCCGGGCCGCTCGGCGGCCAGGGCGAGCAGGGCCGTGAAGTCCTCGGCGGAGGAGATGTCGGGCCCGCCGCACTCGTGGAGGGAGCCGATGCCGAGGGACGCGGCCCGATCGAGGGCGGCCGCCTGGGCCTCCGCCCGCTGCGCCGGGGTGACGGCGGCGAGGGCGGCCCGCCGTACGGCGTGGTGGTCGTCGCGGGTCAGCGGCTCGTCGCCGGTGGGCCGCACGCCGGGGACGAGGTCGAGCAGGGCGGTGGTGACCACGGCCGAGTGGACGTCGATGCGGCTGAGGTAGAGGGGGCGGCCCCCGGCCGCCCCGTCGAGCTCGGCCCGGCGCGGGGCCCGGCGCTCGGGCCAGCGGGCGGCGTCCCAGCCGTGCCCGAGGAGCACCCGGTCGGCGGGGCGGCTCGCGGCGTACGCCCGTACGAGGTCCAGTGCGGCGGCGAGCGACCGGGCGCCGGTCAGGTCCAGCCCGGTGAGGGCGAGCCCCGCGGAGGTGGCGTGGACGTGCGCGTCGGTGAAGGCGGGCGTGACGAGCGCGCCGTCGAGGTCGACGACCTCGTCCACACCCTGGGCGAAGGCGTCGGCCGCGCCCTCGGAGCCGACCCAGGCCACACGGCCCTGCTCGACGACCATCGCGGTGGCGAAGGGATCCGCGGGGCTGTGTACCTCGCCCCCGCGCAGGAGGACGGTACGGGGGGCTGCTCCGGCGGCGTCGGCGGAGTTGGCGGTGCGGTCAGTCATGGGGAACAGTCTCGCCCCTCCGCCGGCCCCGGCCGGACGCGGGTGCGCGGCGGGTGCCCGCGCCGCCGTTTCCTCACCCACCCACCCGCACGGGCGGGGCGTGGGTGAGTGGGGCGGAAGAGGTCCCCGGCCTCGGCACTAGACGCGGGGCGGGCGGGCCTCGTACGGGGTGGAGAGGACCACGGTCGTACGCGTCGAGACGTGCGCGAGGGCCCGCAGGCGGCCCAGGAGGTCCTCAAGTTCCAGGGGGGTCGCCACCCGGACCTTGAGGATGTAGTTCTCGTCGCCCGCGACGCTGTGGCAGGCCTCGATCTCGGGAACGCCGGACAGCCGCTCCGCGATGTCGTCCGGGGCGCTCGGGTCGAACGGCTTGACCGAGATGAAGGCCGTCAACGGCAGGCCGACGGCCTCGGGGTCGACGACCGCCGCGTAGCCGCGGATCACCCCGCGCTGTTCCAGGCGGCGTACTCGCTGATGGACTGCCGACGTGGACAGTCCGGTGGCCTTGCCCAGATCCGTGTAACTCATCCGCCCGTCCCGCACGAGCAGATCAACGATCTGGCGGTCCAGCTCCTCCATTGCGCTCATAGCCGCTCAACCTAAGGCCCAAGGGTGCTCCTGGCCCAGTGCTGTCCACCCACTGGAGGCATCTGCGGCGGGCATGTGACGAAGGCCACAGGGTCATGCAGGCGTACGGGGTCGTGTCGTGGTTACTCGTGCCGCGTGGCGGGAAGTGCTTGCTGTGGCCGTGGCCGAAGAACCTGCCCGCCCGGCCCACCCAAGGGGGAGTACATCCATGCTGAACACCACGCGCGCCGGCCGCATCGAACCGGAGCCCCTCGAACAGGTCGACGGCGAGGAGGGCGCGTTCTCCGAAGACGCCGAATACCTCGAAGACGGCGAGGGGTTCGAGATCCGCCACGCGATCTGCCCCGACTGCGGCCAGTCGATCGCCCTCGTCGCGGACGAGGAGTACCTGCCGCAGCACGCGCTGTGCCTGACCCCGTGGAACCCCTTCGGGCTCACGGTGTGCGCGGGCACCGGACGGCCCGCCGCCGAGGCGCTGTCCACCGTCGGCGTGTTCCAGCCGTCGGAGGTGCAGGAGTTCGAGTCCGTCGTCCTCCTGGACCTGCCCCAGGGGCTGGACTGGCGGACGCAGCCGTTCTCGCACGTCGGCGGTCCGGGCTCCCGTCCCGTCCGGCTGGTGCGGCCGATTCCGCCGCAGACGCAGCAGCAGCACGCGCAGGCGGCCTGACGGTCCCGGCCCCCCGAGCGCGCCACTGTCCGCGGTCTGCCGCCCGCGGCCGCCGCGTCGGCTCTACCAGTACGTTCCCTGCACCATGGCGGCCAGACTGGCATGGTGCAGGATCAGGCCGTCCGGGTTCTCCGGGATCTCGACCTCGCCGAAGTGCGCCTGCCGGTAGGCGATGCGCAGCATCACGATCCCGTGCCGCAGGGCCGCGTAGAGGGTGTGGAACTCCATGTCCCGCGGCGTGTGCCCGGTGAGCTCGGCGTACCTGCGCTCCAGGTCCTCACGGCGCAGGAAGTCCGGGAGGCCGGGCTGGCCGAAGCCCACGGTGAGGTCCTGGAAGAACCGGTGGAGGTAGACCGTCCAGCCGAGGTCCACCTCGCGCGGCGCGTACGCCGCCATCTCCCAGTCCAGGACGGCCGCCGGCGTGAACCCGTCGTAGACGACGTTGCCGATGCGGGCGTCGCCCCAGTTCAGCACCGCCGGACCCTCGTCCTGCGGCCAGATCTCCTCCAGGCGGGCGAACGCCCGCTCGATGAGCGGCGAGGGGGCCAGACCCTCCACCACCCAGGAGTAGTAGGCGCGTTGGGCGTCGACGTGACGGCGCAGCGGGCTGCCCTCGCCCTCGGGGAGCAGGAACTCCGCCTCCTTGGCGGGGAACTGGTCGTGCAGGCGGGCCAGCAGCGAGATGCTGGCCTCCTGGAGCACGGCGCGCTCGGCGTCGGTCGCGGCGTGCAGCCAGTTGCCCTCGTAGGTGTACGGCATGACGTCGGGTGGGACCCGCCCCTCGGCGCGGGCCATCACGAAGAACGGCGCCCCCAGCGGCCCCGGGTCCTCCTCCAGCCACTGCACGGACGGGACGGGCAGGTCCGTGTGCCGCGCGACCAGGCTCATCACGCGGTGCTGGCGCGGCATGTCGTACGACGGGAAGACGGTGTAGGCGGCCGGATCCGCGGCGAGCCGCAGCGCGCAGGCGCGGAGCGGGGTGTCGGGGTGCTCTATGTCGAAGAGCAGGGTCTCGCTGGACATGCCGTTGGAGCCGGGGACGGAGACGTTGGTGACCTTCGCACCGGGGAGCCGGGTGTCCAGCCAGGCGGCGAGGCGCCGGCCGAGCTCTTCGGGCTCGCGGGTGGAGGTGCGCGGACGTGGAGCGGTTGCCATGGCGGTGGGCCCCTTCCCTGTTCTGATGCCGATCCCTGTTCTGATGCCGATCCCTGTTCTGATGCGGATCGTGCTTCCGACCCTGCTTCGGTCCCTGCTCCTACTGGGCGACGGACGAGTAGTCGGCGAAGCCGCTCGGGTCGTGGCGCCCGAAGCTGCCGTGCTCGAAGATGCCGTACCCGACCTGTCCGTCCAGGACGAAGCGCGCCGAGTGGTCGGTGACCCCGAAGGCGGCCATCGGGTGCGCGCTCGGGTCGGAGAGGTCGTAGACGCGGCGGTCGGTCCAGCCCCGGCCCTGCCAGCTGCCGTGCTGCCAGTCCCCGGCGGGCGGATAGCCCGCGCCGACGGCGAGCGGGGAGGAGTTGAGGATCTCCACGCCGAGTTCGAGCGGCTTGCGGGCCGGATCGGTGAGGTGGACCACCGCGCTCTCGGGGTGCCGGCTGCCGGGGCGGTAACGTATCTCGGTCTGCGGCCAGCCGAGTTGGACGTCGTGACGGCCGCTGTCCTCGGGGAAGACCAGTACGGCTTCGTTCAGCGCCCGGTATCCGTCGGCGTCCTCCTGGGCGATGACCATGACGAAGCGGTCCTCGAAGCGGACCGGGATCCAGAGCCAGTGGAAGCCCTCGGGCCTGTACTCCTCGGCGGCGCGCCCGCCCTCCTCTCCGGGTATCGGGCGCACGCCCCAACTCCGGTCCCGCGTACCGGTCCACTCCCCGGGGGTGACGGTGAACTCCTCGCCCTTGGCACGGATGGTGCCGGTGACATTGCCGGCCTGGACGAACCGGCGGCCTTCGAGGATGAGCCGGCCGCCGCGCCGCTGCGTGTGGTGGGGCTCCCAGACGGCGGGGAACTCGGCGGTCCAGGTGAGGTCGTACGAGAGCCCGTCCGGGTCGTCCGGATCGGCGGCGCAGCGCAGCGTGAGCTGCTTGAGCGGGACGTCGACCGTGATGGAGAGGGGGCCGACGGCGAGGTTCATCCGATCGTCGGTGAGCGCGTCGGAGGCCCGGACGGCGAGCAGTTCGTCGCCGATGCGGAGGGTGGCGTAGGCGTCGATGACGCCGGTGTTGGGGTACACCCCGAGGCCGAGGATCAGAACGGCACGGCCGGCGTGGTCGAAGACGTGGAAGATGCAGCGGTCGTAGGCGTTCCGGTCGCCGCTGACGACGTGCTTCATCGACAGCGGGGCCTGGTGGATCGGGTACTCGTCCAGTCCGATGGGCCGGTCGGCGGGCATGGCGAACCTCCTGGGCGGGGTGGGGACTTGCGGGGTGGGGGCACGGTGGAGTGCGGGTGCAGTGGAGTGCGGGTGCAGTGGAGTGCGACTCAAGCGGATATGACGGTACGTCAGAAAGTGGGATGTGGGCCAGCCTTCTGGCACGCTCTGACATGTCGGCACTGCACGCCGTGGGGGGAACCCCGAGGGGTCGAGGGGCCGCACGAAGCCGGGATCGGGGGTGGGGGTGGTCGGCGCCCCGGTCGATCGGCAGCCAGAGAAGTCTTGGGGGTTTCCCGTCGGTCCCACTGTCCTTCCGCGTCGGGCCGCCCCGTCAAGGGCGCTCCCTGCGGTCGCGTCGCTGCGCGATCGCCTTCGGCGACCCTTGACAGACCGACCCGCCACGGAAAGACAAGGACCAACGGGAAACCCCCAAAAGAACGGGCCGGGAGGAACGGAAACGACCGGGCGGAGCAGAAATGTCCGACCCGGCTCCGGCCCAGCGGCCCACTCCCCCACATGTCGACCACAAGAGGCTCGGCGGGGGGAAGGGCGCGTCACATCGCTACGCGCTCCTCATTTCTCGGCGTCTGCGGTCCGTCTGGGGCTGGTCACGCGTCAGATCGCTACGCGCTTCTCTTTGACGGCGCCGGCGGTCGCTTTGGGCTGGACATAAGCCGCCCACGATCGCTACGCGCTTCCCGACGACCGCGACCAACCCCCGTCTGAGGCTGATAGACCCGAATTCGCACCAGATATCCGCCCCAGCCGACGGGTACCCGCGGGAGAGCACGATGGACACCAAAAACCCACACCCATATCGCATGAATTAGGGCATAACCTCAAGCGTTTTGGCTGCTCGCCTGCCCTGACTGCACTACAGGTTGAAATAGTCGCTGTTTGGCTCCGTCTTCCCCCTCGACGACCGTCGGACGCGGTCATGGAAGAGGAATCGAGGCCTTGGGCGGCCTATGTCCAGCCCCAAGCAGCCGTCGGACGCCGTCAACGCGGAGCGCGTAGCGATCTGGGGCGAGATCAGCCCCAGACGGACCGCAGAAGCTGAGAAATGAGGAGCGCGTAGCGATCTGGGGCGCCCTTCCTGCGGCTGGGGCTCTTGTGGTCGACATTTGGGAGCCTGCCGGCGCGGAGCCGGGTCGGACATCCCCGTCCCGGCTGGTTGTTGCTGTTCCTCCCGGCCCGTTCTTTTGGGGGTTTCCCGTTGGTCCTTGTCTTTCCGTGGCGGGTCGGTCTGTCAAGGGTCGCCGCAGGCGATCGCGCAGCGACGCGACGACGAAGGAGGAGCGCCCTTGACAGGGCGGCCCGACGCGGAAGGACTATGGGACCGACGGGAAAGCCCCAACCCTTCCCGGCCCCGACCGACCGGGGCACCGAAATCGCCCCACCCCCGCCCGCCCGCGCCCGACCATTTGCAACGCCCCCGAGGAGGCGGCAGGTCCGCCCTCGCGCGGCGTTCCGGGGACGCCTCGAACGGATACCCGGGGCTTGGAGGGGATTACCCGTGGGCGCGGTGTCGCGTTGCCCGGGCATGACCACGGTTGAGACTTCCATGCCCCGGGCGGGACGCCGTCGGCGGCCGACACCGCCCGGTTACGAAGAATCGGTTCAGCTCGGGCCCCGCCAGCGCCACCCCGATCCGCCCATCTACAGCGCTCTCGTCGCCCGCTGGACGGCGGACGGACGGACCGTGCCCGGGCGGCGGGATCCCGAGTGGTCGCGCGTCGCGTCCGCGCCCATCTGGCCGAACGGCCCGCTCTTCGGCGGCTGAGCGATCCGGCCCGACGGCCGGCTCAGAGCGCGAGCAGCCCGGCCGCCGTCGGGCGGAAGCCGCACTGCTCGTAGAAGGGCTCCAGGTGGGGCTCGAAGTCCACGTGCAGCCACTGCGCCCCGCGCTCCCGCGCCGCCTCGGCCGCGGCCCGCACGAGCCGCACCCCGAGTCCGCGGCGCCGCTCGTCCGGATGCACGGTGGTGTCCAGGACGAAGGCGTGCACGCCGCCGTCCCAGGCCACGTTGACGTATCCCACGAGACGGCCCTCACGGCGGGCGGTGACCCAGGCCAGACTGCGCTCCAGGACCGGGGCGAAGGAGACCTCCCCGTGCCCCGGCCACGCCGCGGCGAACAGGGCGTTCAGCTCGGCGTCGGCGAGCGCCGGCCGTACCGCGAGCTCGGTCGCCGCGAGGTCCCCCACCGCTCGGCTACCGGGTCTCCGGGCCCGCCAGGTGGCGGGCGATGACCATGCGCTGGATCTGGTTCGTGCCCTCCACGATCTGGAGCACCTTCGCCTCGCGCATCAGCCGCTCGACGGGGAAGTCCGCCGTGTAGCCGTAGCCGCCCAGGATCTGGACCGCGTCCGTGGTGACGGCCATCGCGGCGTCGGTGCAGAACAGCTTGGCCATCGCCGCCTGCCGGGAGAACGGCTTGCCCGCGTCGCGCAGGCGTGCCGCCGCGAGGTAGAGGGCCCGGCCCGCCTCGATCTTGGTGGCCATGTCGGCCAGCATGAAGCGCAGCCCCTGGAAGTCCGCGATCGGGTGCCCGAACTGCTTGCGGTCGAGGGCGTACGTCAGGGCCTCGTCGAGCGCCGCCTGGGCGACGCCTATGGCGCAGGCCGCGATGCCGAGGCGGCCGGCGTCCAGGGCGGCCAGGGCGATGGAGAAGCCCTGCCCCTCCTCGCCGATGCGGCGCGCGTCCGGGACCCGTACGCCGTCGAAGTGCAGCTGGGCGGTGGGCGAGCCCTTCATGCCCATCTTCTTCTCGGGGACGGCGGCCGTCAGGCCCTCCGCGTCGCCCGGCACCAGGAAGGCGGTGATGCCCTTGGGGCCCTCGACGCCGGTGCGGGCGAGGACGGTGTAGAAGTCGGCGACGCCGCCGTGGGTGATCCAGGCCTTGGTGCCGGTGATGATCCAGTCGTCGCCGTCGCGCACCGCCTTGGTGCTCAGCGAGGCGGCGTCGGAGCCCGCGGCGGGCTCGGAGAGGCAGTAGGCGCCGAGCAGGCCGCCGCCGAGCATCGCGGGCAGGTGGGCGCCCTGCTGCTCCTTGGTGCCGTAGCCGGCGAGGCCGTGGCAGGCCAGGGAGTGCACGCTGACGCCGAGGCCGACGGTCAGGCGGGCCGCGGCCAGCTCCTCCAGCACCTGGAGGTAGACCTCGTACGGCTGCTCGCCGCCGCCGTACTCACCGGCGTACGGGAGGCCGAGCAGGCCCGCGTCGGACAGGAGGGTGAAGACCTCCCGCGGGAACCGCCCGGAGTCCTCCTCCTCGGCGGCCTTGGGACGGATCTCCCGCTGCGCGATCTCTCGTACGAGCGCGAGGAGGTCCCGGGACTCCTCAGTGGGCAGCTGACGGTCCACCGGCTGCGGGGCGCGGTCGGTCATGGCGGCGCTCTCCTCCCTCGTCGGGCACGGCGGCGACGCGCTGGGTGTGGTGCGCGCCACCGGGTCTCGGTGCTCTTACAGCCGGTGCCGCCCGTCCCGGATCACGGAATGGGCTGTTCAGCGGCTGTGGCGGCTTGAGTATGCCCGATCAGGGGCTTCCCGTCACCGGGGCAAGATCACCGGGCTGCGCTCACGGCACGTCGGGGGCGGGAGGTGCCGGACACTCCGGGACGAACTCCTCGATCACCGTCAGCGTCGCGCGCAGCTGGCGCGCCAGCAGCGCTCCGAGCTCGTCCCTGCCGGGCCGTGCGGGGGCGTCGGTCGACGGCGTGCCGACGCCCGGCCCGCCGATCCATTCCAGGGTGATGCCCTCGACGCCGGAGAGCCAGCCGACGAGGGCGAGCCGGGCGATCGGCGGGAGCGTGCGGTGCCCGTAGGCGCCTTCGGCGATGGTGGCGACGAGTTCCTCGCGGACGGCGTCGCGGATGGCGAGGACCTCGGCGTCGGAGCCGACGCCGCCGGTGACGATGGTGCGGTAGGCGGCGTGGTGGTGTTCGGCGTAGTGCAGGTAGCCGTCGATGGTGCGGCGGACGCGTTCGGCGTTGGGCAGGTCGGTCTCGCCGCTCGCGCGGGCGACCAGTTCGGCGACGGAGTCCTCGACGATGGCCAGGTAGTAGCCGCGCTTGCTCTTGAAGTAGTAGTAGATCAGCCCCTTGGCGACGCCCGCGTGCTTGGCGATGTCGTCCATGGAGAGCGCGTCGTACGAGGTGCCGGCAAACAACTTCCGCCCGATGGCCATGAGTTCGGCCCTGCGTACCTGCGATCGCTCGGTCGTTCCGCGCTGTTGACTATTATTCAAATTCAGCCCTAGCCTCGAACTGCCACAAGATGCCTGAAGTATGGCAGCACTTCCCCT
The DNA here is from genome assembly GCF_042892775.1 of Streptomyces sp. NPDC001717. NCBI lineage: Bacteria > Bacillati > Actinomycetota > Actinomycetes > Kitasatosporales > Streptomycetaceae > Streptomyces > Streptomyces sp. NPDC001717. Next base: position 127,816 of record NZ_JBIAUK010000015.1, on the reverse strand, counting down.
GCGCACCGGACGACGTACGGGAGGAACGATCATGAGCAAGGGCGGCAAGGGCGGCAAGGGCAAAGGCGCGGGCGGAAGAGCGCTCCGCGAGGGCCGGGTCCACTGGAAGAAGTCGGCGCTCGTCGCCGTGCCCGCAGTCGCGGCCGTGGGCGTGATGGGCATGATCATGGCGCAGGGCGCGCTCGCCGCCTCCTTCGCCGTCTCGGGGACGAGTTTCCAGGTCGCCTCGTCGAAACTCAGCAGCAAGGGCCTGGCCTCCTACGTGCAGACGGACCGTTCCGTCGACGGCAAGGGGCATCCGGTGGCGCTGCTCGGCATCGGCGAGGCCACGCTCTCCGACATCTGTCAGTCCGCCGAGGTCGACACCCCCGTCGGCAAGGTGGTCTTCAGACTGACGGCGGGCGGCCCGGCCGGGGACGTCACTGCGACCAGCCTGGTGATCGACGGCGAGGACCTGAACGGCGACGCCACCTTCGGTACGGCGGAGATCGGCCGGGACGCCTCGACCCTCGACCAGGTCGACGGGGTCCGGGGGCCCGCGGGGAAGTTCGGCCTGCAGGCCGGGAACATCGAGGTCGTGGGCGTGAAGTCGCACGCCTGGTCGGCGACCGGCGGGAACTTCAGGCTCAAGGGCCTGAGCCTGAGCGTCGGCCTGGACGGCAAGAAGTGCTTCTGAGCCCGCCGCGCGGGTGGCCGGCCCGGCTGCTGCCGCTGCCGGAGCAGCGCCGGCGGCTGCGCACCTGGCGCCGGACCCGGCCGTTCTGGGGCGGGCTGCTGGTGCTGCTGGGTGGGACCGAGCTGCTGCTGGTCCCGCTCTCCCCGCTGACGGTGCTGGTCAGCCTGGGGCTGGGCGGGATCGCGGCCATCGGGATCGGCGTCGCGCTGATCCTGGCGGCGCTGTTCCTGTGGTTCCTGCCGGGGGCGCGGGCGTACGTCTCCCTGCACGCCCTGTTGCTGTCGGTGCTGTCGTTCGTCGCCACGAACCTGGGCGGGTTCCTGGTAGGGATGCTGCTCGGCATCGCGGGGAGCGCACTGGCGTTCGGCTGGACGCCGCGGCCCGACGAGGAGGCGGACGAGAGGGCCGACGAGGAGGGGACGGACGAGGAAGGGGCGGACGAGGAAGGTGCGCACGCCCCCGGGCCGGCCGGCAGCGGGCCGCGGACGTTGGCCGCCGCCCTGCCCGTGGTGCTGCTCGCGGCCCTGGCCACGGGCGCCCCGCAGGCGAAGGCCGCCGCGGCGGGAGAGGTTCCACGGGCCGCGCGGACTCCCCCGACGGTGACGACCTCGCGGTTCGCGCCGCAGGGCTTCACGCTGGCGGGGGTCACCGAGGTGCCCACGGTGGACGGGCCGCTCGAGGTGCTGGTGCTGCGGATGCGCGCGGCCTCGCTGCGGGACTACCGGCTGCGCGCCCGCGACGGCGGGGAGGAGTACGGGCTGGCGGCCGACTCCCTCGACCTGCGGGGCAACGTGACCCTGTACCTGACGAAGTTCAGCGGCTGCATCGAGGGGCTGCTGTGCGTCACCTTCAGCCCCCGGGGGCTGCCGGCGCCGCCGGTGATCCCGCCGTTCGTCTTCATGACCCAGGTGACGGCCGAGCAGGCTCTGGTCACCTCGGACGTGATCGTCACCGACGGGCTCCGGTTGGACGCCTCGTGAACCCGGTGCGGGTGGTTACAGCCAGCCGACCTGGGTGACGAACATGGCGACGACGACCACGAGGGTCCAGCCGAGGACGTGCTCCAGCCAGGCGGGTCCGTCCTTGGGGCCTCCGGTGCGGACGAGGCTCCGGGCGCGGGCGGTGAGGGGGGCGGCTTCTGTGGTCATGCCGTCCAATGTGCCGGCGTTCGCGGCTTTCGCGGTAGAGACGATGGTCACTGGAGGCGCAGGTCACACGGGGCTCGCGCGGCCGGAGGGGAGACGTGCCACCGGGCCCCGGCCTGTTCGGTCGGGGCCCGGCGCGTCCTTCGGTCCGGCGTGGGTCGCCTTCCTGTTCCTCTTCCCGTTCCTCCGGTGTCGCGGTCAGCCGCGGGTGCGGGTCTCGTTGCGACCGGCCATGCCGGCCATGGCGAGGCCGAGGCACAGGGCGACGCCGCCGGTGATCACGTTGTTGACGATCGTGCGGGTGAAGTCCATCGGCCCGGCGACGGCCCATGGGGCGATGATCGTCCACGCTCCGATCGCGACCGCCGTCCACGCCATCGCGTGGGTGCGCTCGTACGCGGAGCCCAGACCGCCCATGCACAGGCAGAAGGCCAGGCCGGCGATCAGGTTGTTGACGGCCAGCGGGGTCAGGATGCTGAACCCGGCGATCCACGGCGACGCGGCCAGGTACAGGCCCGTGATCAGGGCGAGCGCCTCGACGGCCTGCGCCGCGGGGGTGCTGGTCACCCGCTCGAACCGAGAGCGCATCTCGGCGAGGTCGGGGTGGTGTTCGATGCTCGGATGGGTGGTCATGGCCGGCCGCCTCCTATTGAGAAGCCTTTATGTGCCATTTACTCCATTATGTTCCGCTTGTGCGACCTGCTCAAACGGGGGAACTCACAGCACTCCGACCGCCCGCAGGGCCCCCAGCCGCGCCGCGTCCGGGGCGGCCGGGGCGTAGAGGTAGCAGACGCCCCCGCTGCCCGAGGCGACCTTGCCGGTGGCGCCCAGCCGCTTGGTGCGCAGCCAGATGTTCTCGAACTGGCGGCGCTTGTAGACGCGGCGGACGGAGGCGTTGTCGCGCGAGTTGGGGTCGTTGGCGATCACGTCCCCGGCGGCGGTGAAGCCGATGACGGTCATCAGGTGCCCCGCGGTGCCGTAGCCGGCGCCCGTGAGCTCGTCGGCGGTGAACGACTGGGAGGTGATGACCGGAATGCCGGCCCGGACGAGGGTTTCCAGCTCGGTCAGGGAGCTCAGGCGGGTGACGACGCCGGCGAGGCCTCGGTAGGTGGCCGCGTAGGCCGCGTTGAAGGGCCAGTTCCCGCACCCCTTGTAGGCGGCGTCGTAGGTGGAGCGGGCGGCGTGGCAGACCTGCGGGTCGGCGTACTTCGGGTTGACCCAGCTCAGGGCGGTGGCGCCGGCCTTGCCGCCCCAGTACTCGATGATCATCTGGGAGGAGGTGGGGCTGCACCAGGCCTCGCCGCCGTTGTCGTACTCGGGGTACTGACCGGCGTGGATCTCCTGCGAGTAGCGCGGGACCTTCAGCTCGTGGCCCTTCCCCGACGGGGTGGAGGCGGGGACGGTGAAGCGGTCCGGTACGTCGGAGAGCATCGCTCCGGCGAGCCACACCGTCGGCCCCCGGTCGGCGCCGGGCTTGCGGTACAGGGTCAGGCGCAGCCGCCAGTCGGTGATGCGCAGGCCGCTCGCGGGGGCGTCCACGGCCAGGGTGTCGGTCCAGACGGTGGAGCGGCCGTCGGTCTGGCCGTCGACGGAGGTGCGGCGGATGTCGCGGTCTCCGGAGGCCCAGCGGGCCATGACGTACCAGGGGGTGGACCTGCCGTCGCCGTAGGTGCCGCGCAGCTCGGCCTGGATCCAGGTGCCCGCGGGGGTGCGGGCGTTCCAGGAGGCGATGGCCTCGGTGGCGGGCACGGCGGAGCGGTGCACGGGCGAGGTCCAGGCGGCGTACTCCCAGGTGCTCTTCTTGCCGGTGTGCGGGTCGGCGTACTCGGTGCGGCCGACGGGCGTCGCGATCTCCAGTCCGGGCCGGGCTCCGCCGACGGCGGTGGTGCCCTGGTGGGTCCCGGACAGCCAGTGCGCGTACGAGTACCAGAAGCGGTTGTCGACGGTACGGCCCGAGGCCTGCGGGGCGGGTGGGGCCGAAGGGGCCGCCGCGGCCTCGGCGCTGCCGCCGGGGACGGTGGCGGCGGTGGCCGCGGTGGCGACCGCGAGTGCGGCGACGAGTACGGCCCTGCGCGGTGTGGATGCGGGCATCGCGGGCTCCCCCTGGGGTGGTCGGTGCGTGGCTGGGCTTCACCCTTCCAGTTCCCGGCGCCGACGGGCCGAAGCGGCGGGCCGTGTCGGCGGTCCCGGGTCGGCACCTAGGCTGGTCGGGTGGAGTCGCACCCGTCAGAACCGTCGCACCGGTCCCACCGGCCGCTCGAACCGCTCGAATCACTCGAACCGCTCGCGCGGGAGCTCGCCGCGCTGCCGCCCTCCCTCGGCCCCGTGCGGCTGATCGGGATCGACGGGCACGCCGGTTCCGGCAAGAGCACCTTCGCGGGACTGCTCGCGGAGGCGCTGGGGGCTCCCGTACTGCACCTGGACGACGTGGCCACGCACGAGGAGCTCTTCGGCTGGCAGGAGCGGCTGCGGGCCCAGGTGCTGGAGCCGCTGGCCGCGGGCCGGCCCGCGCACTGGGCTCCGTACGACTGGGTGGAGCGCCGCTTCGGGCCGCAGCGGGTGCTGGAGCCCGTGCCGGTGCTCGTGGTCGAGGGGGTCGGGGCCGGCCGGCGGGTGCTGCGCCCGCATCTGGCGCGGCTGCTGTGGATGGAGACCCCGCGTGCGACGTCCTGGGGGCGTGGGCGGGACAGGGACGGGCGTGAACTCTCCGATTTCTGGGACCGATGGGAGCGCGCCGAGCTCGCGCACTTCTCGGACGACCCTTCGCGCCCCTTCGCCGACACCCTGGTACGCCAGAGCGGTACGGGATACGAGTGGTCTTCCGGGACCCCTGCGACCCCGCGAACGGCCGCTTTCGTCACCGAAGGTGACGGACTCCCCCGGGCCTGAGCGGCCCTGGAAATAGGCTCCGGCGGGCCTCTTGCGACCTGCTTGACCTGGGGCCCGCGACGGCCTTACGTTCTCAATGCGAGGCCTTCACCGGCCGACGCGGACACGAAGCCCCCGATCGTTCCCCCGTGATCGGGGGCTTCGTTCTGCCTCCGGCCGGGACGCATCGACACAGCTCCTTCACCCTGAGTCACCGGGCCCACCGGGGGCGCACACACGACCCGGGCCCGTCGCACCCTACGTAAGGTGCGAAACCGCAGGTACGATGCAGCCCTGATTTCAGCGACGCCAGTCGGGGCACCGGCACAACTCGCGCGCTCGAAGCGGGGGTTGCCGCGCACCACGAGGACAGGCTTGTGGGGGACGTGATGGATTTCGGCACGCCGGGCAGCGCGCACGCCCCGGCCGAACTCGCCTGGCTGCGCGGGGTCGACGCCTGCACCATGGGCGCCTATCCGCAGGCCGAGGAGGAGTTCCGGACGGCCGTACGGCTCGATCCCACGATGGCCGACGCCTGGCTGGGGTTGCACGCACTGAGGGTCGACACCACGAACGCGTTATTGCGCATGTACGCGCACCGGGACCGCTTCGGCGAGCAGCGGGCCCGCCACCGGCGGACGCTGAACTCCTGGTACTGGCTGGGCTGGTGGGTGCAGCCGGTGCTGGAGAGCCGGCGGGACCTGCTGCTGGCCCACGCCTCGCACTGGCTGGACGGCCGGCACGTCCCCGAACTCGACCAGGCGCTGGCCGCACTGCCCCCGGTGGACACCGATCCGCAGGTGCGCTTCCTGCACGCGTGCCGGGCGTACCTGGTCAAGGACTGGGAGCTGCTGGTACGCAACACCGAGCCGCTGGTGGACGATCCGCTGCTCGGCATCGAGGCGGGGCTGTTCGGCGGGATGGCGCGGGTCCGGCTGGAGATGTACGGGCAGGCGGAGCCGCTGCTGTCGGCGGCGCTGATGCGCTGTCGCAGCGAGCAGCCTCAGCGCAAGGAGCTGCGGTACTGGCTGGCGCGGGCGCACGAGGGCACCGGGCGCAGCGCGGCCGCGCTGCCGCTGTACCGGGCCGTGCACCGGGTGGATCCCGCCTTCATGGACACCGCGGCCCGGCTGACGGCGATCGAGGACGGCGACGACACCGACGGCATGGCCGATCTGGCGGGCACGGCCGGGTACGCCGCGTACGGCGGCTCCGGCGGGCACGGCCCGTCCCCGGCGGGCGGAGGCTACGCGAAGGTGGCTCTGGGCGGGGGGCCCGTCCAGGACGTCGCTCCAGACGGGCAGGCCGCCGGCCCGGACCCGCTGGTTCCGCCGGCGCCGCCCGGGAGCCGGGTGGAGGGTACCCGGCGCAAGGTGCCGGTCCCCGCGCAGGGCGCGCCCGGGGGGCTTCCGGCCGGTCCGGCCGACCCGGAGGCACTCGCGCAGGCTCTGGCGGAGCTGGAGCGGATGGTGGGCCTGGAGCCGGTGAAGCGTCAGGTGAAGGCGCTCTCGGCGCAGTTGCACATGGCGCGGCTGCGGGCGGGCCAGGGACTGCCGGTGCAGCCGCCGAAGCGGCACTTCGTCTTCTCGGGCCCCTCGGGCACGGGCAAGACCACGGTGGCCCGGATCCTGGGCCGGGTCTTCTACGCGCTGGGGCTGCTGGGCGGCGACCATCTGGTGGAGGCGCAACGGGCCGACCTGGTGGGCGAGTTCCTCGGGCAGACGGCCGTGAAGGCGAACGAGCTGATCGACTCGGCGATCGGCGGGGTGCTGTTCGTGGACGAGGCGTACTCGCTGTCCAACTCGGGCTACAGCAAGGGCGACGCGTACGGCGACGAGGCCCTCCAGGTGCTGCTGAAGCGGGCCGAGGACAACCGGGACCACCTGGTGGTGATCCTGGCGGGCTATCCGGCCGGGATGGACCGGCTGCTCGCCGCCAATCCGGGGCTGTCCTCGCGGTTCACGACGCGGGTGGACTTCCCGAGCTACCGGCCGCTGGAGCTGACCGCGATCGGCGGGGTGCTGGCGGAGGCGAACGGGGACCGCTGGGACGAGGAGGCGCTGGAGGAACTGCGCAGCATCAGCGGGCACGTGGTGGAGCAGGGGTGGATCGACGAGCTCGGCAACGGGCGGTTCCTGCGGACGCTGTACGAGAAGAGCTGCGCCTACCGTGACCTGCGGCTGGCGGGCTTCTCGGGGGAGCCGTCGCGGGACGACCTGGCGACGCTGCGGCTGCCGGACCTGATGCAGGCGTACGGGGAGGTGCTGTCGGGGCGGGGGCCGCAGGAGCGGCCGGAGGCGCTGTAGCGGGCGGGGGCGTGCCGCCGCGCGGGGCTCCCGGGGCTCCGCCCGGACCCCGCGCCCCGGGCGCCGGCGGGGCCGGGATCGGCAGCCCTACGGTATCTCCGGGGGTTCTCCGGAGAACGCCGCGATGGCGCTGATGACCAGCCAGAGGACGGCCAGGGGGATCGCGATCCAGAGGACCCACGCCTCGTTCTCCTGGCTGTCCAGGCGGCCCCGCAGCAGGGCGTCGGCCTCTGCCGCGAACGCCGGATCCGCCTCGGTCAGATTGAGGAGCGCCGCCGTGAGCCGGTCGGCCGCTTCCGGTTCGGAGGGATCGCGATCGAAGGCGGCCAGGAAGGCCAGGCCCTGTTCCGCAAGCCGGTCGTGCAGCAGCGCGCGGAGCCGGCGGGCCACCGGGGAGGCCACCTCCGGGTCCTCGCTCAGCAGGGCCACCATCCTCGCGGCCGTCTCGCCGTGCTCGGCGGACATCCGACCACCCCCTCCCCCGTACGGTCCGTACCCCGGCACCCGTACGCCGAACCCGCCGGCCCCACTGGGGGGACGGCGGGTTCGGGCAGGGCGTCAGCCGGTCAGCGCCCCCTCCGGGCGGAGTCCCGGGCGGCCGGCCGGAACGCGGTGGGCCGGGTCGCGGACCTCGCCCACCAGCATCTCCAGGACGTCCTCCAGGGCGACCAGGCCGAGGACCCGACCGGACGGGTCGGCCACCTGGGCCAGGTGGGTGGCGTCGCGGCGCATGACGCTGAGCGCGTCGTCCAGCGGGAGCGTCGAGCACAGGGTGGTCATCCTGCGCCAGACCCGCTGCGGCACGGCCCGTTCCCGTTCCTCCAGGTCCAGTACGTCCTTGACGTGCAGGTAGCCCATGAAGGCGCCGCTGTCGGCGCGGACGGGGAAGCGGGAGTAGCCGGTGCGGACCGTCAGCTGCTCGATCTGGCGCGGGGTGGCCGAGGGGCCGACCGTGACCAGCCTGCCCGGGGGCAGGAGGACGTCGGTGACCTGACGGCTGCCCAGTTCGAGGGCGTCCTCCAGGCGTTCCTGCTCGCCCGGTTCGAGGAGCCCGGCCTGCCGGGAGTCCTCGACGAGCCGGCCGAGCTGGGCGCTGGTGTAGACGGCCTCGACCTCGTCCTTCGGCTCGACGCCGAACCACCGCAGGACGAGTGCGGCGCAGGCCCCCAGCGCGGTCGTGACCGGGCCGCAGAGCCGCGCGAAGGCGACCAGACCCGGGCTGAACCAGAGCGCGGTCTTCTCCGGGGCGGCCATCGCCAGGTTCTTCGGCACCATCTCGCCGATGACCAGGTGCAGGAAGACCACCGCGGCGAGCGCGAACGCGTAGCCGAGGGGGTGGATCAGGCCCTGCGGGACGTGGACGGCGTGGAAGACGGGCTCCAGCAGCCGGGCCACGGTGGGTTCGGCGACCGCGCCGAGGGTGAGCGAGCACACCGTGATGCCGAACTGCGCGGCGGCCATCATGCGGGGCAGGTTCTCCAGCCCGTGGAGGACCTGACGGGCCCGCTTGGAGTCGGCCGCGAGGGGCTCGATCTGGCTGCGCCGTACGGAGACGAGCGCGAACTCGGCGCCGACGAAGAAGCCGTTGGCGAGCACCAGGAGCAGCGCGAAGAGGAGCTGGAGCGCGTTCACCGGGCGACCGCCTCCGTCTCGGCGGGCTGACCGCCCGCGTAGGCGGCGGCCAGGTCGGTGCGCCCGGCCCCGACTCCCGCGGTCCGGTCGGCGGGGACCGCCGGGGCGGATCCGGCCGGGTGGGGCCGACCCGCCTGGCCCGCCGGCGCGGGCGCCGGCAGGACGCGGACCATCCGCACGCGTTCGGCGCGGTTGCGGCCGACCTGACGGACGGACAGCTTCCAGCCGGGGAGCTCGGCACGGTCCCCGGGGGCGGGGATCCGGCCGAGGAGGTCGGCGACGAGTCCGGCGACGGTCTCGTACGGGCCTTCGGGAACCTCCAGGCCTATGCGGCGCAGGGTCTGGACCCGGCAGCTGCCGTCGGCCTCCCAGGAGGGGCGGCCGTCCTCGGCGGGTACGGCGGCCAGTTCGGGGCTGTCGTCCTCGGCGAGGTCGTGCTCGTCGCGGACCTCTCCGACGAGTTCCTCGACGATGTCCTCCAGGGTGACCACGCCGGCCGTGCCGCCGTACTCGTCGACGACCACGGCCATGGGCTGCTCGCTGCGCAGCCTTTCGAGCAGCGGCTGCACGGGCAGGGAGCCCGGTACCAGGAGCGGGGCGACACAGATCCGCGCGACGACGGTGCGGGCGCGGTCGGCCTCGGGCACGGCGAGGGCGTCCTTGAGGTGGACCACGCCGGTGATCTCGTCGATGCGCTCGCGGTAGACCGGGAAGCGGGACAGGCCCGTGGCCCGGGTCAGGTTGAGCACGTCGGCCGCGGTGGCGGTGTGCTGGAGGGCGCTGACCTTCACCCGGGGGGTCATGACGTGCTGGGCCGTGAGCTCGCCCAGCGACAGGGTCCGTACGAAGAGGTCGGCGGTGTCCTGTTCGAGGGCGCCGGCCTGGGCCGAATGGCGTACCAGGGAGACCAGTTCGCCCGGGGTGCGGGCGGAGGCCATCTCCTCGGCGGGCTCCACGCCCAGCGCCCGTACGAGCCGGTTGGCGACGGCGTTGAGGCCGGCGATGACCGGCCGGAAGGCGCGGGAGAAGGTGTTCTGGGGACCCGCGACGAACCGTGCGACCTGGAGCGGTCGGGAGACCGCCCAGTTCTTCGGGACGAGCTCGCCGACGACCATCTGGACGGCGGAGGCGAGCAGCATGCCGATGACGACGGCGACGCCGGAGACGGCTCCCTTGGGCAGGCCGGTCGCTCCGAGCGGCCCCGACAGCAGTGCGGCGAGGGCGGGCTCGGCGAGCATGCCGACCACGAGGGAGGTGATGGTGATGCCGAGCTGGGTGCCGGAGAGCTGGAAGGACAGCTCCCGCAGGGACTCGACCACCGTGCGGGCACGGCGGTCGCCTTCGGCTGCGGCGCGCTCGGCCTCGGGCTTCTCGACGGTGACGAGGCCGAACTCGGCCGCCACGAAGAAACCGTTGGCGAGGATCAGGGCGAATGCCGCCACGAGCAGGAGTAGCGGGATGGTCATGCCGCCGCCTCCGTGGGGAGGGCGGCGCGGGTACTACCGGACGATCCGTCCATTGCTGGAGGGAGTCACTCCTCAAGTCGCAGGTGACCGGCGGGCCCGGGGTCCCGGGGCCGGTGTCGGAGCGCACGGCTGCGCCCCGCCACCAGGGTAGTCATTGAGATCCTGGCCGCAATGGGACGCAGCGACGAGCCTTCGTGCGCTCAGTGGTCGTTTGTACCGGTTCCGCGCGTCTCGGCGAGGGCGCGCAGGGCGCGGGCGTCGCCGATGGCCTTGGCCTTGGCCACCCCGGGCTGGATGCCGAGGACGGGCAGGCTGGTGCCGTCGCTGAGGTCGAGGAACACCCACGGGTCGCCGGGGCGGAGGTTGACGCGCAGGATCTGCGCCCACTCCAGGCGGCGCTTGGTCGTCAGGTTGACGACGGTGACGCCGGCTTCGTCGGCGACCACCTTGGGGCGGCTGAGCAGGAGCAGTACGGAGCTCAGCAGCGCGGCGGTGAAGACGAAGCTGATCCGCTCCCCCGGGCCGAGCTTCTCCAGCAGGACGGCGATGGCCGAGATGGTGGTGAACATGACGAGCCCGACGCTCAGCAGCACCGCCCGGGTGCGGTTGGGCCGAAAGGTGACCGGCAGGACGGGCGGTACGGGCTGGGCGACGGGCTCGCTCATGTGTGCTTCAGCGCCTTCTGGAATTACGGGATCGCGGTGCGGTGCGGTGCCGTGCCGTCAGAGCCGGCAGGCGTGGATCGAGGTGGTGAGGATCGCGCGCGCGCCGAGCTCGTACAGGTCGTCCATGATGCGCTGGGCTTCCTTGGCGGGGACCATGGCGCGGACCGCGACCCAGCCCTCGTTGTGCAGCGGGGAGACGGTCGGCGACTCCAGACCCGGCGTGAGGGCGACGGCGCGCTCCAGGTGCTCGGCGCGGCAGTCGTAGTCCATCATCACGTAGCTGCGGGCCACCAGGACGCCCTGGAGGCGCCGCAGGAACTGCTGGGCCTGCGGGTTCTCCGGGTCGGTGCCGTTGCCGCGGATCACCACGGCCTCGGAGGTCATGATCGGCTCGCCGATGACCTCCAGGCCGGCGTTGCGCAGGCTGGTGCCGGTCTCGACGACGTCCGCGATGATCTGGGCGACGCCGAGCTGGATGGCGGTCTCGACCGCGCCGTCGAGGTGGACGACGGAGGCGTCGATGCCCTTCTCGGCGAGGTGCTTGGCGACGATTCCCTCGTACGAGGTCGCGATCGTCATCCCGTGGAAGTCCTCGGGGCCCTTCGCGGTGCCGGGCTTGGTGGCGTAGCGGAAGGTGGACCGGCCGAAGTTCAGCGGCAGGATCTCCTCGGCACTGGCGCCGGAGTCGAGCAGCAGGTCACGGCCGGTGATGCCGATGTCGAGCTTGCCCGAGGAGACGTAGATCGCGATGTCCTTGGGGCGGAGGTAGAAGAACTCCACGCCGTTCTCGGGGTCGACGACCACGAGCTCCTTGGACTCCTTGCGCTGGCGGTAGCCGGCCTCATGGAGCATCGCCGACGCCGGTCCGGAGAGTGAACCCTTGTTGGGGACGGCGATGCGCAGCATGGGGCTTCCTTTGGTGCGTGGGATACGTGGGTGCGGGCGGGGTGTGCGTGCCTGGCTCAGAGGTGCGCGTAGACGTCGTCGAGGGAGATCCCGCGCGCCACCATCATCACCTGGACGTGGTAGAGCAGCTGGGAGATCTCCTCGGCGGCGGCGTCCTTGCTCTCGTACTCCGCGGCCATCCAGACCTCGGCGGCCTCTTCGACGACCTTCTTGCCGATGGCATGGACGCCCTTGCCGACGAGCTCGGCGGTACGGGAGGTGCTCGGGTCGCCGTTGGCGGCCTTGAGCTGGAGCTCGGTGAAGAGCTCTTCGAAGCTCTTAGGGGGTTTGTTCGCCATGATGCCCTTAGAGTACGGGTTCACCCGGCGCCCCCGGCGCCAGGGTTCACTCCGTGGACTACCGCCAGGGTTCGCTGACGGTCCGCAGGGTCATGGCGGTGGAGACGGCGGCGGTGACCGCTTCGTGCCCCTTGTCCTCGTTCGACCCTTCGAGTCCGGCGCGGTCCAGCGCCTGCTCGTCGTTGTCGCAGGTCAGTACGCCGAAGCCGACGGGGACTCCGGTGTCGATCGACACCTGCACCAGGCCCTGGGTGACGCCCTGGCAGACGTAGTCGAAGTGCGGGGTGCCGCCGCGGATGACCACGCCGAGGGCGACGATGGCATCGTAGCCGCGGCCCGCGAGCACCTTGGCGACGACCGGGAGCTCGAAGCTGCCGGGGACGCGCAGCAGGGTGGGCTCGTCGATGCCCAGCTCGTGCAGGGCCCGCAGGGCGCCGTCGACCAGTCCGTCCATGACCTTCTCGTGCCACTGGGCCGCGATCACGGCGACTCGGAGGTCTCCGCAGTTCTTCACGCTCAGTTCGGGTGCGCCCTTGCCGCTCACAGCTCTGCTCCTCGGTGGTTCGTGGATGTACGTACGGGTGGTGGTGCGTTCTTACTGGTTGCCGCAGGTGGACACGGGCACTGCCGCGTCCAGCCAGGGCAGGTCGTGGCCCATCCGGTCCCGCTTGGTGCGCAGGTACCGCAGGTTGTGCTCGCCCGCCTCCACCGGCATGGACTCCCGGTCGGTGACCGTGATGCCGTGCCGGACGAGGGCGTCGGCCTTGTCGGGGTTGTTGGTCAGCAGGCGGACGCTGCGGACTCCGAGGTCGGCGAGGATCTGCGCACCGGAGCCGTAGTCGCGGGCGTCGGCGGGCAGGCCCAGTTCGAGGTTGGCGTCGAGGGTGTCGCGGCCGCGTTCCTGGAGCTCGTACGCGCGCAGCTTGGACAGCAGTCCGATGCCGCGGCCCTCGTGGCCGCGCAGGTAGACGACGATCCCGCGGCCCTCGGCCTGGATCCGCTCCATGGAGGCGTGCAGCTGCGGGCCGCAGTCGCAGCGCTGGGAGGAGAAGATGTCGCCGGTCAGGCACTCGGAGTGCATGCGGACCAGGACGTCCTCGCCGTCGCCGATCGCGCCGTGGACGAGGGCGACGTGCTCGACCCCGTCGACGGTGGAGCGGTAGCCGTACGCGGTGAACTCGCCGAAGGAGGTCGGCAGGCTGACCTCGGCCTCGCGGCGCACGGTCGGCTCGGCGGAGCGGCGGTAGGCGATCAGGTCCTCGATGGAGATGATCGTCAGACCGTGCTTGCGGGCGAAGGGGATCAGCTCGGGCAGGCGCAGCATGACGCCGTCCTCGCCGGCGATCTCCACGATGGCGCCGGCCGGGCGCAGGCCCGCGAGGCGGGCGAGGTCGACGGCGGCCTCGGTGTGGCCGTTGCGGACCAGGACGCCGCCGGGCTTGGCGCGCAGCGGGAAGATGTGGCCGGGGCGGACGAAGTCGCCGGGGCCACTGACGCCGTCGGCGAGGAGCCGCAGGGTGGTGGCGCGGTCGGCTGCCGAGATGCCGGTGGTGACGCCGTGGGCGGCGCTCGCGTCGACGGAGACGGTGAAGGCGGTCTTCATCGACTCGGTGTTGTGCTGGACCATCTGCGGCAGTTCGAGGCGCTCCAGCTCGTCGCCCTCCATGGGGGCGCAGATCAGGCCGCGGCACTCGCTCATCATGAAGGCGATGATCTCGGGGGTGGCCTTCTCGGCGGCGATGACGAGGTCGCCCTCGTTCTCGCGGTCCTCGTCGTCGACGACGACGACCGGGCGGCCCGCCGCGATGTCGCGGATGGCCTGCTCGACGGGGTCGAGGCGGAAGGTCTCTTCGGGGATGTCGGGCACGGGCTTGAGGCTGGTCATGCCGTTGCTCCTTCCAGGGCCGGGGCGGGGGCGGTGCGAGAGCGGAGCCACCAGTCGCGCATGCCCCACAGGACGAGCGCGCCGTAGATGACGTAGACGAAGCCGGAGAAGGCGTATCCGTTGGCGAAGTTCAGGGGCACGCCGACCACGTCGACGAGGAGCCAGGCGAACCAGAACTCGACCATGCCGCGGGACTGGGCGTACATCGCGACGACGGTGCCGACGAAGATGTACGCGTCGGGCCAGGGGTCCCAGGACAGCGCCGGGTAGGCGGTGAAGAGCAGGGCCACGGCGACGGTGCCGACGGCCGCTGCGCCGACGAGGACGCCGCGCTCGCGCCAGGTCGCGAAGCGGACGGCGATCGTGCCGTCCTGCGCCTGCTGCCGGCCCCGGCTCCACTGCGTCCAGCCCCAGGCGGCGACGAGCATGACGACGACCTGCTTGCCGGCGCTGCCGGACAGGTGACCGGCGGCGAAGGCGACGAAGAGGATGACGCCCGAGAGGAACTGGGCGGGCCAGGTCCATATGGAGCGCCGCCAGCCGAGGGCGAGGGCGATCAGACCGATCGTGTTGCCGATCATGTCGGACCACTTGATGTGCTGGTCGAAGGCGGTGAAGGCCTCCGAGTTCAGCCAATCCACGGCGTTCATCGGCCGGCCTCCTGGTCCTTGTCCTTGCCGAGCAGCCGCTCGACGTACTTCGCCAGGACGTCGACCTCGAGGTTGACCGGGTCGCCGGGCTGCTTGATGCCCAGGGTGGTCAGCGCGAGGGTGGTGGGGATGAGGCTGATGGTGAACCAGTCGGCGGCGGCCTCGACCACGGTGAGGCTGACGCCGTCGACCGTGATGGAGCCCTTCTCGACGACGTAGCGCGAGAGGTTCGCGGGGAGGGCGACCTTGACGATCTCCCAGTGCTCCGACGGCGTCCGGGAGAGGATTTCGCCGGTGCCGTCCACGTGCCCCTGGACCAGGTGGCCGCCGAGCCGTCCGCCGAGTGCCATCGGGCGTTCCAGGTTGACCCGGGAGCCCTTGGTCAGGGCGCCGAGGCTGGAGCGGTTGAGGGTCTCCTGCATGACGTCGGCGGTGAACTCGCCGTCGCCGGTCTCCACGACCGTCAGGCAGACGCCGTTGACGGCGATGGAGTCGCCGTGCTTGGCGTCCTCGGTGACGACGGGGCCGCGCAGGCGGAAGCGGGAGGCTTCCTGGAGCTCCTCGACGGCGACGACTTCGCCCAGTTCTTCGACGATTCCGGTGAACACTTCAGTGCTCCTTGGGGGCAGTGGGGGCGGCGGGGACTGAGAGGACTGAGGGGGTTGCCGTGGGGACGGCGGTGACGCGGATGTCCGTGCCGATGCGGACGGTCTCGGTGATCCGGAGCCGCAGCGCGTCGGCGAGGGTGCCGATCCCGGCGTCGCCGAGTGCGGCGGGACCCGCGCCGAGGAGGACCGGGGCGAGGTAGCCGACGACCTTGTCGACGGCCCCGGCGGCGACGAAGGCGCCGGCCAGGGTCGGGCCGCCTTCGAGGAGGACGGAGCGGACGCCGCGCCCGTACAGCTCGCCGAGCAGGGCGTCCACGGAGATCCCGTGCTCGTCGTACGGGAGCCGGGCCAGCTCCACCCCGGCGAGCCGGCCGGCCTCGGCGTCCTCGGCGACGGCGACGAGGGTGGGGCCGGCCCCGTCCAGGACGCGGGCGGTGGGCCGGATCGTGGCGTGGGTGTCCAGGACGACGCGCAGGGGCTGGACGGCGCCCTCGACTCCCCGGACGGCGAGGTGCGGGTCGTCGGCGCGCAGGGTGCCGGAGCCGACGACCACGGCGTCGGCCTCGGCGCGCAGCCGGTGGACGTCGGCGCGGGACTCGGCCGAGCTGATCCACTGGCTGGTGCCGTCGGCGGCGGCGATGCGGCCGTCGAGCGTGGCGGCGTACTTCCACAGGACGTAGGGGCGGCCCAGGCGCACGGAGGTCAGCCAGGCGGCGTTGCCCTCCTCGGCCTCTTCGGCGAGCAGCCCGGACTCCGTGGCGACGCCGGCGGCGCGCAGGGTGGCGCCACCACCGCTGGCCTGCGGGTTCGGGTCGGAGACGGCGTAGACCACACGGGTGATCCCGGCGTCGACGAGGGCCTGGGCGCAGGGGCCCGTACGGCCGGTGTGGTTACACGGTTCGAGGGTGACGTAGGCGGTGCCGCCGCGGGCGGCCCCGCCCGCCTCGCGCAGGGCGTGGACCTCGGCGTGCGGTCCGCCGGCCCGCTCGTGCCAGCCTTCGCCCACGATCGTGCCCGCGGCGTCGGTGATGACGCAGCCGACGACGGGGTTGGGGCTGGTGGAGCCGAGGCCGCGGGACGCGAGCTCGACGGCTCGGCGCATGGCACGGGTGCCCGTGTCGGGTGCTTCGTGCGCGGCGTGTGTCGCCACCGGGTCCTCCTGCCACATCGGGCACGGACTCCGGGGCCTGTCGGGATACGACAGATGGAGCGGAACAGCTCGCACGGGGACGCCGAGGCCGGAAAAACGGTCCGCTCGGGCACATCCACGAGGATGCGCCGACGAACCGCCGACGGCGGCGTACCGGAAACTGGCCCGCCGCGCACTGCCTCCCATCCGGACTTTAACCGTCGGTCCAGGAATCTCACCTGGTCAACCGGCCGCTGGCTGCGGACGGGTCGCGGACTATAACCGCCGGTTCGGAATTACACCGACCCCGGAGTGCGCTGCTTACTGGTACTGCAGCCCAGTCTGCCACGGGTGATCGGCGGCCATGCGGGTGATGCGGTGTGGCCTGGGTCACACGGAGAGTGATCTGGATCTCACTCCGACCGCACCTCCACACCCCCCTGAGCCACCCTCCGGCGCGAGTCCACGCCGACTCCGGCGCGACGGGCGGACCGGATCCGAGGTTGGTCCAGACCTATTGACGGTTTGGTCTAGTCCTCTTAACGTTCCCCTCAACTTCACCCGGGAACAGCCCGTCAGATGTGCGCACGTCACGGGCCAACACGCAGTACCCGCATGCCTGTTGTGTCCTGCCATCCTCCCCTCCCCAGGAGGCACCATGCTGTCCCCCACACGTACGAGAGCGATGCTCCTGGCATCCGGCGCCGCAATCGCCGGACTGCTGGTCGCGGGGCTCTCGACGGGCGTCTCGCACGCCGCCGACAACGAGAGCTGTCGCCCCGACGGGCTGTACAAGACGGCCGGGGTCGACGTCCCGTACTGCTCGGTCTACGACTCCGAAGGCCGCGAGAAGATGGGCGCCGACCACCAGCGCCGCGTCATCGGATATTTCACCGGCTGGCGCACCGGCAAGGACGGCACCCCCGCCTACCTGGCCAACAACATCCCGTGGTCCAAGGTCACCCACCTGAACTACGCCTTCGCCCACGTCGGCGCCGACAACAAGATCTCGGTCGGCACGGACAACGCGAACAACGCCGCCACCGGGATGACCTGGCCGGGCGTCGCGGGCGCCGAGATGGACCCGGCCCTCCCCTACAAGGGCCACTTCAACCAGCTGACGAAATTCAAGAAGCAGTACCCGAACGTCAAGACGCTGATCTCGGTCGGCGGCTGGGCGGAGACCGGCGGCTACTTCGGCGACGACGGCAACCGGGTCGCCTCCGGCGGCTTCTACTCGATGGCCACCAACGCCGACGGCTCGGTCAACCAGGCCGGCATCGACACCTTCGCGGACTCCTCCGTCGAGTTCATCCGCAAGTACGGGTTCAACGGCGTCGACATCGACTACGAGTACCCGACCACGATGAAGGACTCCGGCAACCCACTGGACTGGCAGCTCTCCAACGCCCGCCGCGCCGGCCTGGTCCAGGGCTACGCGGCCCTGATGAAGTCGCTGCGCGAGAAGCTCGACCGCGCGGGCGCCGCCGACGGCAAGCACTACCTGCTCTCCGTCGCCGCCCCCTCCTCCGGCTACCTGCTGCGGGGCATGGAGACGTTCCAGATGCAGAAGTACCTGGACTACGTCAACATCATGTCCTACGACCTGCACGGCGCCTGGAACGAGTACGTCGGCCCGAACGCCTCGCTCTTCGACGACGGCAAGGACGGCGAACTCGCCGCCGCGAGCGTCTACTCCACCTCCCAGTACGGCGGCGTCGGCTACCTCAACACCGACTGGGCGTACCACTACTTCCGCGGCTCGATGCCGGGGGGCCGCATCAACATCGGCCTGCCGTACTACACCCGCGGCTTCAAGAACGTGCAGGGCGGCACGGACGGTCTGTGGGGCAAGGCCCCCGCGACCACCTGCCCGGCCGGCGCGGGCCTGACCAAGTGCGGTGACGGCGCGGTCGGCATCGACAACCTGTGGCACGACAAGGACACCAACGGGGCCGAGTCCCCGGCGGGATCCAACCCGATGTGGCACGCGAAGAACCTGGAGAAGGGCGTCGTCGGCGACTACGTCACCAAGTACGGCTTCCCCGCGAACACGACGCTGACCGGCACCTACGCCCGCAAGTACGACTCCACCCTGGTGGCGCCGTGGCTGTGGAACAGCCAGAAGAAGGTGTTCCTCTCCACCGAGGACGAGCAGTCGGTGGCCGCCAAGGCCGACTACGTGGTGAACAAGGGCATCGGCGGCACGATGGTCTGGGAGCTCGCGGGCGACTACGCGTACAACTCGGCCAAGGGCCAGTACGAGATGGGCGACACGCTCACCTCCCTGATGTACGACAAGTTCAAGGCCGCCTCCCCGTACGGGGCGAACAAGGCGGGCGCCGCGCTGCCCACCCAGGCCGTGGACATCAAGACGGAGTTCACCGAGTTCAAGCTGGGCGACTCCAACTACCCGATCACCCCGAAGCTCAAGATCACCAACAACACGAACGCCACGCTGCCCGGCGGCACCGAGTTCCGGTTCGACTACGGCACCTCGGCCCCGAACAACGCCTCGGACCAGTCCGGCTTCGGCACGACGGTGATCAGCAGCGGCCACACCGGCAACAACGTCGGCGGCCTCAAGGGCGACTTCCAGCGGGTCTCCCTGAAGCTCCCGGCCTGGCAGACGCTGGCCCCGGGCGCCTCGGTCGACCTGGCCTTCAACTACTACCTGCCGGTGTCCACGCCCTCCAACTGGACGGTGAACATCTCCGGCACCACCTACGCCCTCGCCGGCGACCTGGCACGCGGCACGACGGTGGTCCAGCCGGGCGGCGGCTCCACGCCCCCGACCACGCCTCCGACCACTCCTCCGACGACCCCGCCGACCACTCCTCCCACCACCCCGCCGACGACTCCCCCGACGGGCGGTACGTGCACCAACCCGGCGTACGTCGCGGGCACCGTCTACAACAGCGGCAACGTCGTCTCCCACAAGGGCCGCAACTGGAAGGCCCAGTGGTGGACCCAGAACGAGGAGCCGGGCACCACGGGTGAATGGGGCGTCTGGAAGGACCAGGGAGCCTGCTGACTCCCTGACACCTTTCGCTGACACCCCGTATGGATCGTGAGGACCCGGTGGCCCGGCGGCCACCGGGTCCTCGCTCGTTAGGCTGGCCGGATGCCCACCCATGCCACCGCGTCGGTCGCGGACTTCGAGGAACACCGCCCCCGGATGTTCGGCATCGCCTACCGCATGCTCGGCTCCGCCACCGAGGCCGAGGACATCGTGCAGGACGCCTATCTGCGCTGGACCTCGGCCGACCGCGGGGACGTCGAGCACCCGGGGGCCTGGCTCGCCAAGGCCGTCACGAACCTGTGCCTCAACGCCCTCACCTCGGCGCGCGCCCGGCGCGAGGAGTACGTCGGCCCCTGGCTGCCGGAGCCGGTGCTCACCGGGGGCGGGGCGCTCGGCCCCCTGGAGTCGGCGGAGCAGCGGGACAGCGTGTCGATGGCCCTGCTGGTGCTGCTGGAGCGGCTCACGCCGGTGGAGCGGGCCGTGTACGTCCTGCGCGAGGCCTTCGCGTACTCCCACCGGGAGATCGCCGGGCTGCTGGACCTCTCCGAGGCCAACTGCCGGCAGCTCCACCATCGGGCGGCGGCCCGGGTCGCCGCGCCGAAGCCGCGCTTCGAGCCGGACCCCGAGCGGTGGCAGAGCCTGGTGGAGACCTTCCTGGAGGCCGCCCGCGGCGGGGACGTGGCCCGGCTGGAGACCATGCTGACCGCGGACGCGAAGTACGTCGGGGACGGCGGCGGAGTGGTCAGCGCGGCCCTGCGGCCGATCCTGGGCCGCGACAAGGTGGCCCGCTTCGCGGTGGGCATCATGGCGAAGTACGGGGACGACCTCACGATCCGTTTCGCGGAGGTCAACGGATCGCCCACGCTGCTCTTCGGCGACCTCGGAATCTTCCAGGTCGAGATCGAAGACGGCCTGGTCAGCGGCCTGCGAACGGTGACGAACCCGGAGAAGCTCGTATTCCTCCACCGGCAGCTGTCACATTCCTGAGCCCTGTCCGGTCCAAGCTGGGCAACGGAAGTTCCAGTGAAGGGCAGCCCCTCATGAGCAGCACGCACACCGTTCTCGTCACCGGAGGCACCGGAACCCTCGGCAGGCCGCTCGTCGCCCGGCTCCGGGAGGCGGGCCACGAGGTCCGCGTCCTGAGCCGGGGCTCGGCCGACTTCCCCGTCGACCTGCGCACCGGCGACGGCCTCGACGCGGCGATGGCGGGCGTGGAGGTCGTCGTGCACTGCGCGAGTTCGCCGGGCGGAGGGGACGAGGTGGCCGCCGGCCGGCTGGTCGAGGCCGCGCGCCGGGCGGGGACCGTCCGCAACCTCGTCTACATCTCCATCGTCGGCGTGGACGTGGTCCCCCTCGGCTACTACAAGGCGAAGCTGAAGGTGGAGCGGATGCTGGAGGCCTCCGGGCTGGGCGTGACCATCCTGCGCACGACCCAGTTCCACGACCTGGTGGCGCAGGTCGTGGACACCGCGTCCAAGCTGCCGGTCGTCCCGGTGCCGGTGCCGAGCGGGGTACGGGTCCAGCCGATCGCGGTCGAGGAGGTCGCGGCCCGCCTGGCGGACCTCGCGGTCCCGAGCCCCGCCGGTCGGGTGCCGGACATGGGCGGCCCGGAGATCCACACCCTGCCCGACCTGGCCCGCACCTACCTCGCGGCGACGCACCGCCGACGCCGCGTCCTCCCCGTGCCGCTGGCGGGCAAGACGTACGCGGCCTTCAAGCGCGGCGGCAACCTGACCCCGTCCCACGCGGTGGGCCGCACCACGTTCGCCGAGTTCGCGGCGGGGCGGGGGGCCTAGAGGGGAGGGCGGGGCCGCCCCCTGGGGCAACCCCGGGAGGCAGGCCCGTTCACCCCCCGAACAACACCTCCTGCGCCGCCTCCCTGGCCGCCAGTTGGGCGCCCGCCAGGACCGCCGGGTCGCCCAGGGTCGTGGCTCGGACCTCCGTCGGGACCGGGGTCAGGGAGGCCAGGCGGTGCGAGACCCGGGCGGCCAGGACCGGGCCGCCCGCGCGGCCCAGTTCGCCGGCCAGGACCACGCAGCCCGGGTCCAGCAGCGCCGCGGCGGCCGCCGCGCCCAGGGCGAGGCGTTCCGCGAAGGCGTCGAGGAAGGATTCGCCCGCGGCGCCGGCCACTGCCTGCTCGACCGGGCCCTCGAAGCCGTGCTCGCGCGCCAGCGCCTCGATGGCGTCCCGGCCGACCAGCGCGTGGAAGCCGCCCGCGCAGCCCGTGGCCGACGGCAGGCCGCCGGTGCCCGGCACCGGGAGGAAGCCGATCTCCCCGGCCCCGCCCGAGGCGCCCCGGCGCAGCCGGCCGTCCAGGACGACCGCCGCGCCGACCCCCGCGCCGAGCCACAGCAGGACGAAGGAGTCCAGGTCGCGGGCCGCGCCCTGGCTCTGCTCGGCGAGGGCGGCCAGGTTGGTCTCGTTCTCGACCAGCACCACGGCCGGCAGGCTCCGCTGGAGGGCCGCGACCAGCTCCCGGTGCCAGGCCGGCAGGCCCGAGGTGTCGCGGAGTTCGCCCGTCGCGGGGGCGACCAGGCCGGGGGCGCCGATGACGACGGTGTGCAGTTCCTCGGCCCCCGCCGCGCGGGCGGTGCTCAGAAGGGTCGCGACCGCGTCCTCGGGGGCGCCCACGGGCAGGGCGGCCCGGGCGATCGGGGTGCCGAGCAGGTCGGT
Organism: Streptomyces sp. NPDC001717; assembly: GCF_042892775.1. Taxonomy (NCBI): domain Bacteria; kingdom Bacillati; phylum Actinomycetota; class Actinomycetes; order Kitasatosporales; family Streptomycetaceae; genus Streptomyces; species Streptomyces sp. NPDC001717. Next base: position 105,847 of record NZ_JBIAUK010000015.1, on the reverse strand, counting down.
GACGACCGCGGTGACGCTGTCGGTCCGTACGTCCAGGGCGGCCAGGTGGGCGCGGTGGGCGACGATCCCGTACAGCTTCGCGTTGGGGCCGCGCCGCTGTGCGCCGGACTCCCCCACGACCTCGATGAGGCCGGCCCCGGTGAGGCGGTCGACGAGGTCGGCGACCGAGGGGCGGGAGAGCCCGGTCATGGTCTTGAGCTGGGTGGCCGTCAGCGGCCCGGAATCCTGCAGGAGTTGCAGCGCGAGGCGGTCGTTGATGGCCCGCGCCGTGCTGGGCGAGGCGGGCACGGGCGACCGGGTCGCGGCGATGGCAGAAGTCACGGCCCCCATCCTAGGCAATCGAGGGAGATATCTATCAGGCAGGGTTCCTGATAGTTTAACGCCCATGACCGGGGAACCAGACCTCAGCCCGGCGCGCCTGCGCCATGCCCGTTTCGCCATCGCCGCCGTCTTCTGCACGCACGGCGCCGTGACCGGCTCCTTCGCCACCCGCATCCCCTGGATCCAGGAGCACGCCCAGCTGAGCGCCGGCACCCTGGGGCTGGCGCTGGCCTGCCCCGCCGTGGGCGCGGCGCTGGCGATGCCCCTGGCCGGGCGGGTCAACCACCGGTTCGGCGCGCGTACCGCGCTGCGCGGGCTGCTGGCGATGTGGACCCTCGCGCTCATCCTGCCGAGCCTCGCCCCGAACCTGTTGGCGCTCTGCCTCGCGCTCTTCTTCTACGGGGTCGCGGCCGGGATGTCGGACGTGGCGATGAACGCGCTGGGCGTGGAGACCGAGAACCGGCTGGGCCGCTCGATCATGTCCTCGCTGCACGGGATGTGGAGCGTGGGCGCGCTGATCGGCTCGGCCGCCGGCACGCTCGCCGCGCACGCCGGCGCCGACGCGCGGCTGCACCACCTGGTCGCGGCGCTCGCGCTGACCGCGGTCGGGCTGGTCGCCGTACGGGGCGTCCTGGACCTGAGGGCCGAACCGGACGGGGACGCGCCGCCGCATTTCGCGCTGCCTCCGAAGTCCGCGCTGCTCATCGGCGCCATCGGCTTCTGCGCGGTGTTCGCGGAGGGGGCGAGTCTGGACTGGTCGGCCGTGTACCTGCAGGACACCCTGAACACGGACGCCGGGCTCGCGGCGGCCTCCACCACGGCCTTCGCGCTCACCATGGCCGTCGCCCGGCTCGTCGGGGACCGGGTGGTCGACCGGTTCGGGCCGGTGCGCACGGTCCGCGCGGGTGGTGTCGTGGCCACCGCGGGCGGGCTGCTGGTGGTCCTCGCCCGGCACCCCGCGGCGGCCCTGGCCGGTTTCGGGATGATCGGGCTCGGCATCGCGGTGGTGGTCCCGCTCGCCTTCGCGGCCGCGGGGCGCAGCGGGCCCGCCCCGGCGCAGGCCATCGCGGGCGTCGCGACGATCACGTACACCTCGGGCCTGATCGCGCCGTCGGCGATCGGCGCGGTGGCCGACGCGACCTCGCTGGTGTGGTCCTTCGGGCTGGTCACCGTACTGGCCTTCGCGCTGACCGCCGGGGCCTCGGTACTGCGCCGGAGGTCTCCCGTGGGGCACCCTGGGGCCACACCCACCGAGAAGGCCCCTCGGCCCAATCGGGACGAACCAGCCCGTATACAGCCGTAACATATCGATCAACCGGCCGCAGCGGCATCCCTCGCGCTGCGGCCTCGATGTGTGACCGGTGCCGGGCGCGACCTCCGGCCGGCCGGAGAAGTGGAGTGGAACATGGGCCTCGGCGTGCGCTGGACCCTGCACGGCGACGGGCGGACGCCCGCCCCCGGCGCGGTGGTACGGCCGGACGAGCGGCTGTCGTGGCCGCGGACCGCCGGGCTCGGCGCCCAGCACGTCGTGGCGATGTTCGGCGCGAGTTTCGTCGCCCCGGTCCTGATGGGACTGGATCCGAACCTGGCCATCATGATGTCCGGCATCGCGACGATGATCTTCCTCCTCGCGACCCGCGGCCGGGTCCCGTCCTACCTGGGCTGCTCGCTCTCCTTCGTGGGCGTGGCGGCGGCGATCCGGGCGGGCGGCGGGGACAGCGCGGTGGTCACCGGTGCCGTCTTCGTCGTCGGCGCGGCGCTGTTCCTCGCGGGTCTGGCCGTGCACCGGTTCGGCGCCCGCATCATCCACGCCACGATGCCGCCGGTGGTGACGGGCGCGGTGGTGATGCTGATCGGCTTCAACCTGGCGCCCGTGACGGCCTCGACGTACTGGCCGCAGGACCAGTGGACCGCGCTGCTGACGATGCTGTTCACCGGCCTGGCGGTGGTGTGCCTGCGCGGCTTCTGGTCGCGCATCGCGATCTTCCTCGGGCTGCTCTTCGGCTACGGGCTCTCCTGGGTGCTGGACCGGATCTTCGGGCAGATCCACTCCACGACGGGCGGGGCCGAGGCCGTGGACCACTGGCGCCTGGACCTCTCCGGGGTCTCCAAGGCCGACTGGATCGGACTGCCGTCCTTCCACGCCCCGGCCTTCGAGTGGTCGGCGATCCTGATCGCGCTGCCCGTGGTGATCGCGCTGATCGCCGAGAACGCCGGGCACATCAAGGCGGTCGCCGAGATGACCGGCGACCGGCTCGACGACAAGCTCGGCACCGCCATCGCGGCCGACGGCGCCGCCTCGATGCTGTCCACGGGGGTCGGCGGCCCGCCGAACACCACGTACTCCGAGAACATCGGCGTGATGGCGGCCACCCGGGTCTACTCCACGGCGGCGTACTGGGCGGCGGCGTTCTTCGCGCTGCTCTTCGGGCTGTGCCCCAAGTTCGGGGCGGTCGTGGCCGCGATCCCGGGCGGTGTCCTCGGCGGCATCACCGTCATCCTGTACGGCATGATCGGCCTGCTCGGCGCGCAGATCTGGATCAACGGCCGGGTGGACCTGCGCAATCCGCTGAACCTGGTGCCGGCCGCGGCGGGCATCATCATCGGCATCGGCGGGGTCAAGCTGCAGATCACCGACAGCTTCGAGCTCGGCGGCATCGCGCTGGGCACCATCGTGGTGATCACGGGCTACCACACGCTGCGGTACTTCGCCCCGGCGCACATGAAGGTCGAGGAGCCCCTGCTGGACGAGGGGACTTCGACGTACGACGAGGACCCGACCGGCGGGGGCCCGACCGGCGGAGGCCCGGCCGCCGGCGGCACCGGGGACAAGCGGAGTTGACGCCTCTTCGCCCGAACCGGGGAAGCGCACGGCCAAGTTCCCCGGATCCGGGGCGGCGGCTGCGACGCTGCCTGACATGGAAGCGGTGCTGGCGCGGATGCGCGCCCTGGACGAGCGGCTCCCCGCGCAGGACGGTGTCGCCGTCTTCAACCGGGTGTACCTGACCGTGACGGAGACCCTGTACGAGCGGATCTCCCACGGGGGTTTCCCCGCACCGCGCAGGGCGGCCGCGCTGAGCGCGCGCTTCGCGGAGCGCTACCTGACGGCGGTGGAGGCGGACCGGCCGCCGGCCTGCTGGCGGCCGCTGCTCCAGTACCGCCGCCACCCGGGCGTGCGCCCGCTCCAGCACGCGCTGGCCGGCATCAACGCGCACATCGGCCACGACCTGGCGCTGGCGGTGGTGGCCACCTGCCGGTCACTGGACTGCGAACCACGGGCCTTGGAGGCGGACTTCGACCGGGTCGGCGACACCTTGGTCGCCCTGGAGGAGCGCATCCGCGAGGACCTGATGCCGGGGCCGGACCTGCTGGAGATCGCCGACCCGCTGACCCACCTGATCGGGTCCTGGAGCCTGGAGCGCGCCCGTTCGGGCGCCTGGGCGGCGGCCCGCCTGCTGTGGTCGCTGCGCCGCTCTCCCGACCTGGCGGAGGAGTTCACCGAGTCCCTCGACTCGGGCGTCGGCCTCGTGGGCCGGTGCCTGCTGACGCCGACGGGGCCGAAACCCCGTGCGGCCTGGGCCTTCGCCCCCTAGCCTGACGCCGTGACCAGCTTCGCCACGCACCGCCGACGGGTGCACGACACCGGGCTCCCGCCGTACCGGCGGCTGTCGGCGCTGCGCACCTGCCTGACCGAGTTCGCGCCGTACGGGTTCCGGGCGACCTATCACCACCTGTGCCGCAGCGCGGGGATCCCCCGGAACCTGGAGCGGGATCCGGGAGCGTTGGTGTGGGCGGTGGAAGAACTGCACGCCGCCCGGGCGCTGTGGCTGACCGAGCAGGCCGGGTGGGAGTCGCGCCGCCGTGCCCAGAAGGGTGCCGGTGTCCGTGTTCCCGATCCGCCCCCGCCCACGGTCCGGCTGTGGTGCCCCGATCCGGAGTTCCACCCGGCCGCACCGCTGCCCGCCGTGATGCCCCGCCTGATGTCCGCCCCGCGGGCCGGTGACCTCGCGGTCTGCCCGCTGTGCGAGACGGACCGGGGCACGACGCCACTGCGCGACGGGTACTGGCTCCATCGGCTGTGCGCGGGCTGCGGGGTGAGCCTGGGGCGGCGCGAGCAAGGCCGTGCCCGGGCCGTGCAGGACGCGCGGAAGGCCCGTTGGAGGCTCGTGTGGAGCCGGACGGTGTGAACGGGACGGCATGAGAACGGGCCGCCGCCGCGCTCGTGCGCGGGGGCGGCCCGTGATCATGGGGGGCCTGGATCTCAGTCCTCCGGGATGTCAGTCCTCCGGAAGGTCAGTCCTCCGGGAGTTCGACCGGGGCGATCTCGTCGTAGACGTCGCCCGGGCCCGGGTTGGTGGAGTCCGTGGAGCCACCGAGGTGGTGCATGACGCCCCAGACCGCGTTGAGGGCGGTCTGGACGGCGCCCTCGGCCCAGCCGGCCGTCCAGGAGATGTCGTCGCCCGCGAGGAAGATGCCGCGCTTGTCCTCGGGGAGGCGGTCCTGCATGAAGTGGGTGAACAGGCGCCGCTGGTAGCGGTAGTGGCCCGGCAGGTTGGCCTTGAACGCGCCCATGAAGTAGGGCTCGTCCTCCCAGGACACGGTCACCGGGTTGCCGATGATGTGACGGCGGATGTCGACCTTCGGGTAGATCTCGCCGAGGGACTTCAGCATGACCTCCATCCGCTCGTTCGCGGACAGCGGCAGCCACTTCAGGCTGTCGTCGCACCACGTGTACGAGAGGCAGATGACGGCGGGCTTGTCCGGGCCGTTGTCCAGCAGGTAGGTGCCGCGGGTCATGCGGTCCGTGAGCGTCATCGACATGACGTCGCGGCCGGTCTCCTCGTCCTTGTCCAGCCAGAAGGGGCGGTCGACGGGGACGAAGAGCTTCGAGCTCTCCATGTAGTGGGTGCGCTCGATCGCCGTCCAGTGGTCGATCGGGAACAGCGTGTCGTCGCACGCGATCTTGGACAGGAGCATCCAGGACTGCGCGGTGAAGATCGCGGCGCGGTAGGTGCGGATGTCGCCCGAGGAGTCGGTGACCGTGATGCGGTTGCCGGCCGTGCGGTGCAGGCGGGTGACGGCCGGGCGCGGGGTCCCGTCGTGCAGGGAGGACAGGGAGGTGCCCTGGGCCCAGTGGACGATCTTCTCGGGCTCGCGCTCCCACAGGCGCATCGGCAGCTGCTGCGAGCCGCCGACGATGCCGCGGTGGTGGTCGTCGGCCTCGGTGTAGACGACGCGCAGGATCTCCAGGATGGAGTTCGGGAAGTCGGTGTCCCAGCCGCCCGTGCCGAAGCCGACCTGGCCGAAGATCTCGCGCTTGCGGAAGGACTTGAACGCCTCCGACTTGCAGAGGAAGCCGTAGAAGGTCTCGTCGTCGAGCTTCTCGACGAGCTTGGCCCAGATCTCGCGGATGCGCGGGACGTCCCGCTCGCGCATCGCGGTGTTCATGTCGGAGAAGTCGGCGCCCTCGTCGAGGCAGGCGTTCCACGCGTCGGCGACGTCGCGGTAGATCTGCGGGAGGTCGGCGATGGTCTCGGCGTAGTGCGTCTCGCCCTTGAGGTCCACGACCGTCGAGGGGGTGGCCTCGGCGAGCGGGTTCGGGAAGGGCTCGGTGACCAGCCCGACGAGGTCGATGTAGTGCTGGAGGGCGGTGGAGGAGGGCGGGAAGCGCATGGCGCCCATCTCCGCCGTGAGGCCCTCGGTCTCGGCGCCCTCGAAGCCGACGGTGCGCAGCCGGCCGCCGATCTGGTCGGCCTCGTAGACGACGGGCTTGAGGCCCATCTTCATCAGCTCGTAGGCCGAGATGATGCCGGACAGTCCGCCACCGATGACGGCGACCTCGGTGCCGAACTCGGTCGCCGGTATCTGGCCGAGCCCCGCCGGGTGGGCCAGGAAGTCGTCGTACGCGTAGGGGAAGTCCGGGCCGAACATGGTGATCGGCGGCTGTCCGTCGCCGTGCGGGACGGCGGTGGTGGGCACCGTGGACGTCATGGGGTACGACTCCTTGCGGGGGTGGGGCAGGGGGGAGGGCGGTGCGGGCGGGACTCAGACGAGGGAGGCGTAGAGCCCGGGGCGGCGGTCGCGCAGGTAGGGATTGGTCGTGCGCGACGCGCTGAGCAGCTCGGGGTCGGCCTCGCCGAACACCAGCTCCTCGCCGCGACCGGCCCGGGTGCGGGTGACCCCGTCGGGGCTCGCCAGGCAGCTGAGTCCGACGAACTCGAACTCGCCTTCCGGACCGGTGCGGTTGACGTACGCGATGTACATCTGGTTCTCGAAGGCCCGTACGGGGACGAGCTGTTCGGCGACGAACTGGAAGGGGTGCATCTGCGCGGTCGGCACCAGGAGGAGGTCGGTGCCGGCGAGCGCGTGGGCCCTGACGTTCTCGGGGAACTCCACGTCGTAGCAGATCATGATGCCGATGCGGAGGCCGCCGAGGTCGGCCTGGACGACGGGGGTGTCGCCGGGGGTGAAGGCCTCCTGCTCGAAGCAGCCGAAGAGGTGCGTCTTGCGGTAGTTCGCGAGCGGGGCGCCGTCGGGGCCGATGAGCTGCGCCGAGTTGTACACGGCGTCGCCCGAGCGCTCGGGGTAGCCGTACAGGACGGCGATCCCGTGGCGGCGGGCGATGCCGCCGATGGCGTGGGCGGACTCGCCGTCGGCCGGTTCGGCGCGGTCGGCGATGTCCTGGGGGTCCAGGGCGTAGCCGGTGAGGAACATCTCCGAGGTCACGAGGAGCCCGGCCCCGCTCTGTGCGGCGCGCGCCGCGGCCTCGTCGAGCGCCTTCAGGTTCTCGGCGGTGTCGCCGAGCCGTCCGGAGCTCTGGAGGAGGGCGGTGCGCAGCGGGGCCATGGATATCCTCTGTGGCAGGAGGGGTGGGGGTCGTAAAACGGTACGTTCGGACGTTCGACCCGGACAAGCCGTGACCGTTGCGCTCGGAGCATCGATTCGTTGCGCGTTCCGCCGGGTGGGCGGTGATTCGTTGCGCGCCCCCCGTGCGACTGCCCTACGGGGCCGTCCGGAAGGCCGGGTGGGCCCCGAGGAAGCGCAGGTCGTCGAGGATTCCGGGGGTGTGGTTGGAGACGACGCGCCCGCTCCAGGTGTCGACGAGGGCGGGAACGGTCAGCGTGCCGTCGAAGTGGTGGCCGGTGGCCTCGTAGGCCAGGCGCAGGGCGGTGTGGGCCCCCGCGCCGTGCGCGTCGCCCGCGCGGTGACCGGGGTCCGCGGGGAGGACGGTGGCGGCGACCGCGGCTTCCAGGCCGAGCGCGGCCAGTGCGGCGGCCACCCGAAGGGAGCGAGGACAGTCGGGGCCGAGGTAGAGGTGGTAGCGGTGCGGGACGGGCGAGAAGCCGGTCCCGATGCGGCCGCGCAGCTCGGTGCGGGGCGAACCGGTCGACGGGTCGGGCACGGCGGCCACGGCGGCCACGGGAGGCTCGGCGCGGACGGCGGGCTCGGCGGGCAGGGCCGTGGGCACGGCGATGGAGGACATGGCGCTCCTGAGGCGGAAGAGGGCACGGCGGGTTGCCGGGTCGCGCGGTGCGCGCCCGGTCGTCTTCGGTCGTCTTCAGGGGGTGCCGCTCGCGGCCGCCCCCGCGGGGTCAGCGGCCGAAGGCGCTGCAGACCCGCAGGAGGTCGATGTGGAGGCGCCGGGTCAGCCACCAGCGGCGGAGGGTCCGGGCCTCCGCGTACGCCGTTCCGGCCGTGTCCACCGGTCCCGCCCCCGTCCTGGCTCGTCGCCGCTTCGGCGGCCCTGCTCGCGGTGGTTAGGCTTCCCGCGGCGGGCACGCTCCATGCGCCCGCCTCCCGCAGTCTCGTGGCGGCGACCGGGACCGTCAAGAAGGCGGTCACGGCCGGTTCCCGGCCACCTACGGAAGGAATCCGGTACCCGATGTCCCCCGAATCCGGCTCCGTGCCCGCCGCCGAGGTGCTCGACAATCCGGTCTGGGCGGCGCTGACCGGACCGCACCGTGCCTTCGCCGAGTACGGGCCCGCGGGTCTGGCCGCCCGGTACGCACAGGACGCGAGCCCGTTCGCGGCCCTCGCCGACCCGGCCGACCCCCGCGCGTGGGCGGACCTGGCGGCATTGGCCGGCCCCGACGAGGGGGTCTGGGTGACCGGGCTGCTGACCCCGCCGCCGGGCTGGGAGACCGTGATGACCATTCCCGGCGTACAGATGGACGGGCGGGCGGTACGCGCCGAGGCCGCGCCCGGGGCGGTCCGCCTGGGCCGCGGTGACGTGCCGGAGATGCTGGAGCTGGTGGAGCTGACCCGGCCGGGCCCGTTCATGGACCGCACCGTGGAGCTCGGCACGTACCTGGGGATCCGGCAGGAGGGCCGGCTCGTGGCGATGGCCGGGGAGCGGATGCGGCCGACGGGCTGGTCGGAGATCAGCGCGGTGTGCACGCACCCGGAGTTCCGTGGCCGGGGCCTTGCGGCCGGGCTGATCCGGGCGGTCGCCGCGGCGGCGCGCGAGCGCGGGGACGTCCCGTTCCTGCACGCGGCGGCGGAGAACACCGGGGCGGTGCGGCTGTACGAGTCGATGGGGTTCACGCTGCGGCGCCGGCCGGACTTCGTGGGGCTGCGCACGCCGGCCGAGGAGGCCTGATCCGGGATCCGTCGGCCACTGCGGGGTTTCGCGGGGCGCTGCGCGGTCAGACGCGTGGCACACCCACGGAAAGGAACAGCCATGACCGACGTCTCGCGCCTGCCCGGCTCCGCCCACCACCACTGGCAGTGGCAGCTGCGCGCAGCCTGCCGGAATCTGGGGCCCGGCCGCTTCTACCACCCCGCCGGGGAGCGGGGTGAGGACCGGGAGGAACGGGACGCCGCGGCCAAGCGGGTCTGCGGGGGATGCCCCGTCCGGGCGGCCTGTCTGGATCATGCGCTGCGGACCCGTGAGCCGTACGGGGTCTGGGGCGGTCTGACGGAGGAGGAGCGCCGCGCCCTCGCCCGCCCGCGGGCCACGGCCGGCGCATCGGCGGGCCGCTAGGGCCTGGGAACCCGTGGCCGCCCGGAGGCGGCAGCGGCCTCTCGTGCGGGACGTGCCCGGGCGCACCCGGCGGCGTGCGCCGGGTGCGCCCTGGGTCGGTTCCGATGGGTCAGGCCGTGTCGGCCTCGCGGTGCATGCCGTGGCACAGCGCCCAAATGATGAAGATGTTCACGGCGACCAGCGTCATCGCCCAGAAGGGGTAGTACGGGATCGACAGGAAGTTGGCGAGGGCGCCCAGACCGGCGGCGACCACGCCGAAGTACCGCGCCCACAGGGCTCCGCTGAGCACGGCGCAGCCGGCGAGGACGATGACGATGCCCACGATGAGGTGGATCCATCCCCAGCCGGTGAGGTCGAACTCGAAGACGTAGTGGCGGGTCCGCAGGAAGATGTCGTCCTTCGCGATGGCCGCGATGCCCTCGAAGGCCGCCATCGCGCCACCGAAGATCATCAGTGCCGCGGCGAAGGCGGTGGACCCGGAGACCGGAGCGCGCCAGGGATCGGGCCCGGGCGCTTTGGAGCGGGTGGTGTCACTGGCCATGGAGGCCTCCTCGGGCGACGGCCCGTCCGGCCGGTCGACCTTGCCGGACCGGCGCATGATCCCCCGTCCCAGCGTGGCACGGGCGGATCGCGTCGGCATTCCGGCCGCCCGGGTGACCCCCCGGGAGCGGCGTTACGCCGGGGCGCCCGAGGTGAAGCGGCGCAGGAGCGGGGAGAGGACCAGGACCGACTTCGTGCGTTCCACGAAGGGCTCTCCCGCGATGCGCTCCAGTACGCGCTCGAAGTGGCGCATGTCGGAGGCGAAGATCTGGACGAGGGCGTCCGCGTCGCCGGTGACGGTCGACGCGGACACCACCTCGGGGTACCGCTCCAACCCTCGCCGGATGTCGTCCGGCGAGGTGTTGTGGCGACAGTAGATCTCGATGAAGCCCTCGGTCTCCCAGCCCATGGCGGCGGGGTCGACGCGGACGGTGAAGCCGGTGATGGCCCCCTCCGCACGCAACCGGTCCACGCGCCGCTTCACGGCGGGAGCGGAGAGCCCGACCTCGGAGCCGATGTCCGCGTAGGAGCGGCGGGCGTCCTCGGCGAGGGCGTGCACGATGCGTTCGTCGAGATCGTTCAGTCGCACTGCGGGTGGATCACTTCTCTGCTGTGGCCACTTCTGCTTCGGTGGCGAGGCGGGACCGGCGGATGCCGTACAGGAAGTAGACCACGAGGCCGACGGCCATCCAGCCACCGAAGACCATCCAGGTGGCGCTGTCGAGCTCGAACATCATGTAGGCGCAGGCGACGGCGCCCAGGATCGGGGTGACGGGGAAGAGCGCCACCTTGAAGGTGCGCGGCATGTCCGGGCGGGTACGGCGCAGGATGATGACGGCGACGTTGACCAGGCCGAAGGCGAAGAGGGTGCCGATGCTGGTGGCGTCGGCGAGCTTGCCCAGCGGGATGAAGGCCGCGAGGGCGCCGCAGAACAGGGAGACGATCACCACGTTGGCGCGGGGGGCGCCGGTCTTCTCGTCGACCTTGGCGAAGACCTTGGGGACGAGGCCGTCACGGGACATCGCGAAGAGGATGCGGGTCTGGCCGTAGAGGACGGCGAAGACGACGGAGAAGATCGCGACGATGGCGCCGGCGGCGAGGACGACGCCCCAGACGCTGGTACCGGTGACGTCGGTCATGATCTGGGCGAGCGCGGCCTCGGTGCCCTCGAAGTCCTGCCAGGGCATGGCGCCGACGGCCACGAAGGCGACGAGGACGTAGAGGACGGTGACGATGGCGAGCGACAGCATGATCGCGCGCGGCAGGTCCTTCTTCGGGTTCTTGGCCTCTTCACCGGCGGTGGAGGCGGCGTCGAAGCCGATGTAGGAGAAGAAGAGGGTGGAGGCGGCGGCGCTGATGCCGGTGACGCCGAGCGGGGCCAGCGGGGTGTAGTTGCCGGCCTTGATGCCCATGACGCCGATGCCGATGAAGAGCAGCAGGGTGACGATCTTGACGCCGACCATGATCGAGTTGACGGTGGCGCTCTCCTTGGCGCCGCGCATCAGGAAGACCATGGAGAGCAGGACGACGACGAGCGCCGGCAGGTTGATGAACCCGCCCTCACCGAGCGGCGCGGAGACCGATTCGGGGATGGTGACGCCTATGGTCCCGTCGAGGAACTCGTTGAGGTACTGACCCCAGCCGACGGCGACGGCCGCGACGGAGACGGCGTACTCCAGGACCAGGCACCAGCCGCAGATCCAGGCGATGAGCTCGCCCATGGTGGCGTACGCGTAGGAGTACGAGGAGCCGGAGACGGGGACGGAGCCGGCCAGCTCGGCGTAGGAGAGGGCCGAGAACAGGGCGGTCAGGCCCGCGAGGATGAAGGAGATCGTCACGGCGGGGCCGGCCTTGGGGGCGGCGGTGCCGAGGACGACGAAGATGCCGGTGCCCAGGGTGGCACCGATGCTGATCATCGTCAGCTGCCACATGGTGAGCGAGCGGCGCAGCGTGCCGCCCTCGCCCTGCCCGCCCTCGGAGACGAGCCGCTCGACCGGCTTGCGCCGCATCAGCGGGTTCACGGTCCTACGGGGCTCGGTCGTGGCGGGGGGCGCCTGGCCGGTGTCGAGCACTCGGGAACTCCTTCTCACTGCGGATGGGGACTGTCTGGCGTCGACCGCAGCGGTTCCGGAGCAAGGATCAGGCAGAACTCTGCCTGGGCATGCGGACCGCCGAGCAGGCGGTCGCGCCACTCCACGTACAGGGGGTGAGCCTACGAGCTGAGCGATACCGCCCGTAATGCACCTTCCTTGCACATTGGCGAACGATCGTTGCGCGGATCCGTCCGGAATGGCCCTTTGTTGCGCGTGGACGATCGATCACTGCGCAATCCACCCGAACCCCCTTTCTTGACACTTCGTCAGATCTGCCGCAGTGTGCCGCCATGGATCTGGACGTGCTCTACGAGATCGACGTACCCAAGCCCTGGTCGGGGACCCATCCGCACGGCCGGCGGGCGGCCGAGCAGCGCGCCTACCGGGAGGCCGCCGAGCAGATCAGGCTCGCCGACCGGATGGGGTTCCGGACCGTGTGGGCCGTCGAGCACCACCGGGAGCGGTCGCGCGACGACTGGCGCGAAGCGATCGCCTGGCCGCCGCCGGCGCCCGGGTGCTGTGCGTGGACGTGGACGAGGGACGGGCCGCGGCCGTCGCCCGCGAGACCGGGGGCGTCCCGTACGCCTGCGACGTGACCCGCCGGGAGGCCGTACGAACCCTGTTCGAGCGGGCACCGGAGCTGCTCGGCGGCCCGGTCGGCGGGGTGGTCGACATCGTCGGCATGGCCCGGTACGCGGCGCTGCCCGAGCTGGACGACGCCGGCTGGGACTGGCACTTCGACCTGGTCCTGCGGCACGCCTGGCCGGCCGTGCGGTACGGCGGCGAGGCCGTCGCGGCGGCCGGTGGCGGCCCGCTGGTCTTCGTCGCCTCCGTCTCCGGGCTCACGGCCGCCCCGCCGCACGCCGCGTACGGGGCCGCCAAGGCCGGCCTGATGGCATTGGTGCGCTCGGCGGCGGTGGAACCGGGCCCGCGCGGGGTACGGGTGAACGCGGTGGCGCCGGGCGTGGTGTGGACCCCGGGGGTCGCCGCCCTGCTGGGCACCGAGGGGCGGCGGCGCAACGCGGAGAACGCCCCGCTGGGCCGGGTGGCCGAGACCTCGGACATCGCGGCCGCCCTGTACTTCCTGGCCTCGCCGCTGTCCTCGTACGTGACGGGCCGGACGCTCGTGGGGGACGGCGGGGTCGGTGTGAAGTTCCCGTACCCGACGATCGGAGGCGAACAGTGAACGCCCACAGCGCCCACAGCGCCGGCAGCACCGACAGGACCGCGAGCACCCACGGGCAGTGGCAGGACCCCCAGCCGTTCCTGCGCGGGGTGGCCTGGCTGGACAAGGGACGCCCGGTGCGCGCCGACCCGGCGGACACCATGCGGCTGCCCTGGGACACCGGGGAGCGCGCCACCCTGCCCATCGGGGTCCGGCTGGAGTTCACCACCGCGAGCGCGACGGCGGTCGAGATCCGCTACCGGGCGACGGTGCCCGGACCCACCGACTCGCTGCGCGACCTCTCGCACCTCTTCTCATTGTGGGACCGGCACGGGGTGGTGACCGAGGTGTTCACCGAACCGGCCGCGGAGTCCGTCGTACGGATCGAACTGGGAGGCGGCCACGGCCCGTTCACCATCCACCCGCCCGAGGCCCAGTCGCCCCTGATACTCGGCCTGCGCGGGATCGGCGGCGACCTGACCCCGGCACCGCCCGCCCCCCGCTGGGTGGTGCACGGCGACTCCATCACCGAGGGCTGGTGGTCGACCCGCCCCGCGCACGGCTGGCCGGCGGTCACCGGCCGGGCGCTGGGCTGGGACACCGTCAACCTCGGCTACGCGGGCGCCGCGCGCGGTGAACTCGCCACCGCCGAGCAGCTCGCGGGCCTGCCCGCCGACGTCCTGACCCTCGCCTTCGGCACCAACTGCTGGTCCCGGGTGCCGTTTTCGGCGCCGCTGCTGTACGAGACCACGCGCGCGTTCCTCGAACTGGTCCGCCAGGGCCACCCCAGGACCCCGCTGCTGCTGGTCTCCCCCGTCCTGCGGCCCGACGCCGAACGCACTCCGAACCGGCTGGGCGCCACCCTCGGCGCACTGCGCGACGCGATGGAGCGGGCCGCGCGGGACCGGATCGCCGCCGGGGACGAGCGGCTGGCCGTACTTCCGGGGCGGGACGTGCTCGGTCCGGAGCACCTGGAGGACGGTCTGCACCCCAACGACGCCGGACACCGGGTCCTCGGCCTCGCTGTGGTCACGGCTCTGCGGCGGGCCGGGTTCGCCTCCGGGTAGGTGAAACAGCCCACACCGGTCCCGGTGAACGGTTCGCCGCCTCCGGGGCGTGTCCTGGGCAAGTTGCCGCCGCTTCGGAAAGAACGCGGGCGGCGGACACGACGGACACGATGTGGGAGAGATCAAAATGGGCATCAAGCGCGGAACCACCCTGGCCGCGGCCGTGATCGCCGTCGCCCTCGCGGCGACGGCCTGCGGCCCGAACGACGACAAGGCCGCGGACTACGTCAAGCCGGCCGGCGCCGATTCCTACGCGGCCCCCGCGGCGGAAGGCGCGCCGGCCGCCAAGTCGGCCGGGCAGCTGGCCATCGGCGACAACGCGCAGCTCGGTCCGGTGCTGACCGACGCCGCCGGTCTGACCCTCTACCGCTTCGACAAGGACACGGCGAAGCCGCCGAAGTCGAACTGCGAAGGGGACTGCGCGAAGACGTGGCCGGTGGTCGCCGCGGGCGACGTCACCGCGGCCGCGGGCATGGACCCGTCGCTGCTGGGCGAGGTCGTGCGCGGCGACGGCACGAAGCAGCTGACGGTGGCCGGCTGGCCCGCGTACCGGTTCAACAAGGACGCCAAGGCCGGCGATGTGAACGGCCAGGGCGTCGGCGGGGTGTGGTTCGCCTTCGCACCGGACGGCAAGAAGGCCGCGAAGGCGGCGCCGGGTGCGGGTACTCCGGCCCAGGCCGACGCGAGCGCGGGGCTGTCGGTGGCGAAGGACCCGAAGCTGGGCGACCACATCGTCGACGGCAAGGGCATGACGGTCTACCGGTTCAAGCCGGACACCGCGTGGCCGATGGAGTCCAAGTGCACCGGTGACTGCGTCGCCAAGTGGCCGGTGGTGCCGCCGGTGGACAAGGCCAACGCCAAGGGCATCGTGGAGAAGGGCTACTCCGTCCTGGACCGCCCCGACGGCAAGAAGCAGCAGGCCGTCGACTGCTGGCCCGTCTACACCTTCACGGGCGACAAGAAGCCCGGCGACATCAACGGGCAGGGCGTCGGCGGCACCTGGTACGCCGTCTCCCCCGAGGGCAAGCTCATCACCGTCCAGTAGCCGCCCTCCGCTCCCCCGATCCGCGCGGTCCCCGCCCCCACCCCTCCCCAGGGGCGGGGGCCGCGTACCGTTCCGCCCCGGCGGGCCGCTCTCTACACTCGGCCGCATGCTGCGCGTACTGGCCGTCGACGACGAGAAACCGCTCCTGGAGGAGCTCCTCTACCTGCTGCGCTCCGATCCCCGGGTGCACAGCGCGGAGGGCGCCTCGGACGCCACCGAGGCCCTGCGCCGGATCACCCGGGCGCTGGAGGCCGGGCCCGACGGGGCCGACGGCATCGACGTGGTGTTCCTCGACATCCACATGGCCGGGCTGACCGGGCTGGACATCGCACGGCTGCTGGCCGGGTTCGCGCGGCCGCCGCTGATCGTGTTCGTCACGGCGCACGAGGGGTTCGCCGTACAGGCCTTCGACCTCAAGGCCGTGGACTACGTACTGAAGCCCGTGCGCCCGGAGCGGCTCGCCGAGGCCGTCCGGCGGGCCTGCGCGCAGTTGGGCCGGGACCGGCAGCCGGCGTCGGCTCCGGTGGCCGCCGCGGCGCAACCGCCGGCGGTGCCCGTGGCCCCGCCGCAGCGGCCGGCGGTGCCCGAGCCCGCCGTACCGGCTTCCTCCGAGCGCGGCGCGGACCAGATCGCCGTCGAGCTCGGCGGGGTCACCCGTTTCGTGGCCATCGCCGACATCGCCCACGTCGAGGCGCAGGGCGACTACGCCCGCCTGCACACCGACGAGGGCAGCCACCTGGTCCGGATCCCCCTGTCCACGCTGGAGGAACGCTGGGCGGCGCGCGGGTTCGTCCGCATCCACCGCCGCCACCTGGTGGCGCTGGCCCGCATCGACGAGCTGCGGCTGGACGCGGGCGCCACCAGCGTCCGGGTCGGCTCGGCGGAGCTCCAGGTCAGCCGCAGGCACGCGCGGCAGCTCCGGGA
Source organism: Streptomyces sp. NPDC001717 (assembly GCF_042892775.1). NCBI lineage: Bacteria > Bacillati > Actinomycetota > Actinomycetes > Kitasatosporales > Streptomycetaceae > Streptomyces > Streptomyces sp. NPDC001717. The sequence continues at coordinate 89,709 of NZ_JBIAUK010000015.1, read as the reverse complement.
CCTGTTGATGCGTCAGGCGACGGGCTGACCGCCGGTTGTTCCGCGGTCCGCCCGACCGACCGCCCGACCGCCCGACCGCCCGACCGCCCGACCGCCCGGCGGCGTTCCCGTGCCGTTCGTCGCACGGCGAGTGGCGTACGGCGATCCGGCGGGGTGAACGGCCCGCCGGTGGCACGGGTGCTGCGTATCGTGCATATTCCGGCGCGGGACGCGGGAGGAGCGAGATGTCCGAAATTCAGGCGCTGCTGGACGCGCTGACCGGACTGTCCCCCACCAGGCCCGCCGGACCCGCCGAGGCCGAGACCCTGCTGGCCGGGCTGCGCAGTGCGGCCGCCCGCTGGGCCGATCTCCTCTACGAGGCCCGCGAGGGCGTGCGCGAGCAGGTGCCGCCGCGGGCGGAGGCCGCTCTGACGCTGGCCTTCCGTCGGGCGGAGGAGTCGTACGTGGAACTGGAGATCGCCCTGCGGGACTGCGCCGACCACCACGACCCGGCCGTCTGACCTGCGGTCGGCCCCGCCGTGTGTCCATGTGCGGGTCCGCGGCACGGGGATCCGCCCCGGACCCCGCGCCTCAATCGCCGGCGGGGCTGGATTTGGCTGATGCGGTCCGCCAGGCGCGGGCTGGATTGCCGCGCAGCGGCATCCACGCCCACCCGCCCGCACGGGCCGGATCACGCCTGTTGCCCGACCGACGGCCGCAAATAGACTCCGGTTCACCCCGCCCCCGGCCGAAGGAACCGCCCGTGAACCAGACGTACGCGCTGACCGCGGTCACCGCAGTCGTCCTGGTCACGGTCACGCTCGGCGCGCTCGGACTGCGGATATCGCGGACCACCTCCGACTTCTACGTGGCCTCCCGCACCGTCGGCCCCCGCCTGAACGCCGCGGCCATCAGCGGGGAGTACCTGTCCGCGGCGTCCTTCCTCGGGGTGGCCGGGCTGGTGCTGTTGCAGGGGCCCGAGATGCTCTGGTACCCGGTCGGCTACACGGCCGGGTACGTCGTCCTGCTCGCGCTCGTCGCGGCCCCGCTGCGCCGCTCGGGGGCGTACACGCTGCCCGACTTCGCCGAGGACCGGCTGGAGTCGCAGGCGGTGCGCCGGACCGCGGTGCTCCTCGTGGTCGGGGTCGGCTGGCTGTACCTGCTGCCGCAGTTGCAGGGCGCCGGGCTGACGCTGGAGATCCTGACCGGCGCCCCGCACTGGGTCGGCGGGGTCGTCGTCGCCGTCGTCGTGACCGCGGCCGTGGCGGCCGGCGGGATGCGCAGCATCACCTTCGTGCAGGCCTTCCAGTACTGGCTGAAGCTCACGGCGCTGCTCGTCCCGGCCTTCTTCCTGGTCGCCGCCTGGGTCGGGGACGGCGCGCCGCGCGTCTCCTTCGACGCCCCGGCCGTGTTCCGCGAGCACACCGCCGTCACCCTGGCCGAGGACGTCCGGCTGTCGCTGGAGGCGCCGCTCACCGTGTCGGTGAGCGGTCAGGTGGACGGGCGCGCCTACGACGGGGAGCCGGTGACCCTGGCCGCCGGTCGGCATTCCGTACGGGCCCACGCGCGCCTGGAGTTCACCCCGGACACCCCGGTGCCCGAAACCCGGGCGGAGGCGGGGATGGGCGTGTCCAGCTGGTCCCAGCCACTGTCCGGGGACCACGAGGGGTACCGGCTGTACGCGACGTACGGGCTGATCCTGGCGACCTTCCTCGGCACGATGGGCCTGCCGCACGTGGCGGTGCGCTTCTACACGAGCCCCAACGGGCGGGCCGCGCGCCGCACCACGCTGGTGGTGCTCGGGCTGGTCGGGGCCTTCTACCTGCTGCCGCCGGTGTACGGGGCGCTGGGCCGGATCTACGCTCCCGAGCTCGCCCTGACCGGTGACGCGGACGCGGTCGTGCTGGTGCTCCCGGAGCGGATGCTGGGCGGGCTCCTCGGAGACCTGCTGGGCGCGCTGCTGGCCGGGGGCGCGTTCGCGGCGTTCCTGTCGACGGCTTCGGGGCTGACGATGGCGGTGGCGGGGGTGCTGCACCAGGACCTGCTGCCGTCGCGCGGGGTGCGCAGTTTCCGCGTCGCGGTGCTCGTGGCGATCCTGGTGCCGCTGGCGGGCAGCGTGGCGGCCCGGGACGTGCCGGTCGCGGACGCGGTGGGGCTGGCCTTCGCGGTGTCGGCCTCGTCGTTCTGCCCGCTGCTGGTGCTCGGCATCTGGTGGCGCGGTCTGACCCCGCCGGGTGCGGTGGCGGGGCTGGTCACCGGGGGCGGGGCGGCGCTGAGCGCGGTGCTGGCGACGCGGGCCGGGCTGGCCCCGGCCGGCTGGACGCACGCGCTGCTGGCCTGGCCGGCGGTGTGGTCGGTGCCGCTCGGGTTCCTGACGATGGTGGCGGTGTCGCTGGCCACCCGCTCGCGGATCCCGGCCGGGACGGCGGCCACGCTGGCCCGGCTGCACCTGCCCGAGAACCTGGCCGTGGAGCGGGCGGGGGGTGCCCGGTGAGCCCGACGGCCCTCGCCGTCCTCGCGGTGGCCTGCGCGGCGCTGCTGTCGGCCGCGGGCTGGGCGGCGGGCCGCCGGCACGCCCTGCGCGGGGAGCGTGCTGCGGGGCTGGACCTCGGCACTCCGGTGGAGCGGGCGACGTTCCACACCCTGCACACGGCTTCGCTGGCCGCTCCCCCGCTGCGGGCCGGGCTGACGGAGGACGCCGCCCGCAAGGCGGCCAGGCGGCTGCGTTCCCTGCTGGGCACGGAGGCGCTGTGCCTGACCGACCGGGAGTCGGTGCTGGCCTGGGACGGCCCGGGCGCCGACCACCACCAGCGGCGGGCTATGGCCCGGGTGGCGGTGCTGCTGGAGTCCGGACGCAGCCAGAGCGTGCGGACGGAGTGCCAGCGGCCCGACTGTCCGCTGAAGTGGGCGGTGGTGGCGCCGCTGACCGGCGAGGACGGGATGCTGGGCGCGCTGGTGGCCTACGGTTCGCGGGAGTCGGCGGTGCTGGTCCGGGCGGCGACGGAGGTCGCGCGGTGGGTGTCGGTACAGCTGGAGCTGTCCGAGCTGGACCGGTCGCGGACCCGGTTGATGGAGGCGGAGATCAAGGCGCTGCGCGCGCAGATATCCCCGCACTTCATCTTCAACTCCCTGGCGGCGATCGCCTCGTTCGTGCGGACCGATCCGGAGCGGGCCCGGGACCTGCTGCTGGAGTTCGCGGACTTCACCCGGTACTCCTTCCGGCGGCACGGCGACTTCACCACCCTGGCCGACGAACTGCGCTCCGTCGAGCAGTACTTGGCGCTTGCCGGAGCCAGGTTCGGGGACCGGCTGAAGGTGACCCTGCAGGTGGCTCCGGAGGTGCTGCCGGTGGCGCTGCCGTTCCTGTGCCTGCAGCCGCTGGTGGAGAACGCCGTCAAGCACGGTGTGGAGGACTCCACGCAGGAGTGCCGGATCACGATCACGGCGCGGGACGCGGGGCCGGACGCGGTGATCACCGTGGAGGACAACGGCATCGGGATGGATCCGGCCCGGCTGCGCCGGATCCTGGCCGGGGAGCGGGTCGGCTCCTCCTCGGGCATCGGGCTGCCCAACGTCGACGAGCGGATCCGCCAGGTGTACGGGGACGCTTACGGTCCGGTGATGGAGACGGGGTTGGGCGCCGGCATGAAGGTCACTCTTCGCATCCCCAAGTTCCGTGCGGGCGTGCACAGTTCACCGACGGATCCGCAGCCGCCCCGGCTCTGAGGCGGCATTCTCCGACCGGCCCCTTCCGTGCCATCCTGTGACCGGCGCGAATGACCGGAGGGATCGCCGACGTGACGGTCGGGCGAGAGCAGCTTCGTTGCGAGTTACGGGAATGGGTGCGCGCGGGAGCGGAGGGCGGCGACGCCGACGGCGCCCTGCTGATGGTGGAGGGCGAGCCCGGTTCCGGCCGGACCACCCTGGTGCGCGGGGCACTGGCCGATGCGGTGGCCCTGGGCTTCGGCGTGCGGTACGCGGCGGCCGACGCGCTCGCGGTACGGCTTCCGCTGCACTCGGCCCTGGAGTGCCTGCATCCCCGCGGCCCCGGCCGGGCGGCCGTCGTCGACCTGCTGCGGGAGGTCGAGGAGGCGGCGCGGCCGGGCGGAGCGCTGCTCGCCGCGATGGACCTGCTGACGGCCGGGGTCGAGCGCTGGTGCGCCGACCGGCCGCTGCTGCTCGTACTGGACGACGCACACTGGGCCGACCCGGCCACCCTGCTGCTGTGGCAGCGTCTGGCCGGGCGGGCGGTCGCCGGGCGGCTGCCGCTGCGGCTGGCCGTGACCCGAAGGCCGCTGCCGCGGCGGCCCGAACTGGATCCGTTGTACGTGACGGCGGGCGGGCGGACGGTCCGGCCGGGCCCGTTGTCGACGGCGGAGGCGGCCGAGCTGGTGCGCGGGATGCTGGGGGCCGTGCCGGGACCCCGGCTGCGGGAGGCGACCGCGCTGGCGGGCGGCAATCCCGCCCTCCTGCGGCGGCTGATCGACCACTGGTCCCGCACGGGGGCCCTGGAGTCCACCCTCGCGTCGGTCGAACTCGCGCTGCCGGAGGCGGAGTTGTCCGCCCCGCCCGGCACGGCCGCGCAGGCCCTGGCCCCGCTCTCCGGGCCGGCCCGGGCCGTCACGCGGCACGCGGCGCTGCTGGACCCGGTGTTCACGGCGCGCGAGCTGGCCCTCGTACGGTCGCGGCCCGTGCGGGAGTTGCTCGCGGAGCTGGAGGAGCCGGTGCTGGCCGGGCTGCTGGAGGACACCGGTGAAGACCTGCGCTTCCGCCATCCGGCGCTGCGCCGGGCCCTGTACGACGAGACCCCGGGGGCCGTGCGCGCGGCCCTGCACCAGGACGCCGCCCGGGCCTTCGCGGAGGCCGGGCTGGACCCGGTGCGGACCGCCGGCCGGCTGCTCGGCGGCGGTCGCCTCACCGCGTGGGCGGTGCGCTGGCTCGCGCAGGCGGCGCCGGCGCTGATCTCCGGGGCTCCGGCGACGGCGGCGGAGCTGCTGGAGCGGGCCATCGCGCAGGGCGAGGCGTGGGAGCCGGACACCCGGGACGCGTTGGAGGAGCTCCTGGCGGACGCGGCGCTGATGCTGCGCCGCCCCGAGTCGGTGGAGTTGCTGGCCGCGCTGCGCGCCCGGACCACGGACCCGGACCGACGGGCGTCGGTGGACTTCAGGCTGGTGTCCGCGCTGATGATCCAGGGTGACATGGTGCGTTCCCTGGAGGTGACCGAGCGGGCGCTGGCGGAGGAGTTCCCCTCGGCGGTGCTGCGGCTGCGGCTGGAGGCCTGCCGGGTGCTGGCCCTCGCCGACCTGGGCCGGGCCGCCGAGGCGTACGCGCTGGCCGGGCCGGTGGTGCGGGCCGCGCGGGCGTCGGGGGACCCGCTGTGCGGGTCGGAGGCCCATCACGCCATGTCCTACGCCCTGTTCCACCTGGGCCGGGGGCGGGATTCGCTGCGCCACGTCGCGCGGGGGATCGCCTGCGCGCGGCGCGGACCGGAGGCGAACGACATGCGGCTGCTGCTGCTCGCGAACCAGGCGGAGGGCCACCTTCGGTTCGACGAGCCGGGGATCGTGGAGGCCGCGTTGAGCGAGGCACGGGAGTTGGCGGTCCGGACCGGTTCGACGGGGCGGCTGGTGGTGACGAGGGCCCGGCTCGCCGAGTTCCACTACCGGCTGGGCGACTGGGACCGGACCCTCGCCGAAGTGGCCCGGGCGTGCGCGATGCCCGTGTCGGACGGCTGGCTGCCGGTGGTGGTGCACGGGCTGCGGGCGCTGGTACTGGGGCACCGCGACGAGCCCGCGGCGGCGGGCGCGGAGCTGGCGTCGCTCCCGAGCGATGTCTTCGAGAGGCCCGCCGCGCGCCGCTACGCCGCGCACGTGTTGCTGGCCCGGGCGCTGCTCGCGGAGCGGGACGGCCGCCCCGGGGACGCGCTGCGGGCGCTGCTGCCCGTGCTGGAGGACGGTGCGGAGGAGGCGGTGGCGTACGAGCGGCCCTGGGTGCTGTCGGAGATCGTCCGCCTCGCGCTGGAGAGCGGGGAGGCCGGTACGGCGCGGGCCGCGGTCGCGGCGTGCGAACGCGCGGCCGCGGCGCTCGCGGAGTACCCGGGCCCGGCGCTGGCGCTGCTGCGCTGCCGGGGCCTGTTCGCGCAGGATCCGGAGCCCCTGGAGGAGGCCGTGGCCCGCGGTGGGCGCGCCGGGTGGCCGCTGCCGCTGGGCCACACCCTGGAGGACCTGGCGGTGGCCCGGGCTTGGCGGGGCGACCTGGCCGGCTCGCGGTCCGCGCTGACCCGCGCGGTGGAGGCGTACGAGGACCTGGGCGCCCGGTGGGACGTCGCCCGGGCCGACGCCCGGCTGCGCAGCCTGGGCGTGCGCCGGGGCAGCCGGTCCGCGCGGCGGCGGGTGTCGAACGGCTGGGAGGCGCTGACGCCGGCGGAGCTGAAGGTGGCCCTGCTGGTGGCGCAGGGCCGCTCCAACCCGGAGATCGCGAGCGTGCTGTTCCTCTCCCGCCGGACGGTGCAGACGCACGTCTCGCACATCCTGGCCAAGCTCCAGGTCCGCTCCCGGGCGGCGGTGGCCGCTCAGGCCGCGATGCGGGGGCCGGGTCCCGCGGAGCCGCCTGGTCCGTAGCCGGGCATGGCGGCCCGCAGCGCCCTCAGCGCGTAGTGCGTACGGGACTTCACGGTCCCGGCGGGCACCCCGAGCGCCTCGGCGGCCTCGCCGACGGAGGCTCCCCGGAAGTAGATCTGGTGGAGCACGGCACGGTGGTCCGGGCTCAGTAATCGCAGGGCGTGGCGGACGTCGAGTACGGCGACGGCCTGCTCGGTGCGGTCGTCGGCGGCCGGGGAGTGCTCCAGGGCGTCCGGCCCGACCTCGGCGGGCCGCACCATGCGGGCCCGCCGGGCGTCGATGGCGATGCGCCGGGCCACGGTGTAGAGCCAGGGCCGCATGGACGCGTGCGTGCTCTCCAGGGCCTCGGGGTGGGTCCAGGCCCGGAAGAGGGTCTCCTGGAGCAGGTCCTCGGCTCGGTGCCGGTCCCCGAAGGTGAGGCCGAGGAGGAAGGTGTAGAGGGCCTTGCCGTGTTCGCTGTGCAGCCGGGCGAGGGCGTGCGCGTCGGTCCGTTCCACGGGGTGTCCCTTCGGGGTCGGGTCCCCCGAGCGTCCCGCGGCCCGCTCCGCGAGTTATCCGCCGCATGGCGTATCCGCCGGCCGCCTGCGCCGAACGGTCCCCCCGCACGCCGAACGGTCCCCGGGCCGGCACCCACCGCCGCTGCCGCTGCGCGGAGCAGGTCCCCTACCCGCCCTTCCACCGTTCCCCGGGGCTCCGCCCCAGACCCCGCGCCTCAAACGCCGGCGGAGGCAAATCCAGCCCGTCCGGCGTTTGAGGACCGGGGGTCCGGGGGCAGCGCCCCCGCAACGGCGCCGCGCCCGGGTACGGCCGTGGCCCCGGCCGCCGCCCGGGAAGGGGCGGGCCGGGGCCACGAAAGAAGCGGGACTAGCTCCAGCTGGCGTGCAGCGGCTTGCCCTCGGCGTAACCGGCGGCGGACTGGATGCCGACCACGGCCTTCTCCTCGAACTCCGCGAGGGAGCCGGCACCGGCGTACGTGCAGGAGGACCGCACGCCCGCGATGATCGAGTCGATCAGGTCCTCGACGCCCGGGCGGGCCGGGTCCAGGAACATGCGCGAGGTGGAGATGCCCTCCTCGAACAGGCCCTTCCGGGCCCGGTCGTACGCGGACTCCTCCGACGTGCGGTTCTGCACCGCACGCGCGGACGCCATGCCGAAGGACTCCTTGTACAGGCGGCCCTCGGCCGACTGCTGGAGGTCGCCCGGGGACTCGTACGTACCGGCGAACCAGGAGCCGATCATCACGTTCGAGGCGCCGGCGGCCAGCGCCATCGCCACGTCGCGCGGGTGACGGACGCCGCCGTCGGCCCACACGTGCTTGCCGAACTTCTTGGCCTCGGCCGCGCACTCCAGCACCGCGGAGAACTGCGGGCGGCCCACGCCGGTCATCATGCGGGTGGTGCACATGGCGCCGGGGCCCACACCGACCTTGATGATGTCCGCGCCGGCCTCGATCAGGTCGCGCACGCCCTCGGCGGCGACGATGTTGCCCGCGACGATCGGGACCTGCGGGTCCAGCGCGCGGACGGCCTTGATCGCGTTGATCATCGACTCCTGGTGGCCGTGGGCCGTGTCGATGACGAGCGTGTCCACGCCCGCGTCGAGCAGCTGCTTGGCCTTCTGCACGAAGTCGCCGTTGATGCCGACGGCGGCCGCGATCCGCAGCTTGCCGTTGGCGTCGGTCGCCGGGGTGTAGAGGGTCGCGCGCAGGGCGCCCTTGCGGGTGAGGATGCCGACGAGCTTGCCGTCCTTGTCGACGGCCGGGGCCAGCTTGCGGTGGCCTGCGTCGAGCTTGTTGAAGGCCTCGCGCGGGTCGATGTCGGCGTCGATGAGCAGCAGCTCCTTCGACATGACCTCGGAGAGCTGGGTGAAGCGGTCCACGCCGGTCAGGTCGTGCTCGGTGACGACGCCGATCGGGCGGCCCTCGCCGTCGACGACGACGCCGGCGCCGTGGGCGCGCTTGGGCAGCAGGGACAGCGCGTCGGCGACGGTCTGGGTGGGCGCCAGCGTGATCGGGGTGTCGAGCACGTGGTGGCGGGTCTTCACCCAGGAGATGACGTCGGTGACGACCTCGATCGGGATGTCCTGGGGGATGACGACGATGCCGCCGCGGCGCGCGACCGTCTCGGCCATCCGGCGGCCGGCGATGGCGGTCATGTTCGCCACGACCAGCGGAATGGTGGTGCCGGTGCCGTCGGGCGAGGAGAGGTCCACGCCCTGGCGGGAACCCACCGCGGAGCGGCTCGGCACCATGAACACATCGTCGTACGTCAGGTCGTACGGCGGCTTCGAGTCATTGAGGAAACGCACGTGCTGAACATCCCAGTCGATCGGAGGTGCCCCGACCCTGTCAGCCGAGGAAACGCACGTACTTCATTCTCCCATGGCCTGGCGTTTATGCCGCCCGGGTAGATCGTCCAGGACATTCCGGGCCGGGTGGTTCTTTCCTACGGGACTTTGGTCCTCCGGTGCACCGGACCGGTGCGTCGGGCCAGTGGGCGGACGGATCCGCCGTGCCGGACGGCGGTGAGTTCGGCGGCGATGGACAGGGCCGTCTCCTCGGGCGTGGCGCCGCCCAGGTCGAGGCCGATGGGTGAGCGCAGCCGGGCCAGGGCCCGGTCCGGGACGCCTTCCTCCCGCAGCCGCCGGGTCCGCTCGACGTGGGTGCGCCGTGACCCCATGGCGCCCACGTAGGAGAGGGGCAGCCGCAGCGCCAGCTCCAGCAGCGGTACGTCGAATTTGGCGTCGTGGGTCAGGACGCAGACGGCGGTACGGGCGTCCAGCCGTCCGGCGTCCCATTCCGCGGCCAGGTGGCGGTGCGGCCAGTCGACGACGACCTCGTCGGCGTCGGGGAAGCGGGCGGGGGTCGCGAAGACGGGCCGGGCGTCGCACACGGTGACCCGGTGGCCGAGGAAGGCGCCGATCCGGGCCAGGGCGGCGGCGAAGTCGATGGCCCCGTAGACGAGGAGCCGGGGCGGCTCGGCGGCCGACTCGACGAGCAGGGTCAGCGGCTCCCCGCACAGTCCGCCGGCCGTGCCGAGCTCGGCGGTCCCGGTGCGCCCGGCGGCCAGCAGTCCCCGTACGCGCAGGGCGGCGGCCCGGTCCAGTGCGGGGCCCGCGCCGAGTCCGCCCTCGTAGGAGCCGTCGGCGTGGACGGCCAGTGCCCCGCCGAGCTGGGCCGGGGGGCCGGAGACGACCCTGGCTAGGGCCGCTCTGGCGCCGCCGGCGGTGGCGTCGAGCACGCGGTGGATGACGGGCCGCACGGGGTCGGCCCCGCGGACCGGGGTGATCAGTACGTCGAGGACGCCTCCGCAGGTCAGGCCGACGGCGAAGGCGTCGTCGTCGCTGTAGCCGAAGCGGTGCAGGCCGCCTTCGCCGGAGGCGATGGCGTCGAGGCAGAGCTCGTGGACGGCGGATTCGACGCAGCCTCCGGAGAGGGAGCCGAGGGCGGTGCCGCGGTCGTCGACGGCGAGCGAGGCGCCGGGGCCGCGCGGGGCGCTCCCGGTGACGGAGACGACGGTGGCGAGGGCGAATTCCCGCTGCGCGGCATACCACGCGCGTAGCTCTTCGGCGATGTCGAGCATCAGCGGATGTATTCGCGGCGGGCGGTCTGGCCGGGGGTGTACGCGCGTGCGGGCAGTGCGGGCGGGGGCCCCGGGCGGATGGCGGGGGGCCGGGCCGCGAGGGGTGCGGGGGCCCGGCCCGCGGCGGGCCGGGCGGGCACGGGGCGGGAGTCGGGTTCCGGGCCGCGCGTGCCCAGGAGCTTCGCGGCGTGGGCGACGCTGGCGAGGGTGGCGTGGTGGTGCCAGCCCCGGAAGGAGCGGCCCTCGAAGTCACGGATGCCCACGGCTTCGCAGGTCTCCGCGAAGTCGAGGGAGACGCGGTCGGTGAGCTTGGCGAGGAGGAAGAGCTGGGCGAGCGGCCGGTCGCCGATGTTGGTGATCCAGAACTCGGTGGGCAGCAGGGCGGATTCGCTCCAGGCTCCGACGAGCAGCAGCGGGGTCGTCGGGGCGGGCAGGAGGCGGTCCTCGGCGGGGGTGGCGAGGATGGAGGCGGAGGTGAGCAGGGTGACCGCTCCCTCGGCGCCGCCGTGCCTGGTCCATTCGACGACGCGGCGCTGGGAGCGCAGGGAGTCGATGAGTTCGCGGGCGGGCGCGGTGTGCGGTCCGGGTTTGTGCCGCCCGGCGCCGCCGAAGGAGACCGGCAGGGAGCCGTCGACCTTGAAGACGAAGGGGATGTCCTGGAGGACGAAGGACTCGACGCTCTGGGGCAGGTCGGAGTTGGCGACCTCCATCACCACGGGCCGGCGCTGGAGCTGCCAGCCGGCGGCCATCCGCTGGACGGCGTGCACGGCGTCCTGGGCGGGGGTGAGGGAGCGGGCGGTGTCGGGGATGCCGGCGCGGCGGCGCAGGAGTTCGGTCGTCCAGGGCCCGGGGAGGGTGAGGGTCCATTCGACCGGGAAGCTGGCCTCGCTGGAGGCGAGCCAGATCCCACTGGCCTGCTGGCAGTTGGCGGTGCGGCCCAGCTGGGGCACGAACTGCCGGCCGACGCCGACCGAGCGGTCTCCGGCCTTCTCTATGACCATGGGCTGGAGCACCCAGGCCAGGGGGCGCTGTGCGGTGCGTTCTAGGTGCTGGGCGAGGGAGCGGCGGACCGGGGTCCAGTCCCAGGGGGACTTGCTGATGAACTGCTGGAGGCTCTGCTCGACGGAACTGGCCCCTGTTCCGGCGATGTTACGGATTGTTTTCTTCCCGCTGGTCCGCACGAGGCCGTTCAGATAAACGCGGGCCCAGTTTCGCTGGTCCCGCCGGGGTAAGGACTCGAAGAGCAGAGAGATCAGTACGTCGATCAATTCGGAGATTTCCTTCGTGGATTCCTCCGGCAGGACTACGCGAGCCATCTGGGCCTCCCCCGCGACCAGCTAGATCCAATACCCTACTTGACCGTGAAGAACGGCCGTAGGCCCCGGCGGCTACTTCCTGAGGTCGCTGGCAGTTTCGAGCCGCTCTTCCTCTACCACGAGTGGGATGGGGATCTGGTTCGCCGCATAGTAGAGCGCGATCAGGAAGTGGGCGACGAGTGTGAGCGGCGCCGAGAAGAAGGCAAGGGCCACGGTGAGCGGGTAGGCGATGGCGCCGAGGCCGAATCGCACCCGGGTGGCGCGCGCGCCGTCCTTGTCCACGTGGTCGTGGAAGAGGTGGCCGACGCGGGTGACGTACCACCAGAAGAGCAGGAACGCCAAGGCGTAGGCCACGGTGATGGCGCTGTACAGCACCGCCGCGGCACTGGCGGACCCGCCGTCGTCCATGAGGTGCTCGGCGAGGACGTTGGTGGTGTACGGGATCACCGACACCACCATCAGCACCAGGAGATTCAGGAAGAGCAGGGCCCGGTCGACCCGCTTGAGGTGGCTGAAGATGGTGTGGTGGTTCACCCACATCACACCGATGATGAGGAAACTCACGACATAGGCGGCGTAATGCGGCCACTGTTCCCGCACGCCGTGCCAGAATCCCGACCAACCCTTTTCTTCCGGAGCCTCCAGCTCCAGGACGAGGATGGTGATGATGATGGCGAATACTCCGTCACTGAAAGCCTCGACCCGCCCGGTTTCGCGTTCCATGACCTCCCCATTTCCGCTCCGTGCATATATCTACGCTGCCGACGCATACGGGGAGGGCGCGCACATCCCCGCCCTCCCCGCACACGCTACCCAGATTTCGGAGTTCAGCCGCCGAATCCGGCTGTCTGCCGCCAGATTCGGCCATCGCGGACCACAAGTGTCCCGAACGCGTGCTCCGGTTCGCCGTTGAGGTTCATGATCGCCCGGTAGAAGATGGTGTCTTCGGTCTCGATGTACTCCTGGAGTTCGACGAGGGTGGGCTTCACCGTGAGATAGCCGGTGAACGTCTCGCGAACCGCTTCGATGCCGACCGAGACCCCCTCGAAGCGGAGCAGCACGGCGTCGTCGGTGTAGTTCTTCATCACCGCCTCGATGTCGAGGGCGGCGAGGGCTTCCATCTGGCGGACGAACACCGGGTGGAGCTTGGAGATGTCGTACTTGGCCATGTCGACTCCATTCCGTCAACGGGTGGTGGGACGGGTGGCGGCGGGTGGTGCGTCTGCGGGGCCGTCGGCGGCCGGGGCGCAGGCCTGTGCGCTGCCGGCGAAGGGCAGCCGGACGACCATCCGGGTCTCGCCGGGGCGCGAGCGGGCCGTGATGGAGCCGTGGTGGCGCTGGGTCACGATGCGGTAGCTGAGGTGCAGCCCCAGGCCCGTGCCCTTGCCCACGTCCTTGGTGGTGTAGAAGGGTTCGAAGATCCTCGGCAGGGATTCCTCGGGGATGCCGCTGCCGGTGTCCGCTATCTCCACGACCATGCACACGCCCTCGGCGCGTACGCGCAGGGTGAGGACCCCGGCGCCCTCCATGGCCTCGGCCGCGTTGGCGACGAGGTTGGTCCACACCTGGTTCAACTCGCTCGGATAGCCCGTCAGTTCGGGCAGACCGTCTTCGTACGCGCGCACGATGGTGATGCCCGCGAGCTTCGCACGCAGCACGACCAGGGTGTTCTCCAGTCCGTCGGTCACCTTGAACCGCTGCTCGGGGGCCCGGTCGAGATTGGCGTAATCCCGGGTGGCGGAGACGAGTTGGGAGATCCGCGGGCCGGCGGCCCGCAGCTCCGCGGCGAGGGAGCGGATCTCCAGCAGCGCGGCCAGGTGGTCCAGGGCCGGGGCGAGGGCCGGTTCGCCGATCCCCTCCAGCCGTTCCCGCAGCCAGTCCAGTTCGAGCCCGAGGTCCGAGACCCCCGAGCCGAGCAGGCCGGGCCGTTCGGTGCCGGCCTCCTCGGCCCAGTCGGCGATCTCCTCCTCGGCGTCGGCCTGGGCGAGCGGGTCGGTGGTCACCGGCGGCGGCATCTTGTCCAGTTCCTCGGCGAGCCGGTCGAGTACGGAGCGCTCCGCGCCCGTGGCGGCGGCGCCCCAGGCGTGGGCGGTACGGGTGAGCCGGTCCAGGGCCGGGGCCAGTTCCTGGGCGGCGCGGGCCACGGCGGCCGCCGGGTTGTTCAGTTCGTGCGCGAGCCCGGCGGCGAGGGTCCCGAGCGCCTCCACGGTGGCCCGCTTGCGGGCCTGGACCTCGGAGGACTTGATCCGCCAGGCCAGCACGGGCAGCAGGACCGCGGCGACCCCGTGGCAGCGGGAGAGCATCTCGAAGAAGACCGGCCGGTCGTACGCCACGACGGTGGTCGACGGTCCGCTCGCGGCCGCGGTGGCCACGTAGGAGCCCTCGGTGAGCAGCGGCAGTTCCCCGGTGAACCGGTGTGCGGCGGACGGCTTGCCGTCGTGGTCCTCGGCCGCGGCGCTCTCCTCCTCGGTGGAGTGCCGGGTCAACACCTCCTCGCGGCCGTCGACCACCTTGGTGACGACGAGCCCGCCCGAGAGCAGCACGTGGAAGCGGTCCGCCTCCTCGCCGTCCCGGAAGAGCACCTCCCCGTCGGCGAGGACCCGCGGCTCGGAGACCGAGACCAGCCAGTCCAGCTGCTCCCCGGTGAGTCCGGCGAAGATCTCGAGTCCGTGCAGGGCCGACCTCAGGTCGGACGCTGCGATGTCCGCGCCGTTCATGCGGTGCTCCCCTCGGACCGGGTGCGGGCGGCCAGCCGCAAGGTGGCCAGCAGTGCCAGTGCGCACACCGCGGCGACGGCGGCCATGAAGCCGACGGAGGTGCGGTGCAGCCCGTGGATGTTGGTGAGCATCCCGGCGAGCACCGCCGGCACGCTCATGGCCAGGTACGCGAAGACGTATACGGCGGCGGTCAGTTCGCCGCGGTGGGCCGGGTCGGCGAGCGCGGACAGCGCCCGGAAGGACCCGAGGAAGGCGGCCCCCCACCCGCTGCCGAGCACCGCGGTGGCCACCAGGAACACGGGTGCCGAGCCGATCCCCAGGGCCAGCAGTACGAGCGCCAGCCCGGCGAGCAGCCCGAGCAGTCCGAGGACGGCGGTGCGCAGCGCCTCGGTGCGGCCGAGCACCAGCTGGGCGACGGTGGCGGCGCCCGCGAGGAGGGCGACGGTGGCCCCGCCGACGAGGTAGTTGGTGGAGCGGAGCAGGGAGAGGGCCAGGTGCGGGCCGAGGGAGAGGTAGAAGCCGCCGACGGACCACACCGCGACGATGGTCAGGACGAGGATGCCGAACCGGCGGCGGGCGCCGGCCGGCACCCGGATCCGGTGCGGGACCACCCGCAGCCGGCCGCCCGCCCCGGGAGCGCTCTCACGCATCCGGACCACGCCCACCAGGGTGACGGCGAAGGCCACCACGAGCAGCAGGTAGCTCAGGACGGTGGGCGCGGGCGCGTACTGCACGAGCAGTCCGGCCCCGATCCCGCCGAGCCCGATGCCGACGGTCGGACCCGCGCTGTTGACCTGGGCGCCGAGCGCGGGCCGGGTGCGCGGGCTGAGTTCCAGCAGGGCCGCGCCCATGGCCCCGGTGGCGAGGCCCACGGCGAGCCCCTGCACGGCGCGGGCGGCGAGCAGCAGCCCGAGCCCCTGGGCCCCGGCGAACAGTCCCATCGAGACGATCGCCAGGACCAGGCCGGCGCCGAGGACGGGGCGCCGGCCGAGGGTGTCGGACAGGGACCCGAACAGCAGGAGTCCGGCGAGCACGGTGACCGCGTACAGGGCGAAGACCACCGTGATCGTGCCCGAGGACAGCCCCCATCTCTGCTGGTAGAGCACGTAGAGGGCGGAGGGGACGGAGGAGGAGAGCATGAGCAGGACGAGGACCGCCCCCACCACCCAGAAGCCCGAGCCCCCGGGCTGCGCTCCGGCCGCGTGCGCGGTCGGCTGCACCGCCGTCCCCGTGGTCGTCCGGTACGGTTCCACTGCTTCAACTCCCCCGTGACGGGCGGTCAGGCGGTGGCCTGTTCCGCCCTCTGCAAGGCGCGGGCCGTCAGGACCCCCGCGAGATGGCCGAGGTACTCGGCCGAGGTGCCGCGTCCGGGGACGAAGAGCTCCCGGGGCTCGGCTCGGAAGGCCGCGAGCACCGCGTCCGTGGTGTACGGGCCGCCGCGCAGCCGGTCCTCCACCCGTCGCAGCCGCAGCGCGCGCGGGGTGGCCCCGGTGACCGCGATGCGCGGCCCGTCGGGGGTGATCCGTACGGCGGTGGCGGCGATCGGGTAGCGGGTGGCCCGGTCGGCGGTCTTCTCGAAGGCCCCGGCCGGACCGGCGGCCGGCACCAGCAGGGCGGTGACGACGGTGGCGGCGGGGGCTCCGGTGGCGGCGAACTCCTCGGCGGTCACCGTCCTGCGCCCGCCGCGCCCGGCCAGTTCCACGGCCCCGTCGGCGGCGATGGCGGCGACCGGCAGGTCGGTGGCCCGCCCGCCGGCGGCGAGGTTCCCGCCGACGGTGCCGAGGTTGCGGACCTGGGGGTCGCCGTTGGCGCGGGCCGCGGCGGCCAGTTCGGGCGCCCCGGCGAGCACGAGGGGGTGCGCGGCGAGTTCGGCGAGCGTGGTGAGCGCGCCGATCCGCAGCCGCCGGCCGTCGGATTCGACGGCGATGCCGCGCAGCTCCTCCAGGTGCCGTACGTCGACCAGCAGCCGGGCCCGTTCGGCGCCGGCGCGCAGGTCGGGCAGGAGGCTCTGGCCGCCGGCGAGCACCCGGGCGCCGCGGGTCCCGGAGAGCAGGGTGAGCGCCTCGTCGAGGCCGACGGGCCGGACGTAGTCGAACGCGGTGAGGATCACCGGGCTTCCCCTCTCAGTGCGCGCCAGACCTTCTCGGGGGTGAGCGGCATGTCGATGTGCAGGACGCCGAGGTCGCCGAGGGCGTCGACGACCGCGTTGACGACGGCCGCTGCGGGCGGGACGGTGGCGATCTCGCCGGCGCCCTTGGCGCCGAGCGGGTTGTGCGGGGTGGGCGTGACCGTCTTGTCGATGGAGAAGAACGGCACGTCGGCGGCGCGCGGCAGGGCGTAGTGGTTCAGGTCGGAGCTGATGAGCCGTCCGTCCTCGCCGTACTCGGCTGCCTCCATGAGGGCCTGGCCGAGGCCGTGCACGATGCTTCCCTCGATCTGGCCGTGCACGATCCTCGGGTTGCCGATGTGGCCGGCGTCGTCGACGGCGGTGTAGGCCACCACCTCGGTCTCGCCGGTGAGTTCGTCGACCTCGACGACCGCGACGTGCGTCCCGAAGGGGTAGTTGAAGTCCGGCGGGTCGAAGTGGGTGGTCTCGTCGAGGGCCGGTTCGATCTCGGGGGGCAGCCCCCAGCCGTACCACATGGCCATCGCGAGTTCGGCGAACGTCTTGGCGTTCTCCGCGTTGCCCTCTTCGTGGACCCCGCCGGCCTCGTAGACGACCTTCTCCTCGGGAATGCCCAGGAAGACGGCCCCGGCCCGGACCAGCTTGGCCTTGATCTTGCGGGCGGTGAGGGCGACAGCGGGCGCGGCCATGCTGTAGGAGCGGGAGCCGTAGGTGCCCTGGCCGTACGGGGCCTTCATGGTGTCGCCCTCGAAGACCTGGACGCTCGACGGGTCGATGCCCAGCTCGTCGGCGGCGACCTGGGCGAAGACGGTGGCGTGGCTCTGGCCGGTGGAGGCCGAGCCGACGGTGACGGTGACCTCGCCGGTCGGGTGGACGCGGATGTTCGCGCTCTCCCAGGTGCCGCCGAGCATGCCCTCCTGGGACATCCGGGTGGAGGGGCCGACCCCGCAGATGGCGACGTAGGTGGCGAGGCCGACACCGAGGCGCTTGCCCCGGGTGCGGGCCTCCGCCTTGCGGGCGGGCATGTCCGCGTAGCCGGCGAGCTCCAGCGCCTTGTCGAAGTTCGGCCGGTAGTTCCCGGAGTCGTAGGTCCAGCCGAGGCCGTTGTCGTACGGGAACTTCTCCTGCGGCACCAGGTTCCTGCGGCGGACCTCCGCCGGGTCCATGCCGATCTCGGAGGCGTACCGGTCGACGAGCCGTTCCATGAGGAAGGCGGCCTCGGCGCGCCCGCTGCCGCGCTGGGCACCGAGCGAGACGGTGTTGGTGAAGGCGGCGTAGACCTCGCAGAAGGCGGCGGGGATGTCGTACATGCCGCTGATGGAGCGTCCCATCAGGGCGGTGGCGACGCCGGGGCCGATGGTGGAGGGGTACGCGCCGAGGTTGGCGTAGCTGGTGGCGCGCACGGCGGTGATGCGGCCGTCGCGGGTGCCGGCGAGGGTGACGTGCTGGCGGTGGTCGCGGCCCTGGACGGTCGAGTTCATCAGGCCGGTGCGGGTGTCGACCCATTTCACGGGCCGGCCCAGGGCCTTGGAGAGCAGCAGGACCAGTGCCATGTCGGGGTACAGGTACCCCTTGGTGCCGAAGCTGCCGCCGACGGTCGGGGCGATCACCCTGAGTTTGTTGAAGGGGATGCCGAGGACCAGGGCGGACAGCAGGAACCGGTGGTTGTGCGGGCCCTGCGTGGAGGCGTAGAGGGTGTACTCGCCGGTGGCCGCGTTGTAGTCGCCGACCGCGCCGCGGGGCTCGATGGGGCTGTTGATGGTCCGCTGGTTCACCAGGTCCAGCTCGACCGTGACCTCGGCCTCGGCGATGGCCGCGTCGGTGCGGTCCTTGTCGCCGCAGGTCCAGTACGCGTTCAGGTTGCCCGGGACGGCCTCGTGGAGCTGGGGCGCGCCCTCGGCGAGGGCCTCGTCGGCGCGCGTGACCACGGGCAGCGGCTCGTACTCGACGGAGATGGCGGCGAGAGCGGCGGCGGCCTGGCGCGGGGTCTCGGCGACGACCACGGCGATGGGGTCGCCGACGTGGCGCACGGCGTCGCCGGTGAGGACCGGGCGGGCGCCCGGAAGTCCGTAGGGGTGGGGCGGGAAGTGGCTCTCGACGCCGCCGGGTATCCAGATGCAGGGCAGCGGCATCACGTCGGTGAAGTCCGCGGCGGTGGCCACCTTGAGGACGCCGGGCATCTGCTCGGCCGCCTTGGTCGTGATGGACAGGATCCTCGCGTGGGCGACCGGGCTGCCCAGGATCGCCATGTGGGCGGTTCCCGGCAGGTCGATGTCGGCCACGTACTTCGCTTCGCCGCGCAGCAGCTGCGGATCCTCCCGGATGTCGAGCGGCTGTCCGAGCACGCCACTCCCGGTCGTCGGTGTCTCCCCCGTCACGGCGGTCATGTCCTCACACCTCCTGTCTTGCGGTCTCGCAGGCGAGCTGTACGCCGCGGACGACGCTGTGGTAGCCGGTGCACCGGCAGAGGTTGCCGGTCAGCCATTCGCGGATCTCGGGCTCGGTGGGGGCCTCGCCGCCGGCGGTGGAGTCGACGAGCTCGCCGAGTGCCATCACCATGCCGGGGGTGCAGAACCCGCACTGGGTGCCGTGCTCCTGGCGCAGCGCCTCCTGGAGGCCGGTGAGTTCCCCGCCGGGGGTGGTGACGCCCTCGATGGTGGTGACCTCGGAGCCGGCGGCCGAGGCGGTGAGGATCAGGCAGCTCTTGACGGACTTCCCGTCGAGCCGGACCACGCAGGTGCCGCACTGGCCGGTGTCGCAACCGACCTTGGTCCCGGTGAGGCCGAGGCCTTCGCGGAGCCGTTCCACGAGGAGTTCGTTCGGCTGCGCCGGGAACTGCTCCGATCTGCCGTTCACATTCAGTGTGATATCCATGCCAGCGCCTGCGCTTCCGTGAGCGGCCGGTTGAAGAGGGGCCCGCCGGGCTGCTGGAGAATTCCTCCGGAGTGCAGCGGGCCGGTGTCGACGGGTGCGAATCCCAGGTCCGAGATGATTCCCGCGACGATTTCCTTCGCTTTCACGTCGTCGCCCGCGGTGAAATGCGCCAGGCGTTCTCCCGGTGCGGTGCCGGCGACGGCGAGCGTTTCGAAATGCATGGTGTTGAGGGATTTCACGACCTGGGCGCCGGGGTACCACTCGGCGACGAGGTCGCTGGAGCCGCGGCCGCCGAGGTCGGCCGGGGTTCCGGGGCCGCCGAAGGCGTTGGTGGCGTCCACGAGCACCTTGTCCTGGACGGCGTGCGGCGGGAGCAGTCCCCGTACGCCGTCGAAGGGCACCATCAGCACCACGAGGTCGGCCCGGGCGGCGGCCTCGGCGGGGTGCGCCGCCGAGGCCGTCGGTCCCAGTTCGGCCAGGAGCGGTCCGAGGCTCTGGGGGCCGTGGGCGCCCGCGACGACGATCTCGTGGCCCGCCGCCACGAGGATCCTGGCGAGGGTCGAGCCGATCCGGCCGGTGCCGATGATTCCTGTCCGCATGACGCTCCTCGGGAAGGGGTGACCGGGGTGGCCGGGGTGAACGGGGTGAACGGGGTGAACGGGGTGAACGGGGTGAACGGGGTGGCCGGGGTGAACGGGGTGGCCGGGCCGACGCCGGTCTCAGTCCATGCCGATCCAGACCGACTTGGTCTGGGTGTAGCTCTCCAGGGATTCCGGGCCGCACTCGCGGCCGTAGCCGGAGGCCTTGTAGCCGCCGTAGGGCACGGAGGGGTCGTACTGGTTGTAACAATTCACCCAGACCGTGCCGGCCTTGATCTGCGAGGCGACCCGGTGGGCCCGGCGCAGGTCCTTGGTGTGGACTCCGGCGGCGAGGCCGTACGCGCTGTCGTTGGCGATGCGCACGGCGTCCTCCTCGGTGTCGAAGGGGATGATCGACAGGACCGGCCCGAAGATCTCCTCCTGCGCGATCCGCATGCCGTTGTCGACCCCGGTGAAGACCGTCGGCAGGAAGTACAGGCCCTGGCTGGAGGCGCCCTCCGGGGTCCAGCCGGAGCCGCCGGTGCGCAGGACCGCGCCTTCCTTCTCGCCCACCTCGATGTAGGAACTGACCTTGTCGAACTGTCCGCGGTGGGCCAGGGGTCCGAACAGGGTTTCCGGGTCCCGCGGGTCTCCGGGCTTGAGCGCGGCGGCCCTGCGGACGAGGCGTTCGACCAGTTCGTCGTGGATGGGGCGCTGGAGCAGCAGGCGGGAGCCGGCGGTGCAGATCTCGCCCTTGTTGTAGTAGATGCCGAAGAAGGCGAGTTCCTCGGCGGCGTCGAGGTCCGCGTCGGCGAAGACGATGTTGGCGGACTTCCCGCCGAGTTCCATCGTGACCTTCTTCAGGGTGCCGGCCGACTTGCGGATGATGGACTGGCCGACGGCGGTGGAGCCGGTGAACGCGATCTTGTCGATGCCCGGATGGCCGGTGAGGGTCTCCCCCAGTTCCACGCCGGGACCGGTGATGACGTTCAACACGCCGTCGGGTATTTCCGCCTCCTGGAAGAGCTCCGCGATCTTCAGGGCGGTGAGCGGGGTGGCCGGGGAGGGTTTGTGGACCACCGTGTTGCCCGCCGCGAGGGCCGGCGCGATCTTCGTCATCGACAGCAGCAGCGGGAAGTTGAACGGGGTGATCGCGCAGACCACGCCCAGCGGTTCGCGCAGGGTGTAGGCGAGCTGCCCGCCGGCCGGGGCCCGCGAGGAGCCGTCGACGCGGGTCACCGCGCCGGCGTAGTAGTGCATGAGCTGGGCCGCCATGGGGGCGTCGACCGTGCTGGAGAAGGCGAACGGCTTGCCCATGTCCACGGTCTCCAGGAGGGCGATCTCCTCCAGGTCGCGCTCGATGAGTTCGCCGACCCGGTTCAGCCGCAGCGCGCGCTCCTGGGCCGACAGTCTGCTCCACGGACCTTCCTCGTACGCCCGGCGGGCAGCGGCCACGGCCGCGTCCGCGTCGGTGGCGGCGGCCTGGGCCACCGGCACGATCTCCTGGCCGTCCACGGGGCTGATGTCCGGCTCGGTGCGGCCGTCCCGGGCCGGGACCCATCTGCCGCCGATGAACAACTTCCCGGGGTTGGCCAGGGGCTGGTCGCTGAGCGCGCGCTGTGTCATGGCTGCCTTCCGGATTCGGGTGCGGGGGCTGCGGTCAGCCCTTCGCGAGCTGTGTCAGGAACGTCTCGGCGAGGGCCTTGGAGGAGTACGGGTTCTGGCCTGTCGTCAGCTTCCGGTCCACGACCACGTGCGAGTCCCAGATCGCCTCGGCCTTCTCGTACCGGGCGCCGAGCCGGGTGAGCTCGACCTCCAGGATCAGCGGGAGCCGGCCGGCCATGTTGGTGACCAGTTCCTCGCTGTGCGAGAAGGCCGTCATCCGGTAGCCCTCGAAGGGCCAGCGGCCTTCGCCGTCGCGCAGGGCGAGCAGCGAGGTGTGGCCGTGGCAGACGGTGGCGAGCGGCTTGTCCTGCGCGATGACCCAGCGCAGGATCTGCGCGAGTTCGTCGGACTTGGGCAGGTCGCCGATGGCGCCGTGGCCGCCGCTGACGTAGACGCCGTCGTAGTCGGCGATGTCCTTCTCGGTGAGGGACTCCAGGGCGATCGGGGCCTTCAGCTGGGGGGTGTTCTCGATGACCCGGACGTACTCGGCGGCGTTGGCCGCGTCCTCGTCGGGCGAACCCTGGGGGCGGACCCACTGCAGGAACTGGGGGTCGATGCTCGTCTGGTCGACCGTGGGCGCCTGACCGCCGATGGTCGCGACGTCCACGGCGTGACCGGCGGCCTTGAACAGCTGGTAGGGGACGACGAATTCCTCGGCCCAGAATCCCGAGGGATGCTGTTCGCCGTCCAGCAGGTGGAGGGTGGCCTTGGCCGTCATGACGACGAGAATCTTCATGATTCTCTCCTTGTTCTGGATTCGCTGCCGATTCAACACGCCCCTCGCAAGGGGCGTAAGGGGACGACGTCAGGCCCGCGATACTTCGTCACGTGCGTCCAACGCCGAGATGATGGTGCGGAATTCACCGACCAGGGGGTGGTCGGGATGGGCTTCTGCGAATATGCGCTCCCCGTACAGGGCCGCCATTTCCGGCGAGTACGGAAGGATTCCGGCCAAGGGCGCACCGTAGACCTCCTGCGCCCGCCGGCGGGCCGCCTCCCGGTCGAGGCCGGCGGGGGCCATGCTCAGCACCAGGGTCCGCCGGCAGGGCAGGCGCCCGGCGAGGGCGATGGTCTCCTCGACGCCGGAGAGGTCGATCCGGTCGGCCCGCGCCATGATCATCAGTACGTCGGCGCTGGCCATGGCCGTCACCGACTCGTTGTTGAGCCCGGCGTGGGTGTCGAGGAGCAGCACGTCGAGGGCGAGGTGGCGGGCCAGCCGCTCGAAGCCCTCCGGGAGCATCCCCACGTCGTACCCGCTGGTCATGATCTCGCGCAGGGCGGCCGTCCCGGTCCGGGCCGGTACGACGTACAGCCCGCCCGCCCCGCCCGGTCCGCTGTCGGTGCCCACCTGCTGGGCCGCGGCCTCTATCTCGCAGCGGCCCAGCAGGTAGTCGGCCAGGGAGAAGCCCGGACCGAGCCGGAAGAGCAGGTCGAGGGTGGGTGACTGGATGTCCGTGTCCACCACCCCGACGCGGCGCCCCTCGGCCGCCAGGAGCAGCGCCAGGTTGGCCAGTACCGAGGACTTGCCCGTGCCACCTCGGTGCGAGTGCACCACGATGGTCCGGGTCATCAGGCCACCACCTGGAAGCCGGTGCCGTCCGCGTGCGGCCCCCGCGCCGCACGTGGATCGGGCCGGTGCAGGGCCAGCATGGTGACGTCGTCGTGCTGTTCGGCGGTGCCGGTGTGCTCGCGGACGGCCCAGTCCATGCGGTCGACGACCTCCCGGCCGCTGACCGGGGGGCCGGCGAGCAGTTCCAGCACACGCTCGTCTCCGAGGAAGCGGCCCTGGGGGCAGCGGGCCTCGGGGACCCCGTCGGTGAAGACGAAGAGGGTGTCGCCCGGGTTCAGCTGGGCGTAGCCCAGGGTGTAGACGCAGTCGGGCAGGACTCCGACGGCCGGTCCGGTGATCTCCAGGGCGACGGGCGGGCCGCCGTCGGCGGGCAGTTTCAGGGGCGGGTTGTGGCCGCCGTTGATGTAGACGAGGCTGCCGGTGAGCGGGTCCAGCACCCCGAAGAAGAGGGTGGCGAAGTAGCCCTGCCGCAGGTGGTTGCGGGTGAGGTAGCCGTTGGTGGCGGTGACCGCGTTGAGCAGCGGGGTGGCGCCGACCACCGGGATGCGGCGGCTGCCTCCGGTGCGCCCGGCGGCGACCAGGTGCTGGAGTCCGCTGTTCTCGGCGGTGTGCCGCAGCAGGGAGCGGATGAGTGCCATGAAGAGCGCGGCGCCGACCCCCTTGTCGCAGACGTCGGCGACGACGAAGGCGAGCCGGCGGCCGCGGGATATCTCGAAGACGTCGTAGAAGTCCCCGGCGACCTGGCGGGCCGGCCGGAACCGTACGTCGATCTCCCAGCCGTCCGGGACGGGCAGCCGTTCGGGCAGGAAGCCGGCCTGGATCTCCCGGCCGATCTCCAGTTCCTTCTCGTAGCCCATGAGTTCGGCGCGGGCGTCGGCCTCCCGCAGGGTGCGGCCGAGTCCGGCGCGCTCCGAGCAGCTGTGCAGGCGGGCCCCGACGAGGGCGGGCAGGAAGGGCGGGACGAGGTAGTCGTGCCCGAGCCGTACGTGTTCCTCCAGTGCGGCGAACTCCGACACGGTCCAGACGACCACGATGGGTTCCCCGGCCCAGCGGCGCAGCCGGCGCACGGCCATCCGTACGGCCTCCCCGTCGGCCTCGGCCGGGGCGAGCAGTACGTCCGCGACGGGCAGCCGTTCCAACGGGCCTTCGCGGAGCTCCGCGAGGGAGCGGGTGACGAGGTGCGCGTCCATCGTCCGCAGCGCCCCCCGCAGCTCGGGCGGCGGCGGCGGGTTCACGTCGAGGATGATCACGGTCGTGGAGGGCATGGGTCCGTCCCCTCGGCTCTCACGGTCAGCGTGCTGATGTTGCGGCCGTCCGTGCGTCGGTACGCGAACCCGTCCACGCTGGTCAGCGCCAGGTGGATGCCGAGGCCGCCGATCCGCCGTTCCTCGGGGCGGACCCCGGGGGCGGGCGGGAGGCGGCCTTCGACGGGGTCGAAGGCGGGTGCGCCGTCCTCGATGACGATGCGCACCTCGCCCGGGCCGGCGCGGCCGCGGACGGTGATCCGTCCGTCGCCGCCCCGGTACCCGTGCATCACGATGTTCGTGGCCAGTTCGTCCACGGCCAGCCGGATCCGGTAGGCGGCGCCCTTGTCCAGGCCCGCCCGTCCGGCCAGCCGCAGGACGAAGGAGGCGATCTCGCCCAGTGCCCCCACCGTCGCGGGCACCTCCAGTACGGCGGGCCCCCTCGCCAGTTCGGCCATGTCGGTCACGGTGGTCACTCGTCGGCGAGGACGATGCTCCGGTCGAGTCCGGCCGTCCGGATGGTCCGGGAGACGGGCTCGATGGCGCCCACGACCTTGATGGTGACGTGGTCGGCGACCTTCTGCTGGGCGAAGACCAGCGAGCGCAGCCCGGCGCTGGCCATGTAGCCGACGCCGGCCATCCGGATCTCCACGGTGCTGGTGCCGTGCCCGGCGGCCTTCTCGATGGTCTGGTGGAAGTCCGGCGCGGTCTTGGCGTCCAGCTCGCCCGTCAGTTCGATCACGGTGGTATCGCCGTCGATGCTCAGGGACACGGAAAGGGGCATCTCAGGTCTCCTTCTACTCGTCGGGATCGTTCGTGCGGCCGACCAGGATCACGACCGAGCGCGGGCCGATCAGGTACTTCCCGGCGTTGTCGAGTTCCTGCTCGGTGCCCGGGGTGCGGATGTCGTGCGGCGCCTCGGCCCCGGTGTCGGCGAAGAGGTGCCAGCTGCGTCCGCCGGGCAGGGCGGGCAGTTCCAGGTCGTGGGACTCCCAGTGCGAGTTCATCGCCACGTACACCACGTCGTCGTCGCCGGTGCCGCAGCGGGCCACCGCCAGCAGCCGGCTCTCCGCCGACCAGTCGGGCTGCCAGGCCCGCTCCCCGTGCCAGCTGATGTCGGGCAGACCCAGGTTCTCCCGGATCCGGCCGGTGGGATGGGAGGTCGCCCGCAGTTCCCGGTGGTGCTTGCGGAAGGCGATCATCTGGCGGGTGAACCGGAGCAGTTCGGCGTTGTCGTCGACCTGGTCCCAGTCGAACCAGGACAGTTCGTTGTCCTGGCAGTACGTGTTGTTGTTGCCGCCCTGGGTCCGCGCGACCTCGTCCCCGGCCAGCAGCATCGGGATGCCCTGGCTGGTGAACAGGATGGCGAGGGCGTTCTTCATCTGCCGGGTGCGCAGCGCGTTGATCTCCGGGTCGTCGGTCGGCCCTTCGGCTCCGCAGTTCCAGCTGTTGTTGTCGTTGGCGCCGTCGTTGTTGTTCTCGCCGTTGGCCTCGTTGTGCTTGTCGTTGTAGGAGACCAGGTCGGCGAGGGTGAAACCGTCGTGCGCGGTCAGGAAGTTGACCGAGGCGGCGGTTCCGCGGCTCGAGTAGAGGTCGGGCGAACCGGCGATCCGGGTGGCGAGCTCCCCGGTGACGCCCGGGTCCCCCTTGAGGAAGCTGCGCACGGTGTCGCGGTACTTCCCGTTCCACTCGGCCCAGCGGCCGTACGCCGGGAAGTTGCCGACCTCGTAGAGGCCGCCGGCGTCCCAGGCCTCGGCGATGAGCTTGGTGTGGCGCAGGACCGGGTCGTAGGCGAGCAGCTCCAGCAGCGGCGGGTTGGGCAGCGGGGTGCCGTCCAGGTCCCGGCCGAGGATGGCCGCGAGGTCGAAGCGGAAGCCGTCGATGTGGTAGTCGGCGACCCAGTGGCGCAGGCAGTCGAGCACGTAGTTGCGCACGACGGGGTGGTTGCAGTTGACGGTGTTGCCGGTGCCGCTGAAGTTGAAGTAGTACCCCTCGGGCGTGAGCATGTAGTACGTGGCGTTGTCGAGGCCCTTGAAGGAGATCGTCGGGCCCTGCTCGTTGCCCTCGGCGGTGTGGTTGAAGACGACGTCGAGGATGACCTCGATGCCGGCCGCGTGCAGGTCCTTGATCAGGGTGCGGAACTCGTCGCCCTGCATCCCGTAGCGTCCGGTGGCCGCGTAGCCGGCCTTCGGCGCGAAGAACGAGACGGTGTTGTAGCCCCAGTAGTCGAAGAGCCGTTCGCCCGTCTCCGGGTTGCTGCGCGGGTTGTCGCTCTCGTCGAACTCGAACACGGGCAGGAGCTCGATGCAGTTCACGCCGAGTTCCTTGAGGTACGGGATCTTCTCGCGCAGCCCGGCGAAGGTGCCGGGTGCGGTGACCTGCGAGTTGGGGTGCCGGGTGAAGCCGCGCACGTGGGTCTCGTAGACGACGAGGTCCTCGGCGGGGATGCCCAGCGGGGTGTCGTCGCCCCAGTCGAAGTCCTGGAGGCAGACGCGGGAGCGGTACTGGTAGCCGCGGCTGCGGTCCGGCTCCACGCCCCACACGTCGCGGCCGGCGATCAGCCGGGCGTAGGGGTCGGAGAGGACCTGCCGGGCGTCGAAGCGGTGGCCGGTGACCGGGTCGTAGGGCCCGTCGGCCCGGTACCCGTACTCGATGTTCTCGTGGTCGAGGCCGAAGACCGTCATGGCGAAGACGCTGCCGGTGCGGAATTCCTCGGGGAACTCCAGTTCGGCCATCGGCTCGGGCTCTCCGCGCTTGTAGATGACCAGGGTCATGGAGGTGGCCTGGTCGGAGAAGACGGAGAAGCTGACCCCGCCGGGGACCACGTTGGCCCCGAAGGGGAACGGTTTGCCGGCGCGGACGCGGTACCCGCCCACTTCGTGGGTCGGGTACGCGTCGACGCGCAGGACCTGCTCGGACCGGGTCTCGCTCATCGCGCTGCCCTGGCCTTGGCCTTGGCCTTGGCTTCCGCGGCCGCCGCCTCGCCGGTCTCGAAGAAGTCGAGGAAGCCGGTGGCCGACATGACGAACCGGACTTCCTCGCTCACCCCGTACAGGGTGACGGCCACGCCGGCGTGCTGGGCCTCGCGGTAGACGACGAGCAGGGTGCGCAGGCCGGCGCTGGAGACGTAGGTGACCGCCGTGAGGTCGATCCGCAGCGGCCGGCCCTCGCGGACCAGCGGCAGCAGCGACTGGAGCAGCGAACCGGAGGTCTCGCTGTTGATCTCACCGGTGGCGACGAGCACGGTGCCCGTCTTGTTGCGGCGTTCCTTGACGTTGAGACTCATTGCTTGCTTTCCCCTCTGGTTGGGGCGCCCCCCGTTGAGCGCGCGGTGAGCCCCCGTGGAACTACTTGGCCACGGGCCGGAGGCGGACCTTGACCTTGACCCGCCCCTGCACGTCGGGGAGGTGGACGGTCAGTTCGTCCGCGTCGAACTCCTCGTACGGCTTCTCGTCGATCTCCACGGACGCGATCCGCACGGAGCCCGCCGGGAGCAGGTCGGGCGAGACGCGCAGGACGCGGTTCGGGAGGCCGGTCGGGTCGGGCTGGAAGTGGAAGTCCATCTCCCGCCCGTTGACGAGGAGGTTGTTGTAGACGGCGGCGAGGTAGCAGAGCTCCGCCGAGTGGTACATGGACATCGAGTGGCTGCCCTTGAGCCGCTCGGTGCCGAGCAGGTACGGCGTGCCGCTGGCGAGCACGTTGAAGTAGACGGCTCCCTCGTCGTGGTCGAGGAAGAACGTGTTGTAGAAGGACTGCGCCTGCCGGGCCTCGCGCAGGTTCGCGTCCCCGCCGACCGTGCCGTTCAGGATGAGGTAGGCGAGGATCGCCTGCTCCTGCTGCCACCAGGCCTTGCGGTCGTGCCAGGCGAATCGATACGCCTCCTGGTCGCCGGACTTGGTCCGCTCGACGACGTCGTACCAGCCGCCGCGCTGCACGTCGCTGCCGACCGCCGGCATGATCTCGCCGATCTTCCTGGCGAGTTCCTCGTACGCCGGCTTGGGCTTCAGCGAGTTCATGCGCATCAGGTTCCAGGCGATCTTCAGGTTGTGGCCGACGACGGCCCGGTCCTGCTGCCAGCTGTGCGCCTTGTCGTGCGACCAGTCGCGGTTGAAGCGCTCCTGCACGAACGGGCTGTTCTTGTAGTCCGGGAAGCGGTCCGCGATGGTGTCGAAGGTGTACTCCAGGAAGTCGGCGTACTTCTGGTCGCCGGTCGCCAGGTACAGGTTGATCAGGTACGCGGGCGCGTGGTCGCCGACCGAGTTCCAGTTCTTGCGCTCGGCGTTCTCGCCGAGGGACTCGTGGTCGGCGCTGAAGAGGATCGGGTCGATGTGCGAGTAGTAGCCGCCCTGCTCCGGGTCGAAGAAGAACTTGTCGAACAGCCGGATGGTGGCGTCCGCGTCGTTCTTGATGCGGACGTCGCCGGTGACCCGGTACGTCTGGATGGGGCCGGCCAGCGCGTAGATCTGCTCGTACATCGGGATCGCGTCGTAGTCGTCGGAGAACTCCGAGGTGAACAGCTTGCGCTCGCTGTCCCCGTCGACGCTGATGCCGTGGTACCAGAAGACCACGTCCTCCTCGCTGTCCACGACGCGCATGTGCTTGCGCAGGTACTCGGTGCCGCGTTCGGCGACCTCCAGGTACTCGTCCTTGCCGGTCAGCAGGTAGGCCGAGGCCATGCCGTAGACCAGGCGGGAGATCGTGTCGGTCTCCTGGACGTGGCTGGCGGTCTTGTCGCCGCCGAGCCGGATCTCGGTGCGGTACTCGGTGAAGTCCACCGGTCCGTCGCCGAACTGGGCCCGCTTGTAGAAGTCGGCGAGCGACTCGATCTGCTTGATCCACCAGCTGGGTTCCTCGAACCGGTAGTCCTCGGCGCCGCGGCCCAGGAACACCAGGCGCTTGGCGTCGAAGCGCCCGCCGTGCTCGGGGTAGTGGATGCCGTACGCGAAGAGGAACCGGCCGGGCGAGAGCATCTCGTCGATGTGCCCGGAGGCGTCGATGTACGGCTCCTCCAGGTTGCGGACGAGCTCGGCGCTCGGGCCGCCGGCCAGCGAGACGTCGAACTCGCGCCCGTCGGAGGTCTTCAGCCGCAGGAGGCGCGATCCGGAGTCGAAGCGGACGACGTAGCCCGCGATGGTGTCGGAGAAGGAGAAGCTCACGGCGTCCGCCATGTCATGCACCGTCCTTGTCGTGAGATCCGTCGTGAGAGCGGTCGTCCTCGTAGCCCTGGCTGACCTCGACGATCACCCCGTCGGGGTCGCGCAGCCACACGGTCCGCCAGCCGCAGATGAAGTCGTCGAAGTCCAGGGGCCCCAGGGTCACTTCGGCCGCGTCCCCCAGCCCCGCGAGGAACGCGTCCACGTCGTCGGTCTGGAAGGCCAGGTGGCGCATCCGGCCCGGAGCCTGCGGCCCGTCGTCGTGCGCCGGGCGGGCCGGTTCGGTGCCGCCGGCCGCGAAGAGCTCCAGGTACGCGTCCCCCTTGCGCAGGAACACGATCTCGGAGTCGCCCAGGTTCACCACCCGGGCCCGGGAGAATCCGAAGTACCGGGTGTAGAACTCCTCGGTGGTCTTCTGGTCCGCGCAGTTCAGGCCCACGTGCGACCAGCGCAGTCCGGCCGGCGCCATCAGCCGGCGCCCCGGCCCCGCCCGGCCGCGATCAGCTCGATGATCCGGCGGGCGAAGAGGTGGTGGTGGGCGCCGGTGCGGCCGGTGACGAGGTCGCCGTCGACGACCACGTCCTCGTCCACGTACTCGCCGCCCATGTTGCGGACGTCACCGATGAGGTTGTTGTGGCAGACCACCTTGCGGCCGCGGATCTTGCCGGGGATCGAGGAGGCCAGCCACATGCCGTGGCAGATGATCCCCTTGAGGACCGTGGGCTCCTCGAAGGCCCGGCGCAGCAGCTCCGTGGCGGGCGCGAGCACGTCCACGTCCTCGGTGTAGCGCAGCCGGTCGGCCACCATGCCCGAGGGCACGATGATCGCCGAGTAGCGGCGCAGTTCCTCGTCGCTCAGCCCCTCCAGGGACTTGTCGGCGGTGAACGGAGCCCGGTACTCGTGCCCGGAGAAGGTGATGGAGTCGTTGCCCCACAGCCGGGTCAGGAAGTCGACCTCGGCGCCCTCCTCCGCGAACCTGTGCTGGTAGTAGAAGATCTCCGGCTCGTAGAAGTCGCTCTCGACCAGGACCGCGATCCGGGTCCCGGTCAGCGCGCCCTCGCGCAGGACCGCGTCAGGCACGGGAGGCCCCCTTCAGGAAGTCCGCCGCGCGCTCGGCGATCATCGCGATGGCGGTGTGGCAGTTGCCCGACGGGACGGCGGGCATCACGCTCGCGTCGACGACCCGCAGGTTCCGTACGCCGTGCACCCGCAGCTCGGGGTCGACCACGGAGAGGTCGTCGATGCCCATGCGGCAGGAGCCGGCCTGGTGGTGGTAGCTCTCCGACTTCTGCTTCACGAAGCTCCGCAGCTCGGAGTCGCTCAGGTAGGCCGGGCCGGGCTGGAGCTCCTGCTTGTACCAGGGCGAGAAGGCCGAGGTCGCGAAGAGCTCCCGGGCGATCTTGACGCCCTGCACCATCCGCTCCAGGTCCCAGCGGTCGCCCAGGTAGTTCGGGTTGATCAGCGGGTGGGCGAGCGGGTCGGCGCTCGCCAGCCTGATCCAGCCCCGCGAGACCGGGCGTACGACCCCCGGCAGGATGGACACGGTGTTCGGGTGGTCCTGGCCGACGATCACGTCGAACGGGACGTGGACGAAGGCGATCTGCAGGTCCGGCGCGGGCAGTCCGGGCCGGGAGGACAGGAACAGAGCGCTCTCCGAAAGGTTCTGCGTCGGCGGCGGGAGTTCCTGGGTGACCTCGGCCATCAGTCCGGTCAGCACGTGGTTGTGGAAGTTCTCGCCGACCCCGGGCAGCTCCGCGGTGACCTCGATGCCGTGTTCGCGGAGGTGGTGCGGGTGTCCGATGCCGGAGAGCAGCAGCAGCTTCGGGGACTCGATCGCCCCGGCGGCCACGATCACCTCCCGGCGGGCCCGTGCGGTGTGCGTGCCGGGCGCCGCGGTGCCGCCGTGCGCGTCCCGGACCGTCCGGCCGGCGAACTCCGCGGGGGCCTGGAGCTGCACGTACTCGACGCCCGTGCAGGTGTCCCCGTCGAAGAGCAGCCTGGTGCTCTGAGCGCTGGTGCGCAGGGTCAGGTTGGACCGGTCGAGCGCGGGTTCCAGGTACGCGGCGAGGGTGCCCTGGCGGCGGCCGTCGGCCACGTCGATGTGGTGCCAGCCGGTGCCGAAGAGGCCGCGCCGGGGACCGTCGGTGTTGAAGTCGGCGATCTCCTGGTGGCCGAGCTCCACGGCCGCGTCGATGAAGGCGCGGGAGACCGGGTTGGGGGCGTGCCGGCCGGCGTTGGTGATGCGCTGCGGGCCCCGGGTGCCGGTGGTGGCGGCGGTGGCGTCCTCCTGGCCTTCCAGGAGGGCGAAGTACGGGAGCACGTCCTCGTACGCCCAGCCGGCCGCGCCCTGGTAGGCCCAGTTGTCGAAGTCCGAGGCGTGGCCCCGGATGTGCATCATGATGTAGAGGTTGCTGCTGCCGCCGGGGGCCTTGCCGCGCGGTTCGTAGGTGCGGCGGCCGTCGAGCCCGGGCTGCGGGGTGCTGGTGTAGCCCCAGTCGATGGGCCCGCCGAGCAGCTTGTACCAGGACGACGGGTCGTCCACCTCGGGCGGGATCCGGGAGCCGCCCGCCTCCAGGACGAGGACGGAGACGTCCGGGTCCTCGGAGAGCCGGTTGGCCAGCACGCTGCCTGCGGTACCGGATCCCACCACGACGTAGTCGTACTCTTCGGCGCTCACGGGTCCCCCTCAGCCCTGGCTCAGGACCTGGAAGGGGGCCGTGTCGTGGTAGTTCGCCATGTAGGCGATCCTTCCGTCCACGATCCGGAAGAAGTTCATGACCTCGGCCTCGATGGCCTCGCCGGAGGCGCTGACCGCCGTCAGGTGCGAGACGGCCGCGGCCTTCTCCCCGTCGCCGTCGACGATGAAGTGCACGGGCTCGTTCCGGAAGACCCGGTACATGGTGCCCATGCCCTTCATCATCGAGCGCAGCACCTCCAGGCCCTCGATGTGGCCGGCGAGCTGCTCGTCCATGACCTGGTCGTCGGCGAACAGGTCGCACCAGCGGTCCCAGTCCCCGGCGTTGGCGTACTGGTAGTACTTCGTGAGGATCTCTCGCGGTTCCATGGCCTCGCTCACCCCTCTATCGGTCGCGTCGGGTGCCGTCCGGCGCGAAGGGCGCCCAGAACCGGCTGAAGGCGGCCGCCGTGTCGCCGAAGAGCCCGTCGCGGCCCTCGACGATCCGGCCGTCCCGCCACTTCATGAAGTGGAAGACCGGGTAGTCCATCCGCTCGTACGGCGACTCGCTCTCGGGGTCGGCGCCGTCGCGCAGGGCGACGTTGCGGCACACGTCCGCGCTGCAGTCCTCGCCGACGAGGATCGCCTCCAGGTCCATCCGGAAGGTGCCGCCCGTGAGCTTGTGGGTCTGCCCCATCAGGTCCAGGAAGGCGTCGAGGCTCTCGTACCACCCGGCCAGCGGGTGGTTGCCCGGCACCAGCCAGCGCAGGTCCTCGGAGTAGTACTCCAGGATGCGCGCCCGGTCGCCGGAACCGAGGGCGGCGTAGGCCTCGCGGACCCGCTCCCGCGTCACTTCGGTCATCGTCGCTTCTCCTTCGCGCCGGCGCTCAGAGGGAGCCGGAACCGGGCATCGGGGCCAGGTCGTTGACGGTGTACTGCTTGATCAGCGGCCCGTTCGGACCGGCCACCACCGTCCAGGTCTGGTCGGCGTCGAAGCCGAGCCATTCGCTGCGGGCGGCCGGCGGGTCCCAGATCTTGGCCTGCCAGTTGACGAGGACCCGGACGATCGCCCGGTCGCCCTCGATGACCGGCTCCACCTTGGTGACCGTGTGCACCTCGTCGAAGAACCGGTTGGTCACGGCCTCGTACCAGCGGCCGAAGCCCTGGTGGCCGAGGAAGGTGTCCTCGGGGACCTTGAACTCCAGGTCCTCTGTGATCAGGGCGAGCACCTGGTCCGCCGGCACGTGCCGGTCCAGCGCCACGTACCAGTCCTCGGCGAACCTGCGGATCGCGTCCTCGGTCAACTGCCGCTCGGCGGGCATGCGGTCTCCTCCTGTCCGGTCGGGTGTGTCAGATCTGGATGTCGACGAGGAACGGTCCGGGGTGGGCCAGCATCCGGTTCACGGCGGCCACGGCCTCGTCCGGCTTCTCCACCCGCATCCCGCCGGCGCCGAGGGACCGGGCCAGCCCGGCGAAGTCGATCTCGGGGTGGGAGAGGTCGAAAGAGCCGGGGAATCCGTGCTCCGGGATCTCCCGCTCGCGCCAGTACTGGGCGATGTTGTCGTCCAGCAGCCGGTACTTGCGGTTGTTGCAGACCACGAACTTGGCGTCGATGCCGTGCCGGACCGCCGTCCACAGCGCCTGGTACGTGTACATCGACCCGCCGTCTCCGGCGAAGCCCACGACGAGCCGCTCGGGCCGGGCCAGTTTCGCGCCGACCGCGCCCGGGAAGCCCACGCCCAGCGAGCCGCCCCGGGTGAGGTGGTAGTCGCCCGGGCGTTCGGCGGGCAGGTACCGGGTGACCAGCGGGGATGTGGTCAGCGCCTCGTCGAAGACGATCAGGTCCCCGCCGGTGCGCTCGGCCAGGGTCTTCAGGAAGACGGTCATCGGCGTGCCGTCGTCCGCCTCCCCCTGCACCCGCGCGGCCCGTACCCGCTCCCGGGTCCGTACGTCGAGCCGGGCGGCCGCGGCGGCCCGCTGCTGCGGGGTGAGCCGCCGCTCCAGTACGCCGGCCAGCGCGCGCAGCGCCTGCCGGGGATCGGCGGCCAGGCCCAGGTCCACCGGGTGGTTCTTGGCGATCTCGTAGGCGTTGAGGTCGATGTGGACGATCCTCGCGCCCGGCCGGAAGGGGCTCTCCAGCTCGGGGAACACCTCCGGGAAGACATAGGTGCCGACGATCAGGACCCCGTCGGCGTCCCCGATCAGCTCCTTGCTGTGCGGGCCGAACATGTGGCCCGTCTGGCCGCGCCGCAGTGGGTGCGAGGCGGCGATGTTGACCTCGGAGGAGTCGACCTCGTACACGTCGGCGCCCAGCAGCTCGGCGACGGCGGCGAGTTCGCGCTGGGCCCCGGAGAGCGCGACCCCGTCGCCGACGAGGAGGACCGGCCGCTCGGCGGGGGCGAGCAGCTCGGCCGCCCGCCCCACCGAGGCCGGCGAGGGGGCCACGTCCGTGAGCGGCACCGTGGCGGGCAGCACGGGCTCGGAGTTGGGCTCGTCCAGCACGTCCATCGGCAGCGCCACGAACACGGGCCCGCGGGGCGGGGTGAGCGCGATCTTCACGGCCCGCCGGATGGTGCGCAGTACGGACCGGGGGTCGGTGACGCGGGTCGCGTACTTGGTCACCGGCTTCGCCATGGCCACCAGGTCGGAGGCCATCTGCGCGTCCATGGCGTCGTAGCGGACCCCGGCGTCGCCGGCGACCACGACGAGCGGGGTGTGGCCGCGCAGCGACTGGTAGAGCATGCCGATGCCGTTGCCCAGCCCCACCCCGGAGTGCAGCTGGAGCAGGGCCGCGCCGCCGGTGGCCCGGGCGTACCCGTCGGCGATGCCGGCGGCCACGGTCTCCTGGAGGGCGAGGACGTAGGTGAAGTCCTGTGCCGCGTCGACCGCGTCGAGGAATCCCTGTTCCACCGTTCCCGGATTTCCGAACATCACATTCAGGCCGTCGGCCTTGAACTGCTCGATCAGCCTTTCCCGTCCCGGACTCGCCGGAATGGCTTCGGCATTCATCGGACTCCCCCTGAAATCACCAGCCGTACCGGATGAGACCGTCCTCCAGGACTTCCACGATCTTCTGCCCCGTGAGATACGAATCCGGGGTCGAGCGGCCGGTGACGAACGGGAAGTCGACGATCACGGAAACCGGCTTTCCGAAATTGCCGTGGTACTGGCCGCGCGGGCCGGTGGCATCGCGCAGGATGTACTCCAGCGGGTACGGCGGCGGGCCCATGTTGAAGTCGGTACCGAGGAATCCGGTGCCGTCCTTGTAGTCGTACTCCTTGCAGTGGCCGGTCACGTGCTTGCCCCGGATGATGCTCTTGCGGTCGCTCCAGTCCCGGGCGAAGGCCAGGCAGGCGACGCCGTAGCACTCGGCGGCGACGACTTTGCCGGCCTTCTCGAACGCCAGGATCAGGGCGTGCACGCGCTCGTTGTTGGCGAGGTCGGCGATGGGTCCGCTGCCGCCGACGATGAGGATCGCGTCGTATCCGGCGATGTCGGCGTCGAGCTTGTCCAGGTCGCGGTGGTACTGCTCCAGCTTCCGCAGGTAGCCCTCGTCGCTCGTGTACGGGCGCTCGGGGACCCACGCCTCGATGTCGAGCGGGGAGTCCAGCCGGCTGGACTGCTCGAACTCGCGGCCCAGCCGGGCGTTCTCCTCGGTGGTGACCGAGCGGCCCAGCGGGGGGTCGATGTAGTTCGCGTCGAGGCTCGGCGGAAGAGCGTGCGCACGCTTTCCGGTCGGCGTGGCGAATACGACCTCGTAGCCCCGCTCGTCGAACTTCGACACGGGGCCTATCAGTTCTTCGGCCCAGTAACCGTGTTCGGAGACAATGACCAGAATCTTTCTGCTCACGAATTCCTCCAGGCGCCGCCTGTTGTCGTTGGCGTCCACCACACTGGCCGCGCCCGGGGCATGCGTCAAAGCGTCGGTGTGCGACTTGGTGAGGTAGCGGCCCAGGTCATGGCGGCACTTCAGGAAGTCGTCTCCGGAGGTCAGGAAGTAGCTTCAGGACTACCTGACTTCGGCCGATTCTCTGAACCGATGCGAGGACCGCGCCCTATGGTCTGGACGCGCCGCCTGACACGGATGCACGGGACACCGGCGACGCGAGGGACGCGACGAGAGGGACGGGGACGATGGCGATGGACCTGTTGTGCACACACCTCGACCGGATACGTCCGGTCAAACCGGGCACCGAGGGCTGCGAGGAGTGCCTCGCCTCCGGTGACGGCTGGGTTCACCTGCGGATGTGCCTGAGTTGCGGGCACGTCGGCTGCTGCGACTCCTCGAAGAACCGTCACGCCACCCGCCACTACCGGGTCACCGAGCACCCCATAGCCGCCTCGCACGAGCCCGGCGAGGACTGGGCCTGGTGCTACGCCGACAAGCTGATGCTGGACCCGGCGTGAGCGCGGCCCCGGAGAGCCCCGCGGCCGTCACCTCCGATGCCGCCGTCACGACCGGCGCCGTCACGTCCGCCGCGGTCACGTCCGGCGCCGTCACGTCCGGCGCCGCCCCGGCCGAGCGCGCCGAGAACAGGAAGCCGGTCATCCTGGCCGTGGACGACGATCCGCAGGTGCTGCGGGCCGTCCGCCGGGACCTGCGCAGCGCCTACGGAGACCGCTACCGCGTGCTCGGCGCCTCCTCGGCCGCCGACGCCCTGAAGATCCTGGACTCACTGGACGAGCGCGGCCACGACCCGGCCCTCTTCCTCGTCGACCAGCGGATGCCCGACGTCACCGGGGTGGAGTTCCTGCTGGAGGCCGTCAGCCGCTTCCCGGACGCGCGCCGGGTCCTGCTGACCGCGTACGCGGAGACCGACGCGGCGATCACCGCCATCAACCGGGTCCGGCTGGACTACTACCTGCTCAAGCCGTGGGACCCGCCGCACGAGCGGCTGTTCCCGGTCCTGGACGACCTGCTGTCGGACTGGCTGGCCACCTACCGCCCGGCGTACGACGGGATCATCGTCGCCGGCCACCTGGTCTCCCCCGGCACCCACGCCGTCCGGGACTTCTTCACCCGCAACGGCCAGCCGTTCCGCTTCCTCAACGTCGAGCGGGACCCCGAGGCGCTGACCCTGATCGCGGCCCAGCCGGGCGGGGCGCTGCCCCTGGTCCGCTTCCCGGACGGGGCGGTGCTCTCCGCGCCCAGCGACACGGAGCTCGCCCAGCGCCTGGGGCTCGCCACCACCGCCTCCCGCCCGCACTACGAGTGCGTCATCGTCGGCGCGGGTCCGGCGGGCCTGGCGGCCGGGGTCTACTCCGCCTCGGAGGGCCTGTCGACCCTGATGCTGGACTCCCGCGCCCCGGGCGGCCAGGCCGGCACCTCCAGCCTGATCGAGAACTACCTCGGCTTCCCCTCGGGCCTCTCCGGCGGGGACCTGACCCGCCGCGCCACCATCCAGGCCTCCCGTTTCGGAGCGGAGATCCTGCACCCGGTGGAGGTGGTCTCGCTGACCCGGGACGACCCGGCGAAGATCCTCACCCTGGCGGACGGTACGGAGATCAGCGCGGAGACGGTGCTCCTGGCGACCGGCGTCTCGTACAACCGGCTGGAGGCGCCGGGCGCGGACCGGTTCGAGGGGGCCGGCCTCTACTACGGCGCGGCCACCACCGAGAGCTCGGCGTGCATCTCGCAGCACGTGTTCATCGTGGGCGGGGCCAACTCCGCGGGCCAGGCTGCCGTGCACTTCGCCAAGTACGCGGCGCGGGTGACGATCCTGG
Organism: Streptomyces sp. NPDC001717; assembly: GCF_042892775.1. Taxonomy (NCBI): domain Bacteria; kingdom Bacillati; phylum Actinomycetota; class Actinomycetes; order Kitasatosporales; family Streptomycetaceae; genus Streptomyces; species Streptomyces sp. NPDC001717. Next base: position 51,889 of record NZ_JBIAUK010000015.1, on the reverse strand, counting down.
TGCGCGCGGCCTCACTGGACGCGAGCATGTCCCGCTACCTCGTCGACGAGATCGACCGCACCCCGAACATCGAGGTCAGGGTCCGCACCACGGTGGTCCGCCTGCACGGCGGGGAGCACCTGGAGAGCATCACCCTCCACGACGCGGACGCGGGCACGGACACCGAGGTCCCGGCGCGCTTCATGTTCACCTTCATCGGCGCCCGGCCGCACACCGACTGGCTCTCCGGGGTCGTGGAGCGGGACGAGTACGGCTTCGTCCTCACCGGCTCGGACCTGATCGCGAACGGCGGCGAGCTCCCGGCCGAGTGGAGCCTGGAACGGGCCCCCTACCCCCTGGAGACGAGCGTCCCGGGCGTCTTCGCGGCCGGCGACGTCCGCGCCCACTCCGTGAAGCGGGTGGCCTCGGGCGTGGGCGAGGGCGCGATGGCGGTCTCCCTCATCCACCGCTACCGCTCGATGGGCTGAGAGCGAACACGGCCCGGGACCCTTGCGATCAAGGAGGCGTCCGACGCAACTTTGATTACATGATTACAGCCGAACAGAGCGAGAAGCTCCGCGCGTGGTTCGCCGAGCGCCTGCCGGTGGACGTGTACGAATCCCTCGTGTCGGTCACGGTCGACCGCGAGGAGATCACGGTCGTCGGCACCGTCCCGGCGAACGAATCGGTCGGGGAGTTCCGCGAGCGCACCCGCGAGCAGCGCATCGAGGTGGCGCGCGAGGCCGAGGAGCTCTACCGCCGCAAGGTGGCCTGGGGCGTGCGGTCCGGTGAGGAGACCACCCTCTTCACGCACCTGGCCGTGCCCGTCATGACCCGGCTGCGCCAGTCCGAACGCCAGGTCCTCGACACCCTGGTCGCGGGCGGCGTGGCCCGCAGCCGGGCCGACGCGCTGGCCTGGTGCGTCCGTCTGGTCGGGCGCAACACCGACGAGTGGCTCTCCGAGCTCCGCGAGTCGCTGGACAAGGTGCAGCGGGTCCGCGCCCAGGGCCCGGACGTCACCGGTACGGGCGAAGCGGGCGACACCGACTCCAGGAAGTCCGACTCGGAATGACGGAATCACCCCACGACCGCCCATGATCGCGTAAGGCTGGCCCGGACCGACAACGAGGGAGAGGCACGCACCATGACCACGACCGTCGAATACATCCGCTACCGGATCGCCTTGGACGATCAGCAGGCCTTCGAAACCTCGTACGCGAGGGCGGCCGAGGCGCTGGCCGCCGCACCCGAGTGCATCGACTACGAACTCGCCCGCTGCGAGGAGGAGAAGGAGCGCTACATCCTGCGCATCCGCTGGACCTCGGTCGACGCCCACCTGAACGGCTTCCGCAAGGGCGAGCACTTCCCGGCCTTCTTCAGCGCGATCCGGCCGTACGTGACGGCGATCGAGGAAATGCAGCACTACACGGTGACCGATGTCGCGGGCACCGGAAAGGCCGCCGGACAGTCATGAGCACCACACCGTCGACACCCACCATCTACGAGTGGATGGGCGGAGCGGAGGCGATGAAACGCCTCACCGACGCCTTCTACGCGCACGCCCTGCAGGACGAGGTCCTGGCCCCGGTCTTCGCCGGCATGGACTCCGAGCACCCCCAGCACGTCGCCGTCTGGCTGTCGGAGGTCTTCGGCGGCCCCGCGGAGTACACCGCCCACCACGGCGGCCACCAGCACATGGCCACCAAGCACCTGGGCCGCGCCATCACCGAGAAGCAGCGCCGCCGCTGGGTGGACCTGCTGATGGACACGGCCGACGAGGTCGGGCTCCCCACGGACCCGGAGTTCCGCGGCGTGTTCGCCTACTACATCGAATGGGGCACCCGGATGGCCCTGATCTACTCGGGCCCCAACCCGCCCCCGGTGGACGCGGCCAAGATCCCGGTCTGGTCCTGGGGCCAGACCCCGCCGTGGATCCCCAAGGGCTGAAGGGCCCGATCCCGATCCAGATCCGGATCCCGAGCCGGATCCCCTCCGCCCCGGGCCCCGCCGGCCGGCCGCCTCAGCGCATGAACTTGTAGCGCCGAGGGGGCAGCCGCGGGGTCTGGGGCGGCATGCCCTCGGCGAGGAGCACGGTGAGCGGCACGGCCGCGGCTCCGTCCCGGGGCTCGGCGCGCTGCCAGAACTCCACCGCCCCCTCCAGGATCTCCACGAACTTCGCCCAGTCACCGGGGTCCGCCTCCGCGCAGCCCCGCCAGGAGGTCAGCGTCACCAGCCGACCCGGCGCCTGCGGCAGCCAGGAGAAGTCGCGCAGTACGTCGGCCAGCGCGTCCCAGTTCCCGCCGAACCACTCGGGCAGCTCCAGGGCCTCCTGGCAGCGCCGCATCAGCGCGGCCTTGCCGCGCACCCCGTCGAGGTCCAGCTCCATGACCGTCCAGCCGGCCTTCTCGGCGGCGTCGAGCGCCGGGGTCAGCGGCAACGGCTCCAGGGAGGTGGACGGGGACAGGGGTGAGATCGGGCTCATCGGAGAACCGCCTTGAATGTGTCGTAGTGATCGTCTGTGTAGTAGAACTCGCCGCCCTGACCCGTCACGATCCGCCGGGCGCCCCTGTCCGGCTCCCCCGGCGTCTTGACCGTGAACTCGTGGTAGTAGCCGCGCTTCTGCTTCGGCAGTGCCTTCTCGAAGTTACCGAAGACCGTGCCGTCCTGGCGGTAGGGGTACGGCCCGCCCTTGTCGATGAGCACGAGCACGTCCCGGGCCTGCCGCGGCAGCGCGTCGGCCCGTACGGTGGCCATCCCCTTCGCCCATGACGGCGCGGGAGCGGCACTGCCGGTGACGGCGGCGGGCGCGGCGTTCGGACCGCCGCAGCCCATCGTGCCGCCGACCAGCGCGGCGCCGAGGAACAAGGCCCCCAGCAGCCGCAGAAACGATCGGGGCGCGGTCCGAAGGATCATGCGCCGATCGTGCCAAACATCCGATTCGCTCGCGAATCGTCCGATGGCCTCAGAGAGCGGACATCTTGGTGTAAGGGCTCAGAACGCGCTTCTGGACCGAACCGAAGTCGACGAGAACAGCGATCCCCTCCTCGATTCCGACGACACGGCCGAGGCCGTGCTCGTCGTGGGAAACCCGGTCGCCGACGGAGAACTGCCGGATGGGCTGCTCCTCCGGGGCCTTGAACGGGCTGGACGGCAAATGGCGGCGAGGTACTGCTGATTTGGTCATCGGAACCAGTATGGCCCCAGTGACCCATGCCACGGTCCGTCGCTCGGATCTCGATTGGGGCACCATCCGTCCCGGCGCCCTCACACGTCAGTCGTCCGGGTCGGCCCGCTCCAGCGCCGGCCGCAGCCCCGGCGCCGACTCGGTCAGCAGGTAGTCGGCGACGGCCGTGTCCGTGACCAGGCTGGTCACCAGGCCCGAGCGCAGCACCGCCCCGATCGCGGAGGCCTTGCGCAGCCCGCCCGCGATCGCCACGACCTCGGGGATCCGCCGCAGCCGGTCCGCCTCCACGGTGATGCACCGCTCGCCGAGGTCGCGGCCGACCCGCCGCCCCTCGGAGTCGAACAGGTGTGCCGACATCTCCGCCGCGACGCCGAGCGAGGCGTAGTGTGCCCGCTCCTCGTCCGTGAGCATGTCGTGGACGGTCGAGATGCCGGGCTCCCAGGAGCCGATGGAGACGGCCGCGACCGTCACCTTGTCGAAGTACTCGAAGGCCCGCGCGATCCCGGTCTGGCTGCGCAGCGCCGCCGCGGTCGCCGGATCGGGCAGGAGCATCGGCGCGTAGATCGGGTGCGCGTCCCCGCCGGAGACCTGCGCGGCCCGTCGTACGGCTTCCACCGAGCCGCGCTCGGCGGTCCCGGCGTCGTACACACCGGTCAGCTGGACCACGGTGCACGGAGGAAGCCGGTGCAGTGAGGCGGCCATGTGGATCGTCGAGCGCCCCCAGGCCAGGCCGAGCACGTCGCCCTCGTTGACGAGCTCGCCGAGCAGGTCCGCGGCGACCGCGCCCAGGTTCTCCGGGTCGGGCGCGTCCTCGGTCGCGTCGGCCGGGGACTCCACGACCACCGCGTGCCGCAGTCCGTACCGGGCGCGGAGCGCGTCCGAGCGCTCCGCGTCCAGTTCGGCGGGAACACGGATCTCGATGCGTACGAGATCGCGTTCGAGGGCGGTCTCCAGGACCCGGGCCACCTTGAAGCGGCTCACGCCGAACTCCTCGGCGATCTGGATCTTGGACTTGCCCTCCAGGTAGAAGCGTCGCGCCATGGCCGCAGCCTGCACCAGCTCCGCGGGTCCCATCCGCAGGGCTGACCGTCCCGCCGAAGTTGCAGACACCGCGTTCTCCTCACTGCTGTTCACACTCTCGACTCGTCGTTCATCCTGTCAGATCCGACGGCCGTTGATCAGCCTGGACAGCTCCCGTTCACCAAGCCGTCCACCAACCCCTCTCCTCAGTGGTCGCAAGCCCACGGCGCCGCCGCGATGGCCGCACCCGCCTGCTCACGCAGCGTGCGCACGGCGGCCGCCGGGTCGACCGCTCCGTACACCGCGCTGCCCGCCACGAAGACGTCCGCGCCGGCCTCGGCGCAGCGCTCGATGGTCGAGGCCGAGACCCCGCCGTCGACCTGGAGCCAGATCTCCAGACCGTGCTTGGAGATCAGCTCACGGGTGCGGCGGATCTTGGGCAGCATGATGTCCAGAAAGGGCTGGCCGCCGAAGCCCGGCTCGACCGTCATGATCAGCAGCATGTCGAGCTCGGGGAGGATGTCCTCGTACTGCTCGATCGGCGTCGCGGGCTTGAGCGCCATGGAGGCGCGCGCGCCCTTGGCCCGGATCTCCCGCGCGAGCCGCACCGGCGCGGCCGCGGCCTCGGCGTGGAAGGTCACCGAGCCCGCGCCGGCCTCCACGTACTGCGGGGCCCAGCGGTCCGGGTTCTCGATCATCAGGTGGAGGTCGAGCGGGGTGTCCGTGGCCCGGCTCAGGGATTCGACGACCGGGACGCCGAGGGTGAGGTTGGGGACGAAGTGGTTGTCCATGACGTCGACATGCAGCCAGTCGGCCCCCTCGACGGCCTTCGCCTCCTCGGCGAGCCGGGCGAAGTCGGCGGACAGGATGCTGGGAAAAATCTGAGCGGCCATGCCCCAAGCCTGCCATGCCACCGCGCGGTTCCGGCCACGACCCCGCAAGTCGGTATCCGCTCGGCAGCGCTGGACCAAAACCGCATTCGGCTCGTCCTCGGAGATCGCCGTGCTGCCGTCGCCGGTCAGGCGGGTGGCGCGCCGCGCAGGTGGCGCAGCAGCCCCTCCAGGGCGGCCCAGCTCTCGGCGGTCTTGGCGTCGCCGAGTGCGTAATAGAAGCCGGGCCGGGCTTGCGGACCCAGTCGCACCGGGCGCTCCTTGAGCGGCGTCCTGCTCGCGGTGTCGCGCCCCGCCTCCTGGACCTCTGCGGGACCGAGTACGAAGGCGTACGGCAATGGCGGGTCCTCGTAGTGGGGCGGGGCGCTGAGGTCCCGGCGGGCTGCGCGCAGCCGGCACAGCATGGTCATGAGCCCGTACCGGGTCACCAGCTCCTCGGCCAGCCCCGGAAGGGCCTCCAGGGGGAGCTCCTCGTCCGGGCCGTAGCCCACGGTGAGGGTGATGTCCTCCTCCACCCCGTCGGGGGTGCGGATCACGCGCAGGGTGGCGACCGCGGGCCGGTCCGGGGTGCCGACGACCACGGTCCAGGTGGACCGGGGGGCCCGCTCGTAGGCCAGCTCGGTCAGCCGGCGCCGCGACCACGTCAGGCCGGCGGGCTCCGAGGTCCCCCAGCCGGCCGGCAGGCCGCCCGTCAGCGCCTGCCAGGCGGCTTCGAGCGCGCCGCCGAGGACGAGCTCCGCCGTGGGGCGGTGCCGGGTGCGGAAGGAGACACTGAGCTGGCGCTCACCGGTCTGCGCGGCCTCTGTGAAGCTGTCCGCCACCCGGGGCTCGCCGTTCTCGCCCCGAGCCGGGCAGAACGCGTCGTCCTCCCAGGTGAGTACGGCACCCGTGAGCCCGTCGTAGTAGCCGCACCGCTCGTCCTGCACCACCCAGCGCGAGGGCATCGCCTGCAACAGCAGACGGGTGGGCGTGGAGAGGCGGCAGTGCGGCGGGGTGACGATCTGCAGGGACCGTTCGCTCTCCACGGTGGCCCGCAGTACCTCGGAGAGCCAGCTCGTCATGGGGACGACCGGGCGGTCCTGGAGGACGATGGCGGCCTTGTCGGTGAGCATGTCCACGGCCGGCTGGGCGGCGGCGGGGACCGGTACGGCGGTGACGCCCGAGACGTCGACCGGGCGGGCCGCGCCGATGGTGCCCGGGGCGTCCGGCGGCCAGACCCGACCGCCCAGGAGCATGGTCAGGCGGGCCGCGAAGGCTCCGGCGCGTCGTCATGTTCTCAGTGCCTCGCGGACCTCCGCGTGCACCCGTTGGTTTTCGAAGGCCAGCGGGTACGCGCCGAACCGTCGGCCTTCTGGGCCCTGCGCACGGGAGCCGATGGGAACGGCATGGATCAGGGCGCGCGGAACCGTTCGGTCTCGGGCGTGCCGGGGTCGTCGGCCGTCCCTCGAAATCCGTTCCGAGCAGTTCACGACGGCCCTGCACCAACCGGCCCCGGTCTGACGGGTTTCGTCGTGGGCGCGAGCTCCAGACCGGGACCGGCCGGCTCGTCCAGGATCCAGGCCCACGAGCCGCTGTCTTAGGGCGAGCGCATCAGCATGGCCGGCGAACTCACCTCCATCGGTCGGCTTCGCCGCGAACAAGTGGCGGCGGGCGAGGCCTTGGCCCGACGGAGGAGGTCATCCTTCTCCGATTCCACGCGCTCCGCCCCGATTTCGCTGACGATCCGCCGCGGTGCCTTCTCCCGCTCACCGGTGAACTCCCCCACGGAGACACTGGTCAGCTACTCATGTTGGGCCGCGATGAGGAGTCGTCTGCCAAAGCCACCAGAGGCGTCCACTCATCCGCCGCCGACCGCCCGCGCCCGGTCGCGATCGGGGCGGGCGGCTGGGCAGGGTCGTCACGTCGCGAGGAAGTCGCGGATTCCGGCCAGTGGGTCGTGCCCGTTCTCCTCGGCGTACTGACGTCGGCGCGCGTCAACCTTGTCGGGAAGGGCCAGGCAGCAGTAGTCCCAGAAGTCGACCAGCACGCGGAACGCGTCGTCGAGGGTGTAGTCACCCTGAACATGCTCGACGAAGTAGTTCTCCACCCTCACGCCCTGCGGGCTGATGGTGACGGTGTGCGCGTTTCCGTCCAGATCTTCCGGCGCGAAGCCCGGGTCGGCCTTGGCGGCCACCAGGTCGATTGCTTCCAGGACGGACAGCGGCGAGAGCTGGATGTCGGCCGTAACCCACTCTCCCAGGGTGCTCAGTTCATCAGGCCCGGAGAACTCCGGCACCCCGAACGCATCCTCAACGTAGTACTGAGTGCGGATCACCGCTCTGTTCTCCTTCTCACCTTTTAGGCATGATCGGATAGATGGTCGTCGGGACCTTCACCATGTGGGGGTTGAGATCACGGCCGCCGGGTCGGAAGTGGTAACCGGACACTTTGGGGTTGCCATTGCGATCTCACTTGAGCTCACCCTGCAGCACGTGCTCGAAAGTGGCCTCGGGGATACGACCGCCCTTCGGCAGCGGAGGAAGGTCTTCCACCTTCGGCGGATCCTGATGGGGGGCGGACGTGTCCCCGCCACGACCCGGATCCGAAGCCGTATCCGGCTGACCCGTCCCGGGGTCGGCGGGGTCCTGGGGCACGTGGCCATCACCTGCGGGGTCATGGGGTCGCCACCGTGACCGGAACCGGAACCGTGACCAGCCGGGTCGTGGGGACCGGTGCCGTGGCCGCTGCCGCCGTGCCCCGCCCCGGAGCCGCCGCCGGTGCCCCCGCCGCCGTCGGCACCCGTGTGCGGTGTGCCGGGCCCGCCGCCGGAGGAGGAGCCGTGCCCACTGCCGTGGGCCGGGACATGCGCGGTCGGGAGTTCCCCTGCGTGCCCGCCCGGGACGTGGGCTCCGCCGGCGGGGCGGGTCGGATTCGTCGGGTGGCCCGTGGAGTTCTCCACATGGCCGGGGCCGCCCGCGCCTTCGAGGACGCGTTCCCTGGCCGGGGCGGGCTCGTGGGTGTTCGGCAGGTCGTCCTTGTGGGGCTCCCTGACGGGTTCGGTGTCGGGGACGACGCTGCCGTGCTCGTCGCGGATGACGCCGTCGTGGCCGATGACGCGCTTGCGGCCCTGCGTGTCGACGTACTCGTGGCCGGGCGGCGTCCTGTCGCCGGCGCCGGCCGGAGGTGCGGTCGTGTCGGCCGGGTGCGGAGAGGTTCCGCCGGGTCGGAAGCCCCTCCGCGGCGACGCGTCGTCGCGGAGGGGCTTCTGGTGCCGTGGGGCGGGCCCGGGTTCAGGCCGTGCGCCGCAGCAGGGCCAGGTACATCGCGTCCGTGCCGTGCAGGTGCGGCCACAGCTGGACGTCGGGGCCGTCGCCCAGGCCCGGGACGCCCTCCATGTACGGGCGGGCGTCGATGAACTCGGCGGCGATCGGCGAGGCTCCCGCGCCCCGGCCCTTCAGCACGTCGTCCACCACGATCCGGGTCTCCGCCAGGTGCGGGGAGCAGGTCGCGTAGCCGACCACGCCGCCGACCCGCACCGCGGACAGCGCCTCGCGCAGCAGCGCCCGCTGGAGCGGCGCGAAGCCCTCCAGGTCCTGCGGACGCCGGCGCCAGCGGGCCTCCGGACGGCGGCGCAGCGCGCCCAGGCCGCTGCACGGCACGTCCATCAGCACCCGGTCGAAGGAGCCCGGCCGCCACGGCGGCCGGGTGCCGTCGGCGGCGATCACCTGGTACGGCCCGAGGTTGCCCGCGAGGGCCTTCTCGACCAGCCGCGCCCGGTGCGGCTGCTTCTCGGAGGCCAGCAGGAACGCCCCGCGCCCCGCCGCCAGCGCAGCGAGCAGCGCGGCCTTGCCGCCGGGGCCCGCGCAGCCGTCGAGCCAACGCTCGTCGCGGCCCTCGACCGGCGCGGCCGCCAGGGCCATCGCCACGAGCTGGCTGCCCTCGTCCTGGACGCCGGCGCGTCCGTCGCGCACGGCGTCGAGCGCGCCCGGCTCACCGCCCTCGGCCATCCGCACCGCGTACGGGGACCAGCGCCCCGGCAGCGCCGAGTCCTCGCCGAGCGCCTCCAGCAGCTCCTCCGGCGTGGACCGGCCGGGGCGCGCGACCAGCGTCACCTCGGGCCGCTCGTTGTCGGCCTCCAGGAGGTCCTCGATCCCGGCGCGACCGCCGCCCAGGGAGTCCCACAGCGCGCTGACGACCCAGCGCGGGTGCGAGTGGTAGATCGCGAGGTGCTCTTCGGCATCCTCTTCGTACGGCGGGGCGACGATCTCCAGCCACCCCTCCAGGTCGTGCGCGGCGATCTTCCGCAGGACCGCGTTGACGAACTTCGCCCGGCCGTCGCCGAGCACCACCCGGGCCAGCTCCACGCTGGCCGAGACGGCCGCGTGGGTGGGGATGCGGGTGCCCAGCAGCTGGTGCGCGCCGAGCGAGAGCACGTCCAGCACCGGCGGGTCGACCTCCCGCAGCGGACGGTCGATGCAGGCCTTGATCACGGCGTCGTACGTGCCCTGGCGGCGCAGCGTCCCGTACACGAGCTCGGTGGCCAGCGCCGCGTCCCGGGCCTGGAAGTTCTCGTCCTGGCGGGCCTTGCGGAGCAGCGGCGGCAGCACGAGGTTCGCGTACGCGTCACGCTCGTCCACCGCCCGCAGCACCTCGAAGGCCAGCATCCGCACCGGGTCCTTCTGGGGCCGCCGGTAGGGCTTGGCCGACTTGTTCTGCTTGCCGCCCGCGCCTGCGGCGGGACGACGACGAGGCTGTTCGCTCACGTGAAAGGTGCTCCGGATGTACGAGTTGCTGAAGTGGTTCGGAAATCAGCCTACGTCGGTGCCGCCGACGCGCTCGCCGGGTGCGATCCGCACCCCGCGGGCCCAGTCGGCGCCGCGCATCGGCTTCTTGCCCTGGGGCTGCACCCACAGCAGCTCCACGGCGTGCGAGCCGGTGCCGACGTGGACGTTGTTCTTGGCCGGGGCCAGGACGCCGGGTTCCAGGTCGGTGCGGTCGGGCACCAGGCCCAGGGAGATCACCTTGAGGCGCTCGCCGCGGAACACGGTCCACGCGCCCGGCGCCGGGGTGCAGCCGCGCACCACGCGGTCGGCGCGCATCGCGGGGGCCGTCCAGTCGATCCGGGCGTCCTCCACGGTGATCTTCGGGGCGAGGGAGATCCCGTCGGCGGGCTGGTCGACGGCGCGCAGGGTGCCCTCCTCGATGCCGTCCATGGTGGCGGCCAGCAGCCCGGAGCCGGCGAAGGCCAGGCGGGTCAGCAGGTCACCGCTGGTGTCGGTCGGGCGGATCTCCTCGGTGAGGATCCCGTAGACCGGGCCGGAGTCCAGGCCCTCCTCGATCAGGAAGGTGGACGCACCGGTGACCTGGTCCCCCGCCATGATCGAGTGCTGCACGGGCGCGGCTCCGCGCCAGGCCGGCAGCAGGGAGAAGTGCAGGTTGACCCACCCGTGCTTGGGAATGTCCAGCGCGCTCTTGGGGATCAGCGCCCCGTAGGCGACGACCGGGCAGCAGTCCGGGTCGATCTCGCGCAGCCGGGCCTGGAACTCGGGGTCGCGCGGCCGGACGGGCTTGAGGACCTCGATCCCCGCCTCCTCGGCCCGCTCGGCGACCGGGCTGGCGACGAGTCGCCGCCCGCGCCCGGCAGGGGCGTCGGGCCGGGTGATGACGGCGGCGACCTCGTGCCGCCCGGAGGCGATCAGGGCGTCCAGGGCGGGCACGGCGACCTCGGGGGTGCCTGCGAAGACGAGCTTCACTGGGGTCCTACCTCGCTATCTCGGCTGTCAGCAACGCACCAGTGTATGGGGCCGCCGAGGGGGCGTACGTACACGCGCGCGCCTCTCGCATATGCCGACACGCCCCCACAGCGTGACCTGGTCGACGGGTGGCGCGTTGGTCAAAGGAGATTGACCAGTACGGGCCGCTTCGCGAACGGTGTCTGCGGCCCGATCCGCCCTTCAGCACCGGTTCGAGAGGCTTCTTCATGGCCGACCACGCCACCCACGACGCCCAAGCCCGGGCCAGCCTGCACCTGCTGGTGCGGGACATCGAGCGGGTTCGCCGCCAGGTGGATGCTCTGCGTACGCTCACGGCCCAGCTCGGCAATGTGTACCGCCCGCGCCGCTCCGGCCCCTCCACGGGATTCGTCGTCTACGGCCGGGCGCCCGCGCCCACCGTCCGCCTCGCGCAGGAGCTGCGGGACAGCGTCGAGACGCTGGTCACCGCCGCGGTGGACTTCGACCGCTCGCTCGGCTTCTCGTGGGACGCGGTCGGTTCGGCGCTCGGCGTCACCAAGCAGGCCGTGCACCGCCGCTACGGCGCGCGGCGCGCACAGAGCGCGGAGGCCGCCGCCGCGGAGCCGCCGGCCGAGGGGACGACCACCCGGACCCTGGGGCCGCTCCCCACGATCCCGGCCGCCCGTTCGGTCCCCCCGCAGCCCCTGCGCGAGGGCTCCCCGGCCTTCCCGGGCCCCCGCAACGGCTGACCCCTCCCGGGCCCCGCAACGGCACACCGCCTCCCGGGCCCCGCGACGGCTTACCGCCGGGACGCCGACCCCCGACGGCCGCGGCCGCCCCTCCGACCCCGGCGGAGCGACCCCACGGGCCGCCCCACCGGGGTCGTGCCCTGCGGGGCCTCTCCCCCACCCGCCCTTCCACCGTTCCCCGGGCTCCGCCCGGACTGGGTCCTCAAACGCCGGACGGGCTGGAAAGACCCGGGGCTCCGCCCCGGACCCCGCGCCTCAAACGCCGGCGAGGCTGGATCTTCCAGCCCGCGCGGCGTTTGAGCGCACGGGTGCGCAGCGCACGTGTCGGGGTCCGGGGCGGAGCCCCGGGGAACGGTGGAAGGGCGGGTAGGGGACCGGTCCCGCGCAGCGGCAGCCCGGGCACCCGCACTCGCACCAACCGGCGGGCCCCGGCCGGCAAGGCGGCCGCCGTGTCAGCCGATGTCCGGGGGGTCGATGCGGACCCGGACCGTGTCCGAGGCCGGCACCCCCCGAGCCATCCGCGCCGCCTGCGCCGACTTGAGGGCGGCGGCCAGCGCCGCGCCACTGCCCGGCGGTACGCGGACCAGCGCCCGCTCCCCCGGCGACCGCTCCCCCCGCCGCCCCGGCACCGGCACCGGCCCCAGGACCTCCGCGTCCGCCGGCAGCCCCGCCCCGGCGAGGAAGGCCTCCACGGCCTCCCCGCGGCCGGCGACCGCCGCCATCCGCGACACCGGCGGGAACCCGAGCTGCGCCCGCTCCGCGAGCTCCCGCACCGCGTGCCCCACGGGATCCCACCGCACCAGCGCCTGCACCGGCCGCAGCGTCGGCTCGGCGACCACCACCACCTGCCCGTCACCCCGTACCAGGGAGGCCGCCGCGATCCAGCGCCGCAGCGCGTCCTCCCCGGCCCGCAGGTCGGGTCGGCTCAGCATGGCCCAGCCGTCCAGCAGCAGCGCCGCCGCGTACCCGGCGCCCGCCGCCACCGGCTCGGCCCCCGGCGTGGACACCACCAGGGCGGGCCGGTCCGGCACCTCGTCCAGGACGTGGTCGCGCCCGGAGGTCCGTACGGCGACGGCCGGGAAGGCCCGCCCCAGTTCCTCGGCCGTGCGCCGCGCGCCCACCACCTGGGCCCGCAGCCGGAAGGAGCCGCACTCCTCGCAGTGCCAGGACGGTTCGCCGCGCCCGCACCAGCCGCAGTGCAGCTCGCGCTCGTCGGGGGCCTCCAGCGGTCCGGCGCAGACCGTGCAGCGGGCCGGTGTCCGGCACCATTCGCAGGCCAGCCGGGGCACGTAGCCCCGCCGTGGGACCTGGACCAGTACGGGCCCGGTCTTGAGCCCCTCCCGTACGGTCTCCCACGCCAGGCTGGGCAGTCGCGCGGCCCGGGCGGCCTCGTCGCGGGCGAGCAGTTCGTCGCCGACGGTCCGGATCCGGGGCGCGCGGGCGCGAACCGTCTCGCGGTCGGCGGCCAGCGGCCGGGCCCAGCCGGACTCGACGAGCTGGGCGGCCTCGACCGTGCAGCTCGTACCGCCGACGAGGAAGCCGCAGCCGTCGCTGACCGCGCGCAGTTCGAGCACCTCCCGTACGTGCGGGAAGGGGGCGCGGTCGTCGCTGTGGCTGGAGTCCCCGTCGTCCCAGATCGCCACGAGGCCGAGGTCGCGTACGGGGGCGAACATCGCGGCGCGGGTGCCGACGACGGCCCGTACCGAGCCCCGGCTGACCGCCAGCCACTGGCGGTAGCGCTTCTCGGGCCCGGACTCGGCGGTCAGCAGCGCGTGCCGGCCCTCCCCGAGCAGGGCGGTCAGGGCGGCGTCCACCCGTGCGGCGGTCCGTCCGTCGGGGACCACGGCGAGGGCCCCGCGGCCGGAGGCGAGCGTGGCGGCCATGGCCCGGGCGAGCTCGTCGGCCCAGCCGGGGCCGGGCAGCGCGGTCCACACGGCGCGGGGGGCGCCGCCGGTGGCGAGGGCGCGCAGGAAGGCGGGGCCCGATCCGTAGCTCTGCCAGCCGCCGGGGTCGGGCGCGGCGGGCGGGGGCAGCGGCTCGGGCGAGGGCTTGGCCTCGGCTCGGGCGCTGCGCGCGGGCAGCGCGAGCTGGAGCACGTCGGCGAGGCTGCCCGCGTACCGGTCGGCGACGGCCCGGGCGAGCGCGAGCATGCGGGGGCCGAGGACGATCTCGGGCGAGACGACCTGGGCGAGGGCCGCCAAGGCCCCGTTGTAGTCGGACTCGGCGCGCCGCTCGACGATGAAGCCGTCGATCAGCCCGCCGCCCTCGCGGCGGCCACCCTGCACCCGATGGGACCCCGCGCCGAAGCGGACCCGGACGCGGACTCCGGGCTGGGCGGCCTCGGAGAGTTCGGCGGGGACCGCGTAGTCGAAGAGCCGGTCGAGGTGGAGCACGCCCTTGTTCACCAGGACGCGGGCCACGGGCAGCTCCTCGGCGAGGGCGGCCCCGCGCCACGTGCGCGGCTTGGCCTTGGGCGCCTTGGCCTTCGCCTCGGCGACCATCTCCCGGATGAGCGCGAGCTGTTCCGGCGGGCCGCCAGGGCCGTCTGCGACGGGTTCGTTCTCGCTGCTCACAGCAGCATTCTTACCAAAGGGCACCGACAAGTCTGCGCCCTCCCGAGGTCTCGGCGGGCGGCGGCGGTACTGCGGTCCTTCAACGCCGGGCTTGCGCCCGACTCCAGATGAAGCCGTCACCCCTCGCACCGGGAGGGCGGGAGCAGACTACGCGGGTCGTACCGGGACGGCAACGCAGTACCGCCCCGGACCAGCAGGTCCGGGGCGGTACGTGGAGCGGATTGCGCTTACAGGCCGGCGGCGGCGCGCAGCGCCTCGACGCGGTCGGTGCGCTCCCAGGTGAAGTCCGGCAGCTCACGGCCGAAGTGGCCGTAGGCGGCGGTCTGGGCGTAGATCGGGCGCAGCAGGTCCAGGTCGCGGATGATCGCGGCCGGACGCAGGTCGAAGACCTCGCCGATCGCGTCCTCGATCTTCTGGACCTCGACCTTGGCGGTGCCGAAGGTCTCGACGAAGAGGCCGACGGGCTCGGCCTTGCCGATGGCGTACGCGACCTGGACCTCGCAGCGCGAGGCGAGGCCGGCGGCGACCACGTTCTTGGCGACCCAGCGCATCGCGTAGGCGGCGGAACGGTCGACCTTCGACGGGTCCTTGCCGGAGAAGGCGCCACCACCGTGACGGGCCATGCCGCCGTAGGTGTCGATGATGATCTTGCGGCCGGTCAGGCCGGCGTCGCCCATCGGGCCGCCGATCTCGAAGCGCCCGGTCGGGTTGACCAGCAGGCGGTAGCCCTCGGTGTCGAGCTTGATGCCGTCCTCGATCAGCTGGGCCAGCACGTGCTCGACGACGAACTCGCGGATGTCGGGAGCGAGCAGCGAGTCCAGGTCGATGTCCGAGGCGTGCTGCGAGGAGACGACGACGGTGTCGAGGCGGACGGCCTTGTCGCCGTCGTACTCGATGGTGACCTGGGTCTTGCCGTCGGGACGCAGGTACGGGATGGTCCCGTTCTTGCGGACCTCGGACAGCCGGCGGGAGAGCCGGTGCGCCAGGTGGATCGGGAGCGGCATGAGCTCGGGGGTCTCGTCGCAGGCGTAGCCGAACATCAGGCCCTGGTCGCCGGCGCCCTGCTTGTCGAGCTCGTCCTCGTCGCCCTCGACGCGGGTCTCGTGCGAGGTGTCGACGCCCTGCGCGATGTCCGGGGACTGCGCGCCGATGGAGACGGACACGCCGCAGGAAGCGCCGTCGAAGCCCTTCTTCGAGGAGTCGTAGCCGATCTCCAGGATCTTCTCGCGGACGAGCTGCGCGATCGGGGCGTAGGCCTTCGTCGTCACCTCTCCCGCGATGTGCACGAGACCGGTGGTGATGAGGGTCTCGACGGCGACGCGCGAGGTCGGGTCCTCGGTGAGGAGCGCGTCGAGGATCGTGTCGCTGATCTGGTCAGCGATCTTGTCGGGGTGGCCCTCGGTGACGGACTCCGAGGTGAACAGACGACGGGACACAACGCTCCCTGGGTTTGCAGCGGCTGCTGTCTGACTCATTTGGCGGAACCACACCAGGGGCTGCGCCCGATCACGTTCCGAATGCAGTTTATCGGTTGCCGCGGTCTGTCAGTCCACCCGTCTCGCCTTATGGGAGCCGTGTGAGCTGCGGCACTCCATTCTGACCCACCGGCGGGGCGAGGAGAAGGGATCAGCTCAGGGCGCGCCGGGCCGGGAGGCGGTCGGCGACCTGATCCCAAATGACGTCGGCCAACACTTCCTTGGGACCATAGGGGACCTGAAGCTCGGATCCATCAGAACCCAGGACCACCGCCTCGTTCTCCTCGGAACCGAAGGTCTTCGCCTCGCCGACCTCGTTGACGACGAGAAGATCACATCCCTTGCGCCGGAGCTTGGCGCGCCCGTTGGCGAGGACGTCGTCGGTCTCGGCCGCGAAGCCCACCACGACCTGCCCCTCGCGGGCCCGGTCCGCCGAGACCTCCGCGAGGACGTCGGGGTTCCGTACGAGGGCGACGGGCGCGGGGTCCTCCCCGTCCTTCTTCTTGATCTTGCCGCCGGCGTACTCGGCCGGCCGGAAGTCGGCCACCGCCGCGGCCATCACCACCGCGTCGGCCTCCGAGGCGGCCTTGAGCACCGCCTCCCGGAGCTGGACGGCGGTCCCGACGCGTACGACGTCCACCCCGGCCGGGTCGGCGAGGGCCGTGTTCGCGGCGACCAGGGTGACCCGGGCCCCACGGGCGACGGCGGTGCGGGCGAGGGCGTACCCCTGCTTGCCGGAGGAGCGGTTGCCGAGGAAGCGCACCGGGTCGAGCGGCTCCCGCGTGCCGCCCGCGCTGACGACCACGTGGCGGCCGGCGAGATCCCGCTCTGCCGCGGGGCCCCTGCGCAGGACCTGGCGGCACACCTCGAAGATCTCCTCGGGGTCGGGCAGCCGCCCCTTGCCGGTGTCCTTGCCGGTGAGCCGGCCGATGGCGGGCTCGATGACGAGGGCTCCGCGCCGGCGCAGCGTGGCCACGTTCTCCTGCGTGGCCGGGTGCTCCCACATCTCGGTGTGCATGGCGGGGGCGAAGACCACCGGGCAGCGGGCGGTGAGCAGGGTGTTGGTGAGCAGGTCGTCCGCGAGCCCGTGGGCGGCCTTGGCCAGCATGTCGGCGGTGGCCGGGGCGACGACGACGAGGTCGGCGCCCTGCCCGATGCGCACGTGCGGCACCTCGTGCACGGATTCCCACACCTCGGTGGAGGCCGGGTTCCCGGACAGGGCGGCCCAGGTGGCCTCTCCGACGAAGTTCAGCGACGCCGCCGTGGGCACCACGCGCACGTCGTGCCCGGACTCGGTCAGCCGGCGGAGCAGCTCGCACGCCTTGTAGGCGGCGATCCCGCCGCTGACCCCCAGCACGACCTTCGGCTTGTCCACTGCTTCTCCCGTGATCGGTTGCGTCTGTACCCACGACACAGTCGTACCTATGACACACCACAGGCCCGGCAGATGTTCTGCCGGGCCTGTGGTGAAAGGAATTCCCGTGCCTTACTGGGCCGGGGCCTCGATGGCCTCGGAGGTCAGCAGACCCGCGTTGATCTCGCGCAGCGCGATCGAAAGCGGCTTCTCGTGGACGTGGGTGTCCACCAGCGGGCCGACGTACTCCAGCAGGCCCTCACCGAGCTGCGAGTAGTACGCGTTGATCTGACGCGCGCGCTTGGCCGCGTAGATCACGAGGCTGTACTTCGAGTCCGTGGCCTCGAGCAGCTCGTCGATCGGCGGGTTGATGATGCCCTCGGGCGCGGTGATGGAAGAGGACACGCTCTACCTTCCGAAGAATGGGTGAAAGATCAAACATTGATCGATCGTGAAAAATCGACCAACGATCAGACAACTTCCATCAAGGCTAGCAGCTCACGCGCCACGTCCTCGACGGAGGTGTTGACCAGGGTGGTGTCGAACTCGGACTCGGCAGCCAGTTCGATCTTGGCAGTGTCGAGCCTGCGCTCGATCACCTCGGGCGATTCGGTTCCCCGGCCGGTGAGCCGGCGGACCAACTCGTCCCAGCTCGGCGGGGCCAGGAAGACCAGCTGCGCCTCGGGCATCGACTCGCGGACGAGTCGCGCGCCCTGGAGATCGATCTCCAGCAGCACCGGCTCGCCGTTGTCCAGGCGTTCCAGCACCGCGCCGCGGGGTGTGCCGTAGCGGTTGCCCGCGAACTCGGCCCACTCCAGCAGCTCGCCATTGGCGATCAGCTTGTCGAACTCGTCGTCGTTGACGAAGAAGTACTGGACTCCGTGTCGCTCACCGGGCCGCGGCTTGCGGGTGGTGGCCGACACCGAGAGCCAGACCTCGGGGTGGACCTTGCGCATATGCGCGACGACCGTGCTCTTGCCGACCCCCGAGGGGCCGGAGAGCACGGTCAGCCGCGGACGAACCTCTGCTGCCATAGAGCGATTATCCAGGTTCTCGGGACTGCCTGAGAACGCCGGGAGAACTTCAGTCGACGCCTCAGGCGCCGGTGCTGCCGAACTCGCGCTCCAGAGAGGCGATCTGGTTGGAGCCGAGACCTCGGACACGCCGTGATTCGGAGATGCCGAGGCGCTCCATGATCTGCTTGGCGCGGACCTTGCCCACGCCGGGCAGGGACTCCAGCAGGGCGGAGACCTTCATCTTGCCGATGACGTCGTTCTCCTGCCCCGTCTTGATGACCTCCTGGAGGGAGGCGCCGGAGTGCTTGAGTCGATTCTTGACCTCGGCCCGCTCCCGGCGAGCCGCGGCGGCCTTTTCGAGCGCGGCTGCGCGCTGTTCAGGGGTAAGGGGCGGAAGAGCCACGCCTACGTCACCTCGGATGTCGAACTGTCGGATACGGACCAGTGGGGAACCCGAGGGCACCACACCACGCGAGCTCCCGAACAGCGGTCCTGCTCGTTCGCTGCACGTTCACTCTGCTCGGAGACTAGCGGCCAAGGCCGCCTGAGTCAGCGAGAACGGACGAAAAGTCCTGGTCAGCCTCCACTGAACCGTACATCAAGGACATAACACCCCGGTTTTGTCCGATGAAGACCGTTCGATTTTCGTCAAGACGTGCGACAAGCCCGGCCGGCGGCCCGTCGCCGGGGCCTCAGGACCCGGCCACGGCCTCTCGGATCTCCTCCGCGAAGGCGGCCGCGCTCTCGCGCAGAGCCGTCACGTCGGGTCCGTGCTTCAGCACGCCCCGCGACACGTTCGGCACGACGTTGCGCACGGCCGCGCCGAACACCTTCGGCAGGTCCGCCGCGGTCGCGCCCTGCGCGCCCAGGCCGGGCGCCAGCAGCGGCCCGTTGATGTCCAGGTCGAAGGAGGACAGGTCCCCCAGCGTGGCGCCCACGACCGCGCCGAAGGAGCCCATCGGCTCGGCGCCCTCGTTCTCCGCCGCCAGGTGCGCCAGCATCGTCGCGCCGATCGAACGGCCGTCCTCGCGCACCGCGCGCTGGACCTCGGCCCCCTCCGGGTTCGAGGTCAGGGCCAGGACGAACAGGCCCGCGCCGGACTCGCGCGCCAGCGAGACCGCCGGCCGGAGCGAGCCGTAGCCCAGGTACGGGGAGACCGTCAGCGCGTCGGAGAAGAGCGGCGAGGCGGGGTCCAGGAAGGCGGAGGCGTAGGCCGCCATGGTCGAGCCGATGTCGCCCCGCTTGGCGTCCATGACGACCAGCGTGCCGGCCGCGCGGGCGTCGGCCACGGTCCGCTCCAGCACCGCGACGCCCCGCGAGCCGAACCGCTCGAAGAAGGCCGCCTGCGGCTTGAAGACCGCCACCGAGTCGGCCAGCGCCTCGACGACGGTGCGGGAGAACTGCTCCAGGCCCGCGATGTCGTCCCGCAGGCCCCACTGCTCCAGCAGCGCGGCGTGCGGGTCGATGCCCACGCACAGCGGGCCGCGGGTGTCCATCGCTTCGCGCAGGCGCGTGCCGAACGGGGTCACAGGGCTCACTTCGCGGCCTTTCGGGTCTCCGCGCCCACCGCTTCGGCGAGCGTCGCGTACGGGCTGGTGGCCAGGCGCGCGGCCAGGCCCTTGTGGATGGCGCGGGCGTAGAAGGGACCCTCGTAGATGAAGGCGCTGTAGCCCTGGATCAGGGTGGCGCCCGCCAGGATCCGCTGCCAGGCGTCCTCGGCGTTCTCGATGCCCCCGACGCCCACCAGCACGATCCGGTCGCCCACACGGGCGTACAGGCGCCTCAGGACCTCCAGGGAGCGTTCCTTGACGGGGGCGCCGGACAGGCCTCCGGTCTCCTTCACGAGGGACGGCGACGACTTCAGGCCGAGGCCCTCGCGGGCGATCGTGGTGTTGGTGGCGATGATGCCGTCGAGGCCCAGCTCCAGGGCGAGGTCGGCGACGGCGTCGACGTCCTCGTCCGCGAGGTCGGGGGCGATCTTGACCAGCAGCGGGACCCGGCGGTCCGTGACGACCCGGTCCGCGGCTTCCCGTACGGCGGTCAGCAGCGGGCGCAGCGACTCGGTCGCCTGGAGGTTGCGCAGGCCGGGCGTGTTCGGCGAGGAGACGTTCACGACGAGGTAGTCGGCGTGGCGGGCCAGACGCTCGGTGGAGGTCACGTAGTCGCCGACGGCCTCTTCCTCCGGGACGACCTTGGTCTTGCCGATGTTGACGCCGACGACGGTCTTGAAGACGGGGGTGCGGGCCGCCAGGCGCGCGGCGACGGCCGCCGAGCCCTCGTTGTTGAAGCCCATCCGGTTGATCAGCGCCCGGTCCGGCACGAGCCGGAAGAGGCGCTTCTTCGGGTTGCCGGGCTGGGCCTGGGCGGTGACGGTGCCGATCTCGATGTGGTCGAAGCCGAGCATCGACATGCCGTCGATGGCGACGGCGTTCTTGTCGAAGCCCGCGGCAAGACCGAAGGGGCCGTGCATCCGCAGGCCGAGGGCCTCCGTGCGCAGTTCCTTGTAGCGGGGTGCGAGGGCGGCCGCGACGAAGGTGCGCAAGCCCGGGGTGCGGGCGGCGAGGCGGATCCACCGGAAGGCCATGTAGTGGGCCTGCTCCGGGTCCATCCGCTTGAAGACCAGGTTGAAGAACAGTTTGTACATCGTCCGAGAAATCCCTCTGCGCTCATGGGAAGGGGGACACCCGTCGCTCTCGCGAATCCGGTGTCCCCCTCCCTCGTACGGGCTGCTAGTCGCGGGCCGCGGTCAGGTGCTCCGCGTGCTCCTGGAGCGAGCGGACGCCCACGTCACCGTGGTTCAGCGCGTCGATGCCCTGGACGGCCGCGGCGAGCGCCTGGACCGTGGTCAGGCACGGGACGCTGCGCGCCACGGCCGCCGTGCGGATCTCGTAGCCGTCGAGGCGGCCGCCGGTGCCGTACGGGGTGTTGACGATCAGGTCGACCTGGCCGTCGTGGATGAGCTGGACGATGGTCTTCTCGCCGTTCGGGCCCTCGCCCTCGCTGAGCTTGCGCACCACGGTGGCGTTGATGCCGTTGCGGCGCAGCACCTCGGCGGTGCCGGAGGTGGCGAGCAGCTCGAAGCCGTGGGCGACGAGCTCGCGCGCCGGGAAGATCATCGAGCGCTTGTCGCGGTTCGCGACGGAGATGAACGCGCGGCCCTTGGTGGGCAGCGGGCCGTAGGCGCCGGCCTGGGACTTGGCGTAGGCGGTGCCGAAGACGGCGTCGATGCCCATGACCTCGCCGGTGGAGCGCATCTCCGGGCCGAGGACGGTGTCCACGCCGCGGCCGTGGATGTCGCGGAAGCGCGACCACGGCATGACGGCCTCCTTGACGGAGATCGGCGCGTCGATCGGCAGGGTGCCGCCGTCGCCGGTCTTCGGCAGCAGGCCCTCGGCGCGCAGCTCGGCGATGGTGGTGCCCAGCGAGATGCGGGCGGCGGCCTTCGCGAGCGGGACGGCGGTCGCCTTCGAGGTGAAGGGGACGGTCCGGGAGGCGCGCGGGTTGGCCTCCAGGACGTAGAGGATGTCACCCGCCATCGCGAACTGGATGTTGATCAGGCCGCGCACGCCGACGCCCTTGGCGATGGCCTCGGTGGAGGCGCGCAGGCGCTTGATGTCGTGGCCGCCGAGGGTGATCGGGGGCAGGGCGCAGGCCGAGTCGCCGGAGTGGATGCCGGCTTCCTCGATGTGCTCCATGACGCCGCCGAGGTAGAGCTCGTGGCCGTCGTAGAGGGCGTCGACGTCGATCTCGATGGCGTCGTCGAGGAAGCGGTCGACCAGGACCGGCCGGGTGGGGCTGATCTCGGTGGACTCGGCGATGTACGACTCCAGGCGGGCCTCGTCGTAGACGATCTCCATGCCGCGGCCGCCGAGCACGTAGGACGGGCGGACGAGGACCGGGTAGCCGATCTCGTCCGCGATCGCCTTGGCGCCGGCGAAGGTGGTCGCGGTGCCGTGCTTGGGGGCCGGCAGGCCGGCGTCGGCGAGGACCTGGCCGAACGCGCCGCGGTCCTCGGCGGCGTGGATGGCCTCCGGGGAGGTGCCGACGACGGGGACGCCGTTGTCCTTGAGGGCCTGGGCGAGACCCAGCGGGGTCTGGCCGCCGAGCTGGACGACGACGCCCGCGATCGGGCCCGCGAGGGACTCGGCGTGGACGATCTCCAGCACGTCCTCGAGCGTGAGCGGCTCGAAGTACAGGCGGTCGGAGGTGTCGTAGTCGGTGGAGACGGTCTCCGGGTTGCAGTTGACCATGACGGTCTCGTAGCCCGCGTCGCTGAGCGCGAAGGAGGCGTGGACGCAGGAATAATCGAACTCGATGCCCTGGCCGATGCGGTTCGGGCCGGAGCCCAGGATGATCACCGCGGGCTTCTCGCGCGGGGCGACCTCGGACTCCTCGTCGTAGGACGAGTAGAAGTACGGGGTCTTCGCGGCGAACTCGGCGGCGCAGGTGTCGACCGTCTTGTAGACCGGGCGGATGCCCAGCGCGTGGCGGACCTCGCGCACGACGTCCTCGCGCAGGCCGCGGATCTCGGCGATCTGGGCGTCGGAGAAGCCGTGGCGCTTGGCCTCGCCGAGCAGCTCGGGGTGGAGCTTCTCGGCGGCGGCGAGCTCGTCGGCGATCTCCTTGATCAGGAAGAGCTGGTCGACGAACCAGGGGTCGATCTTCGTGGACTCGAAGACCTCTTCCTGGGTGGCGCCGGCGCGGATGGCCTGCATGACGGTGTTGATGCGGCCGTCGGTCGGGCGGACCGCGGTGGCGAGGAGCTCCGCCTTGTCGCCGACGGGGCCGACGAAGGTGAACTGCGAGCCCTTCTTCTCCAGGGAGCGCAGGGCCTTCTGGAGGGCCTCGGTGAAGTTGCGGCCGATGGCCATGGCCTCGCCCACCGACTTCATGGTGGTGGTGAGGGTGGCGTCGGCGGCCGGGAACTTCTCGAAGGCGAAGCGCGGGGCCTTGACGACGACGTAGTCGAGGGTCGGCTCGAAGGAGGCCGGCGTCTTCTCGGTGATGTCGTTGGGGACCTCGTCGAGCGTGTAGCCGATGGCCAGCTTGGCGGCGATCTTGGCGATCGGGAAGCCGGTGGCCTTCGACGCGAGCGCCGAGGAGCGGGAGACGCGCGGGTTCATCTCGATGACGATGACGCGGCCGTCGACCGGGTCGATCGCGAACTGGATGTTGCAGCCGCCGGTGTCGACGCCGACCTCGCGGATGATCGCGATGCCGATGTCGCGCAGTCGCTGGTACTCGCGGTCGGTGAGCGTCATCGCCGGGGCGACGGTGATCGAGTCACCGGTGTGGACGCCCATCGGGTCGAAGTTCTCGATGGAGCAGACGACGACCACGTTGTCCTTGGTGTCGCGCATCAGCTCCAGCTCGTACTCCTTCCAGCCGAGGATGGACTCCTCCAGGAGCACCTCGGTGGTCGGGGAGAGCGTGAGGCCCTGGCCGGCGATGCGGCGCAGCTCTTCCTCGTCGTGCGCGAAGCCGGAGCCGGCGCCGCCCATGGTGAAGGAGGGGCGCACGACGACCGGGTAGCCGCCGAGGGTGTCGACGCCGGCGATGACGTCGTCCATCGAGTGGCAGATGACCGAGCGGGCGGACTCGCCGTAGCCGATCTTCTCCTTGACGGCCTCGACGACGCCCTTGAAGAGGTCGCGGTCCTCGCCCTTGTTGATGGCCTCGACGTTGGCGCCGATGAGCTCGACGCCGTACTTCTCCAGCACACCCTGCTCGTGCATGGAGATGGCGGTGTTCAGCGCGGTCTGGCCGCCGAGGGTCGGGAGCAGCGCGTCGGGGCGCTCCTTGGCGATGATCTTCTCGACGAACTCGGGGGTGATCGGCTCGACGTACGTGGCGTCGGCGATCTCCGGGTCGGTCATGATCGTCGCCGGGTTGGAGTTCACCAGGATGACGCGCAGGCCCTCGGCCTTGAGGACGCGGCAGGCCTGGGTGCCGGAGTAGTCGAACTCGGCGGCCTGTCCGATGACGATCGGGCCGGAGCCGATGACCAGGACGGACTGGATATCGGAGCGCTTAGGCACGATCGGCCTCCATCAGGGCGGTGAAGCGGTCGAAGAGGTACGCGGCGTCGTGCGGGCCGGCGGCAGCCTCGGGGTGGTACTGGACGGAGAAGGCCGGCTGGTCGAGCAGCTGGAGGCCTTCCACGACGTTGTCGTTCAGGCAGACGTGGGAGACCTCGGCGCGGCCGTAGGCGGTCTCGGAGACCTTGTCGAGGGGCGCGTCGACGGCGAAGCCGTGGTTGTGCGCGGTGATCTCGACCTTGCCCGTGGTGCGGTCCTGGACGGGCTGGTTGATGCCGCGGTGGCCGTACTTCAGCTTGTAGGTGCCGAAGCCGAGCGCGCGGCCCAGGATCTGGTTGCCGAAGCAGATGCCGAAGAGCGGGGTCTTGCGGGCGAGGACGCCCTGCATGACGGAGACCGCGTGCTCGGCGGTGGCCGGGTCGCCCGGGCCGTTGGAGAAGAAGACGCCGTCCGGGTTCACCGCGTACACGTCCTCGACGGTGGCGGTGGCGGGCAGCACGTGGACCTCGATGCCGCGCTCGGCCATCCGGTGCGGGGTCATGCCCTTGATGCCCAGGTCGACGGCGGCCACGGTGAACTTCTTCTCACCGATGGCGGGGACGACGTAGGTCTCCTTGGTGGCGACCTCGGCGGAGAGGTTCGCGCCCTCCATCTCGGGGGCCTGGCGGACCTTCGCGAGCAGGGTGCCGTCGTCGGCGATGGCGTTGCCGGAGAAGATGCCGACGCGCATGGCGCCGCGCTCGCGCAGGTGGCGGGTGAGCGCCCGGGTGTCGACGCCGCTGATGCCGACGACGCCCTGGTGGACGAGCTCCTCGTCCAGCGAGCGCCGGGAGCGCCAGTTGGAGGGGACGCGTGCGGGGTCGCGCACGACGTAGCCGGAGACCCAGATGCGGGAGGACTCGGGGTCCTCGTCGTTGACGCCGGTGTTGCCCACGTGCGGGGCGGTCATCACGACGACCTGTCGGTGGTACGACGGGTCGGTGAGGGTCTCCTGGTAGCCGGTCATGCCGGTGGAGAACACGGCCTCACCGAAGGTCTCCCCGTGGGCGCCGTAGGCGCGGCCCCGGAAGATCCGACCGTCCTCCAGGACGAGTACGGCGGGAGTTTTGTCTGCTCCCCTGGTGGAGGTCGTCATCGTTCGGCGCCTTCCGTCGTGATGGATTGGTTCATGTCATTGATGGCTTCGACCCAGGCGGCGTGTTCGGCCGCGCGGTCGGAGCGGAATCCCGAGTCGATCAGCTTGTCGCCGTGCGCCCATGTGACGACGAGCAGCCCGCCCTCGGTGAGTACCTTGCCCGCGATTCCCTTGTCGAGGCGGGCGCCGCGCAGTTGCGCGGCCGGTACGAAGAAGTCGTTGGCACCCGGTCGGACCACGTCGAGGCCCGCGTCGGTGAGCGTGAGCTCCACCCGGCTGCGGACGCCCAGGCCATGGGCGACGATCCGGTCGAGCCACTGTCCGGCGGTGGTGGACCCGTGGTACCGGCCGGTCAGGGCCAGCCGGTGCTCGGGGAGACCGTCGGGGGCGGCGGGGAGCTCCGGCAGGTCGTTCTGCAGGGCTCCTCGCCATTTCCAGCCTTGCCGCATCAGCCAGTACACGAAGGCGACGAAGACGGCCAGGCCGACGACCCACGCCATGCGGGCGCCGAAGCTGGTCACCTCCGCCGACTGCCGTTCTGCGGCCTCGGCGGCCAGTTGGATTACTGCAGGTGTCACGCCAGCGTCCCGTCCACGACCGTTGCCCGGCCCCGCAGGAAGGTGTGAGTGACGCGACCCGGCAGCTCACGGCCCTCGTAAGGCGTGTTGCGGCTGCGGGAGGCGAAGTGTGCGGGGTCCACGACACCACGGTACGAGGTATCGACCAAGGTCAGGTTCGCGGGTTCACCTGCCGAGACGGGACGGCCGTGGTTCTCCAGGCCTCCGATCCGGGCCGGGGCGAAGGACATGCGGTCGGCGACGCCCTCCCAGTCGAGCAGTCCGGTCTCCACCATCGTCTGCTGGACGACGGAGAGCGCGGTCTCCAGGCCGACCATGCCCATGGCGGCGGCGGCCCACTCGCAGTCCTTGTCCTCGTGCGGGTGCGGGGCGTGGTCGGTGGCGACGATGTCGATCGTGCCGTCGGCGAGCGCCTCGCGCAGGGCCAGCACGTCCTTCTCGGTGCGCAGCGGCGGGTTGACCTTGTAGACCGCGTTGTACGAGCGCACGAGCTCGTCGGTGAGGAGGAGGTGGTGCGGGGTGACCTCGGCGGTCACGTCGATGCCGCGGGACTTGGCCCAGCGGACGATCTCGACGGAGCCGGCGGTGGAGAGGTGGCAGATGTGGACGCGGGAGCCGACGTGCTCGGCGAGGAGGACGTCGCGGGCGATGATCGACTCCTCGGCGACGGCCGGCCAGCCGCCCAGACCCAGCTCGGCGGAGACGACGCCCTCGTTCATCTGGGCGCCCTCGGTGAGGCGGGGCTCCTGGGCGTGCTGGGCGACGACGCCGCCGAAGGCCTTCACGTACTCCAGGGCGCGGCGCATGATCACGGCGTCGTCCACGCACTTGCCGTCGTCGGAGAAGACGGTGACGCGGGCGGCGGAGTCGTGCATGGCGCCCAGCTCGGAGAGCTGCTTGCCCTCCAGGCCGACGGTGACGGCGCCGATGGGCTGCACGTCGCAGTAACCGGACTCCTTGCCCAGGCGCCAGACCTGCTCGACGACGCCGGCGGTGTCGGCGACGGGGAAGGTGTTCGCCATGGCGAAGACGGCGGTGTAGCCGCCGCTCGCGGCGGCGCGGGTGCCGGTCAGGACGGTCTCGGAGTCCTCGCGGCCGGGCTCGCGCAGGTGGGTGTGCAGGTCGACGAGGCCCGGGAGGAGGACCTGGCCCTCGGCCTCGATGACGGTCGCGCCCTCGGCGGACAGGCCGGTGCCGACCTCGGCGATGGTCTCGCCGTCGATCAGGACGTCCTGCGCCTCGCCACCGAGTACCTTCGCGCCACGGATCAGGATCTTGCTCATCTTTACTTGCTCTCCTCGACGCGGGGCGTGCTGGTGGTGGTGACGGCGGGCTCGGAGCCTCCGAGCAGCAGGTACAGGACGGCCATCCGGGTGGAGACGCCGTTGGCGACCTGCTCGACGGCCGTGCAACGGTCGGAGTCGGCGACCTCGGCGGTGATCTCCATGCCGCGGTTCATCGGGCCGGGGTGCATCACGATGGCGTGCTCGGGCATCTTCGCCATGCGGTCGCCGTCGAGCCCGTACCGGCGGGAGTACTCGCGCTCGGTCGGGAAGAAGGCGGCGTTCATGCGTTCGCGCTGCACACGCAGCATCATCACAGCGTCGGACTTCGGCAGCACGTCGTCGAGGCTGTACGAGACCTCGCAGGGCCAGCTCTCGACGCCGATCGGGACCAGGGTCGGCGGGGCCACGACGGTGACCTCGGCGCCGAGGGTGTGCAGCAGCTGGACGTTGGAGCGGGCCACCCGGCTGTGCAGGACGTCGCCGACGATGGTGATCCGGCGGCCGTTCAGGTCCTTGCCGAGCCCGGCGTCGCGCCCGACGAGGCGGCGGCGCATGGTGAAGGCGTCCAGCAGGGCCTGGGTGGGGTGCTCGTGGGTGCCGTCGCCGGCGTTGATCACGGCGGAGTCGATCCAGCCGGAGGTCGCGAGCCGGTAGGGCGCGCCGGAGGCGTGGTGGCGGATGACGACCGCGTCGGCGCCCATGGCCTCCAGGGTCAGCGCGGTGTCCTTCAGGGATTCGCCCTTGGAAACCGAGGAACCCTTGGCGGAGAAGTTGATGACGTCGGCGGACAGCCGCTTGGCGGCCGCCTCGAAGGAGATCCGCGTGCGCGTCGAGTCCTCGAAGAAGAGGTTGACGACGGTCAGGCCGCGCAGGGTGGGCAGCTTCTTTATCGGCCGGTCCGCGACGCGGGCCATCTCCTCGGCGGTGTCGAGGATCAGGACGGCGTCGTCGCGCGTGAGATCGGCGGCCGAGATGAGATGGCGCTTCATCTGGATGGCTCCGTAGGTCAGGAGGGCAGGCTGGGGTTCGAGCAGGGCAGGCTGCGGCGCGGGCCCGGCTCGGGACCCGTTCGCTCGTGCGGGCTAGTGCCCGGCTGCCTGGGCGGTCCGCTGGCCGAGCAGCACGGCGTCACGGCCGTCCTCCTCCTGGAGCTGGACCTTGACGATCTCCCGCAGCGACGTGGGGAGGTTCTTGCCGACGTAGTCGGCGCGGATCGGCAGTTCGCGGTGGCCGCGGTCGACGAGGACGGCGAGCTGCACGGCGCGGGGGCGGCCGAGGTCGCCGAGCGCGTCGAGGGCGGCGCGGATGGTGCGGCCGGAGAAGAGCACGTCGTCGACGAGGACGACGAGGCGGCCGTCGATGTCGTCGCCGGGGATCTCGGTGCGGCCGATCGCGCGGGCGGGCTTCATCCGCAGGTCGTCGCGGTACATGGTGATGTCGAGGGAGCCGACCGGGATCTTCGTTCCGGTGATCTCTTCGAGCTTGGCGGCCAGCCGGCGGGCGAGGAAGACACCGCGGGTGGGGATGCCGAGGAGCACCACGTCGCCGGCGCCCTTGGCGCGTTCGACGATCTCGTGGGCGATGCGGGTCAGGACCCGGGCCATGTCCTGCGCCTCGAGCACGGGGCGCATGACGTCGGCGCTTTCAGTGGATTGAGCCTGAGCGTCCATGAAAAGGACCTCCTTCTCCGCCTCACGGGACGGACCTTAAAGGACGTCTGATGTACGTCTCACACGGTACCAGGGGCTCGGCGGTGAACGGGCACCGGGCTGGTGCGCGGGGGCGCGCACGGGGCTCCTGGGGCTCCTCTCAAGGGGGCGATGCAGACCATTCGGCTTGACGCACCCAAGTAACGCTGCGTAACCTCACAGTGAGTTACCAACCGCGCGGCGGAGCCGCAATTGGTCGCGTTGTCCATATCGTCACAGCGTCACAGCGTCCGGGAGCGTTATGTCCAGCGAATACGCCAAACAGCTCGGGGCCAAGCTCCGCGCCATCCGCACCCAGCAGGGCCTCTCCCTCCATGGTGTCGAGGAGAAGTCGCAGGGCCGGTGGAAGGCCGTGGTGGTCGGTTCCTACGAGCGCGGGGACCGCGCCGTGACCGTCCAGCGCCTTGCCGAGCTGGCGGACTTCTACGGGGTTCCGGTGCAGGAACTGCTGCCTGGCACCACTCCCGGCGGGGCTGCCGAGCCGCCGCCGAAGCTGCGTCTGGACCTGGAGCGCCTGGCGGGCGTGCCCGCCGAGAAGGCCGGCCCCCTCCAGCGTTACGCGGCCACGATCCAGAGCCAGCGCGGCGACTACAACGGCAAGGTGCTGTCGATCCGCCAGGACGACCTGCGCACGCTCGCCGTCATCTACGACCAGTCCCCCTCGGTCCTGACCGAGCAGCTGATCAGCTGGGGCGTCCTGGACGCGGATGCCCGTCGTGCGGTGGCCCACGAGGACATCTAGTCCGACCGGCCCCAGAAGAAACGTTTACCGGCGGGTGCCGGGAGTCCGAGAGGCTCCCGGCACCCGCCGTTTTCGCGTCCGCGGCGCCACGAGACACCTCCCGAGCAGCGAAAAGCGGAGGGGCCGCGGCTTTCGCCGCGGCCCCTCCGCTCGATCCGAACGAACCCGCCGGGGGCTATTCGCCCCGGCGCAGGCTCGGCTTCAGGTCCTTGAACCGGGCCAGCAGCCCGTTGACGAACGCGGGCGAATCGTCCGTCGAGAATTCCTTGGCCAGCTGGACGGCCTCGTCGATGGCCACGGCGTCCGGGGTGTCGTCCACCCAGATCAGCTCGTAGGCACCGAGCCGCAGGATGTTCCGGTCCGCGACCGGCATGCGGTCGAGCTCCCAGTCCACGGCGTACGTGACGATCAGGTCGTCGATGCGGTTCACCTTGTCGGCGTAACCCTCGACGAGATCCATCGTGAAGGCGCTGACCGGCGGCTGCCGGTCGTCCGACCGCGAGTGGCGGATCCAGTCCGCGAGGACCTCGCGCACGGGCACCCCGCGCTGGTCGGCCTCGAACAGGATCTGGAAAGCGCGCTTGCGCGCGTTGCTCCGGGCAGCCACGGTTAGCCGTTCACCCGGCCGAGGTAGGCGCTGGTGCGGGTGTCGACCTTGATCTTCTCGCCGGTGGTGACGAAGAGCGGGACCTGGATCTCGTGGCCGGTCTCCAGCTTGGCGGGCTTGGTGCCGCCGGTGGAGCGGTCGCCCTGGACGCCCGGGTCGGTGTGCTCGATGGTCAGCTCGACGGCGGCCGGGAGCTCGACGTAGAGCACCTCGCCCTCGTGCTGGGCCACGGAGGCGGTGAAGCCCTCGATGAGGAAGTTGGCGGCGTCGCCGACGGCCTTGCGGTCGACCATCAGCTGGTCGTAGGTCTGCATGTCCATGAAGACGAAGTAGTCGCCGTCCATGTACGAGAACTGCATGTCACGGCGGTCGATGGTGGCCGTCTCGACCTTCGTGCCGGCGTTGAACGTCTTGTCGACGACCTTGCCGGAGAGCACGTGCTTGAGCTTGGTGCGCACGAAGGCCGGGCCCTTGCCGGGCTTGACGTGCTGGAACTCGACGACGGACCAGAGCTGGTCACCGTCGAGCTTGAGCACCATGCCGTTCTTGAGGTCGTTCGTGGAAGCCACGGTTGCGGAATCTCCTGCACTGGAAGACCAGGGAGGCGCGCACTACCCGGCGGTGCGGGCTAGAGCGCGAGCAGCTCCTTGGTCGTAATGGTGAGTAGCTCGGGACCGCCGTCCGCCTCGGGGCGTACGACGAGCGTGTCATCGATCCGGACACCTCCCCGGCCCGGGAGGTGAACCCCCGGTTCGACGGTGACCGGCACGCAAGCGTCCAGTTTACCCATTGCCGTAGGTGCAAGCTGCGGGTCCTCGTCGATTTCGAGGCCCACACCGTGTCCGGTCCACGGAGCGAGCGCTTCCCCATGGCCCGCGGAGTCCAGTACGGAGCGCGCCGCGTGGTCGACCTCCCGGTACGCGGCACCGGGCAGCAGCGCCTCCCGTCCGGCCCGCTGGGCCCGGAAGACGAGGTCGTACAACTCGATCTGCCAGTCGGCGGGGGTGGTGCCGATCACGAACGTGCGGCCGATCTCGCACCGGTAGCCGCGGTAGTTCGCACCCAGGCAGACGGAGAGGAAGTCGCCCTCCTCGACCCTGCGGTCGGAGGGGCGGTGCCGGGAGCGGCCCGAGTGCGGTCCGGTGCCCACGGAGGTCGGGAAGGCGGGGCCGTCGGCGCCGTGGTCGACGAGGCGCCGCTCCAGCTCCAGGGCGAGGTGGCGTTCGGTGCGGCCGACGAGGATGGACTCCAACAGCTCCCCGAGGGCCTGGTCGGCGATCTCGGCGGCGATCCGCAGGCAGGTGATCTCCTCCTCGTCCTTGACGAGGCGCTGCTGCTCGACGGCCGTCCCGAGGTCGGCCAGGCGCAGTTTCGGCGCCACGGAGCGCAGGGCGCGGTGGCGGCCGACGGTGAGGTGGTGCTCCTCCACCGCGAGGGAGTCGGCGCGGACGGCCGCGGCCATGTCCGCGGCGGCGACGGCCGGGTCCCCGCCGGGGCTCGTGAGGACGGAGAGCCGGAGGCCCTCGTCGACGCGGCCCTCGTCGGCCTCGCCGGTGGGCGGTGCGACGCAGAACAGCACGTCCTCGACCGGCCCGACGAACAGCACGGCGCCGTGCGGGGACGCCCCGGAGAGGTAGCGGACGTTCGCCGGACGCGTGATCAGCGCGGCGGCGTTCCCCGCGGCGGCGCAGCGGTCACGGAGCAGGCCGCGGCGTGCGGCGTACACGTCTGACATGTCTTCGAGCCTACGAGCGGCCCGCGCATCCGGCCTGGTGAGCGCCGCCGTATGTGTGGGCTCGGCGGCCGGGGCTCCGCGGTACGCGCCCTGCGACGCCTCCGCCGTGGCCCGTGGTCGTGCCCTGCGGCGCCGTTGCGGGGGCTCCGCCCCCGAGCCCCCCCGCCTCAAACGCCGGCGGGGCAATTCCAGCCCCGCCGGCGTTTGAGGCGCCGCCCCCCCCCCCCCGGGGGGGCCCCCCGCCGCCGGAGGCGAACCAGCCCCGCCGGCGTTTGAGGCACGGGGTCCGGGGCGGTGCCCCGACAACGGCGCCGCAGGCTAGGACCCCGCCTGTGCCAGCGCCCGCGCCAAGGCCTCGTCGAGGGCTCGGGCCGTGCCCTCGACGTCCAGGTGCGAGTTGTCGATGATCGGCAGGCCGGAGCCGTACCAGCCCGCCATCCGCCCGTGGATCCGCGCGACCTCCTCGTCGGAGAGCCGCCGATTGCCGGAGCGGGCCGCGTTGCGTTCCAGGACGATCTCCAGCCCGGGCAGCAGCACCACCGGGAGCAGGGCCGGGCCCACGTGCCGCTTCCAGCCGCCGAGGCCGACCACGGGCCGGTCGGGGAAGACGGCGTCGTCGAGGATGCAGGAGATCCCGTTGGCCAGGTAGTTGCGTGCGGCGAAGCCACAGGTGCGGCGGGCCAGGCGGTACTGGGCCTCGGAGTGCTCGTTCCAGCCCGCCTGCGGATCGGCGAAGCCCGAGCAGACCCACTCGCGGACGTCGTCGAGGCTGACGTGGGCGG
The DNA here is from genome assembly GCF_042892775.1 of Streptomyces sp. NPDC001717. Lineage (NCBI taxonomy): Bacteria > Bacillati > Actinomycetota > Actinomycetes > Kitasatosporales > Streptomycetaceae > Streptomyces > Streptomyces sp. NPDC001717. The sequence goes on along the minus strand of NZ_JBIAUK010000015.1, from coordinate 19,326 downwards.
TCGGCACGGGCCGGGTGCTCGCCCAGTGCCGGGCCACGGTGGTCTTGCCCGCCCCTGCCGGGCCGATCAGCAGCACGGCGAGGACGGCCCCGCCGGTGCGCGGCGCGGCCGGCGGGAGCGGGATGTGCCCGGTCGCCTCCGGCACGGGCGGCGGCGGTACGTGCGGGGGCGCCCCCGGGGCCGGCGGGTGCTGGCCCGGGTGAGCCGGGTGCGGCGGAAGACCCGGGGGCGGGGGCGAGCCGGGCCAGCCGTGCGCCGGAGGTATCGGAGGCTGCGGGGGCGTCGGCGGGGGGTGTCCCGCCTGCCCCCAGCCCGCGCCGCCGCCCGTTCCCTGGTGCATCCGCTGCCACTCCGTCTCGTTCAGGCGACTGATGCGAGAACGTTATATGACGGCGGAGGCCCGGCCTCCCACCCGCACCGTCAGAGCGAGACTTCCTCCGCCAGCGCGCGCAGTGCCAGCCGGTACGAACCGAGGCCGAAGCCCGCCACCGTACCGGTCGCCACGGCCGCGATCACCGAGGTGTGCCGGAACGCCTCACGCGCGTACGGGTTCGAGATGTGCACCTCGATCAGGGGCGCGGTGCGCTGCGCCGCCGCGTCCCGCATGGCGTACGAGTAGTGCGTGAAGGCACCCGGATTGATCACGACCGGGATCTTGCCGTCCGCCGCCTCGTGGAGCCAGCGTACGATCTCGCCCTCGTCGTTGGTCTCGCGGACCTCGACGTCGAAGCCGAGCTCCTCGCCCAGCGTGCGGCAGCTCTCCACCAGCCCCGCGTACGAGGTGGCCCCGTACACGTCGGGCTCGCGGGAGCCGAGCCGGCCCAGGTTCGGCCCGTTCAGGACGAACACGCGGCGGCTCACGCCGACACCTCTCCGTACGCGGCGATCAGGTGCGCCGGGTCGGGGCCCTCCAGGACGGTCGGCTTGCCCAGCCCGTCCAGGACGATGAAGCGCAGCAGGTTGCCCCGCGACTTCTTGTCGACCTGCATGGTCTGGAGCAGCTTGGGCCACTGGTCGCCGCGGTAGGTCAGCGGCAGGCCGACCGAGGCGAGGACCGCCTTGTGCCGGTCCGCCGTCGCGTCGTCGAGGCGGCCCGCGAGGCGGCCCAGCTCGGCGGCGAAGACCATGCCGACGGACACGGCCGCGCCGTGCCGCCACTTGTAGCGCTCGTTCTTCTCGATGGCGTGGGCGAGGGTGTGGCCGTAGTTGAGGATCTCGCGCAGCCCCGACTCCTTGAGGTCGCTGGAGACCACGTCGGCCTTGACCTGGATCGACCGCACGATCAGCTCGGAGGTGTGCGGGCCGGCCGGCGTACGGGCCGCCTGCGGGTCCTCCTCGATCAGTTCGAGGATCTTCGGGTCGGAGATGAATCCGGCCTTGATGATCTCGGCGAGACCGCTGACGTAGTCGTTGACCGGCAGGGATTCCAGCGCCGCCAGGTCGCACAGCACACCGGCCGGCGGGTGGAAGGAACCCACCAGGTTCTTGCCCTCGGCGGTGTTGATGCCGGTCTTGCCGCCGACCGCGGCGTCCACCATCGCGAGGACGGTGGTCGGCACGGCGATCCAGCGCACCCCGCGCAGCCAGGTGGCCGCGACGAAGCCCGCGAGGTCGGTGGTGGCTCCCCCGCCGACGCCGACGATCACGTCGGTGCGGGTGAAGCCGGACTGGCCGAGCGCCTTCCAGCAGTACGCGGCCACCTCGGCGGTCTTGGCCTCCTCGGCGTTCGGCACCTGGATGGCGATGGCCTCGTAGCCCTGCTCGGCGAGGTCGTCGCGCAGGGCCTCACCGGTCGAGGCCAGCGCCTCGGGGTGGATCACGGCGACCCGCTGGGCCTTCGTGCCCACGAGGGCGCCGAGCTCGCCGAGCAGCTGGTGTCCGACCAGCACCTCGTACGCGTCGTGGCCGGCACTCGCGCCGACCTGGATCCGCGTCACCTGGTCCGTCATACGTCCTTCAACTCCAGAGCGTCGAGGACCGCCTGGGCGACCTCTTCGGGGGTGCGGTCGTCGGTGGCCACGACGACGCGCGCGACTTCGGTGTACAGGTGGCGCCGGGCCTCCATCAGCTCGCGCCACTGGCGGCGCGGGTTGACGGCGAGCAGCGGGCGCGCGGCGCCGAGGCCCACGCGCCGCACGGCTTCCTCGACGTCCATCGACAGGTAGACGACGGGCAGGCCCGACAGCAGCACGCGGGTGCCCTCGTCGAGGACGGCGCCGCCGCCGAGGGCGAGGACCCCCGTGTGCCCGGCGAGGGCGGCCGCGACCGCCTCCCGCTCGAGCTCACGGAAGTACGGCTCGCCCTCGTCGACGAAGATGTCGGAGATCTCGCGGCCCTGGGCGGCGACGATGTCCGCGTCGGTGTCCCGGTAGGGGACGCCGAGCCGCTCGGCGAGCAGGCCGCCGACGGTGGACTTGCCGGAGCCCATGGGGCCGACGAGAACGACGAGCGGTCCGCCCGTCACCGGATCTGCAGGTTGTCGAGGTACGACCGCACGTTGCGCCGGGTCTCGGGGACCGAGTCGCCGCCGAACTTCTCGACGACCGCGTCGGCGAGGACCAGGGCGACCATGGCCTCGGCGACGATGCCGGCGGCCGGGACGGCACACACGTCGGAGCGCTGGTGGTGGGCCACCGTCGCCTCACCGGTGGCGACGTCCACGGTGGCCAGTGCGCGCGGCACGGTCGCGATGGGCTTCATCGCGGCGCGGACGCGCAGCAGCTCGCCGGTGGTCAGACCACCCTCGGTACCGCCTGCGCGACCGGACGTGCGCTTGAGGCCCTCGGGGGTGGAGACGATCTCGTCGTGCGCCTTGGAGCCGGGCACGCGGGCGAGCTCGAAGCCGTCGCCGACCTCGACGCCCTTGATGGCCTGGATGCCCATGAGCGCGCCGGCGAGGCGGGCGTCGAGGCGGCGGTCCCAGTGGACGTGGGAGCCGAGGCCGACGGGCACGCCGTAGGCCAGGACCTCGACCACGCCACCGAGGGTGTCGCCGTCCTTGTGGGCCTGGTCGATCTCGGCGACCATCGCCTTGCTCGCGTCGGCGTCGAGGCAGCGCACCGGGTCGGCGTCGAGCTTCTCCACGTCGGCGGGGGTCGGGTAGACGCCGTAGGGCGCCTTGGCCGCGGCCAGCTCCACCACGTGCGACACGATCTCGATGCCCGCGACCTCCTTGAGGAAGGACCGGGCGATCGCGCCGAGGGCGACACGGGCGGCCGTCTCACGGGCGCTCGCGCGCTCCAGGATCGGCCGGGCCTCGTCGAAGCCGTACTTCTGCATGCCCGCGAGGTCGGCGTGACCGGGCCGCGGACGCGTCAGCGCCGCGTTGCGGCCGGTGTCCTTCAGCAGCGAGGGGTCGACCGGGTCGGCCGACATGACCGTCTCCCACTTGGGCCACTCGCTGTTGCCGACCATGACCGCGACGGGGGAACCCAGCGAGAGCCCGTGCCGGACACCGCCCAGGAAGGTGATCTCGTCCTGCTCGAACTTCATGCGGGCGCCACGCCCATAACCGAGCCGGCGACGGGCCAGGTGGTCGGCCACCAGCTCAGTGGTGACCGGAACGCCGGCGGGAAGCCCCTCCAGCGTCGCTACCAGCGCCGGTCCGTGGGACTCCCCGGCGGTCAGCCAACGCAACCTGCTCAACGATGCTCCTCATGCTCGCGCCTGGTACAGCGATGGCGCGATCGGGTGCGCGGCCCTGACCCGCCGTACCCGATCCTCCCACGTCCGAGGGGGTTTTACGGGCCCCGGTCCAGCAATCGGACGCCTTGTCCGTCAGGTGGCCCGGGTGAAGCGGTCGCGGAGCCATGAGATCGCCAGCCACAGGGCGGCGGAACCGATGATTCCGAGGAGGATCGCCTGGACCCAGTCGGGGAGGCTGCTGAGCCACACTCTGAGCAATCCGCCGATCGCACGGGGGATGAAGTCCCACTTCGACGCCAGCAGCTGCCCGGCACCCGCTTGTTCCATGCCGCCCCACCCCGTGATCGAATCCGCAGGTGGGCAGCCTAACGGGCGGCCAGCGCCCGTTCTCCGGCGGCCCTCATCGCGGCGAGCGGGCCCGGGGTGCGGCCGGTCATCTGCTCGACCTGGAGCACGGCCTGGTGGACGAGCAGGTCCAGTCCGCCGACGACCTTGCCGCCCCGGCGGTCCCACGCGGCCGCGAGGGCGGTCGGCCAGGGGTCGTACAGGACGTCGAAGAGGGTGCCCGCCGCTTCGGGTACGGAGTCGGCCAGGGCGTCCGTCGTACCGGCCGGGGTGGTCGCGATCACCAGCGGCGCCGACAGCGCCTCGGCGGCGTCGGACCAGTCGGCCGTGCGCACGGCGACACCGAGGCGCTCGCCCCAGCCGCGCATCTCGTCGGCCCGGGCGGCGGAGCGGACGTACGCCGTGACCTCGCCGGTGCAGATCCGGGAGAGGGCGGCGAGCGCCGAGGAGGCGGTGGCCCCGGCACCGAGGATGGCCGCCGAGGGGACCTTCTCGACGCCGCGCTCGTGGAGCGCGGCGACGATCCCGGGGATGTCGGTGTTGTCGCCGAGGCGGCGGCCGTCCTTCGTGAGGACGACCGTGTTGACCGCCTCGACGGACGCGGCGGTGTCGCTGATCCCGTCGAGCAGCGGGATGATCGCCCGCTTCAGCGGCATGGTCAGCGACAGCCCGGCCCACTCGGGGCCGAGTCCGGACACGAACCCGGGGAGCGCGGCCTCGTCGATCTCGAAGCGGTCGTAGGACCAGTCGTCGAGGCCGAGCTCCTGGTAGGCGGCGCGGTGCAGCACCGGTGAGAGGGAGTGCTCGATGGGCGAACCCAGCACCGCGGCCCTTATGTGAGACATGTCCTGCTAACCGCCGTTCTTCTGCTTCTGCCGTTCCTGGAACTCGGCGACGAGCTTGAGGTGCTCGTCGTAGGTCTTGGTGAAGGTCGTCGTGTTGCCGTCGACCGACACGAAGAACATCCAGCCCCCATGATCCGGGTTGAGCGTAGCGGTCAGCGCGTCCATGCCCGGGTTCCCGATCGGGCCGACGGGCAGTCCCTTGATGAAGTGCGTGTTGTAGGGGTTGTTGAACGCCTGGGCTTCCTTGAGGTTGAAGTTGATCTCGCTCTGGCCCTTGGCGTAGTTGTACGTCGAGTCGAACTCGATCTTCTGGTTCGTGACGTCGTTGGTCTTCTTGAGGCGGTTGTAGACCACCTCGGACATCTTCCGGAAGTCGTCGTGGTTCTTGCCCTCGGCGTTGACGAGGCTGGCGACCGTGATCACCTGGAGCGGGTTCTCCAGGCCCAGCTCCTTGGCCTTGCCCTCGACGCCCAGCTCCGCGTACTTGTCGGACGCGTTCTTGACCATCTGCTTGAGCAGGGACTCGGGGGTGCTGTCCTTGCCGAGGTCGTAGCGCGTCGGGTACAGGAAGCCTTCGAGCGGGTCCATGAGCTTCGGGTTGTTGCCGGCCCAGGCCGGCAGACCGAGGTTCTTGGCCTCGCGCAGGGCGATGTCCTTGGTGGTGCCCTGCGGCTTGTTCAGCTTGTTGTCGATCGCCTCGTACACCTTGGCGTTGCGCATGCCTTCGGTGACGGTGATGACCCTCAGCTTGCTCGGGTCGATCATCAACGCGACGGCGGCGGCACCCGACATCTTCTTCTGCATCGGATACGTGCCCGGCTGGATGGACTTGCCCTTGGGGTTGGCGCCGGCCGCGTCGACGAAGGCCTGGGCGCTGGCGACCACGCCGGCTTCCTTGAGGATGCGGCCCATCTGTCCCAGGCCCGCGCCCTTGGGGATCTCGACGTCGACGATCTCGCTGGTGCCCTCACCCGCGAAGTCCTCGGCGGCGCCGAACTTCTCCTTGATGAAGGTGTAGCCGTAGTACCCGCCACCGCCGAGCACGCCCACGATGACGAGGGAGGCGACCAGGCAGGCCGCGCCGCTGCGCTTCTTGGGCTTGCCGCCCTTGCCGCCCTTGGAGCGACCTGCGCGGCGCCCGCCGCCGCCACCGTTGTCGTCGCCGTCTTCGACGTCGCCGCCGCCGGCGAGGAAGGACTCCTCCGGCTCCTCGTCCTGCTCGGGGAGCTGCGGTTCGAGGTGGCGCTGGTTCGGGGGCTGCGGCGGGGGGTAGGCGTCGGCCGTCGTGTAGAGGTCCGGGTTCTCACCCGGGTAACCGGCGGCGGACTGCTGCGCGTACGGGTCCACGCCGGCGTAGGGATCGGCCGGGGCCGTGGCGACGTACTGCTGTTGGCCGGTGTCCCAGCCCTGGGCGTCGTACACCGGCTGGTGGGGCTGGTGCGGCTGCTGTGGGTACTGGGGGTGCTGCGGGTGCTGGACCTGCTGCGGGTGCTGGGCCTGCTGCGGGTACTGCGGGGCATAGCCCTGCTGCTGCGCGGGGTACTGCTGCTGCGGGTACTGCTGCTGGTACTGCGGGTCCTGCGCGTACTGCTGCTGCTCGCCGCCGTAGGGCACCTGTCCCTGCTGGGTCTGGTGCCCGGTCCATCCCTGGTCCCCGTACAGGGGGTCCTCCGGATGCCACGGTTCGGAGCCGTGGCCCCGTCCATACTCAGTCATCGGTCCCCTAGAGCCGCGAGACGAAAGCGACGGCTGTTCGAATGCCGTCTCATCGCGCGGAACGTTACCGTACCGCGATCAGACAACCACTTCGACGCACTCACCAGGCGGATTACCTGATACCCGTTCGGTCTCAAGAGCGTTCTGGAGGATCACCACAGCGGCGGCCTGGTCGATGACCGACCGGCCCTTCTTGGCGTTCTTGCCCGAGGCCCGCAGACCCTGGGCGGCGGTGACCGTGGTCATCCGCTCGTCCACCAGACGGACCGTCACGGGCTTGATGCCCTTGGCGAGTTCGCCCGCGAAGGCGCGCACCTTGGCCGCGGCCGGCCCCTCCCGCCCGCTGAGCGAGCGGGGGAGGCCGACCACGACTTCGAGGGGCTCGTACTCCTCGACGAGCTGCCGCAGCCGCCGGTGGGCGAACGGGATGTCCCGGCCCGGGACGGTTTCCACCGGTGTGGCGAGCACCCCGTCGGGGTCGCACGAGGCGACCCCGATCCGGGCGTCCCCGACATCGATGGCGAGCCGGCGGCCGCGGCGCAGTGTCATCGTCAGACCGTCTCTACGACGAGGCGCTCGACCGCGGCGATGGCCTCGGGCACGGCGGCCGGGTTCTGGCCGCCGCCCTGGGCGACGTCCGGCTTGCCGCCACCGCCGCCACCGAGGGTCTTGGCGGCCGTGCGCACCAGGTCACCGGCCTTGAGGCCGCGCTCGCGGGCCGCCTCGTTGGTGGCGATGACGGTGAGCGGGCGGTCGTTCGCCACGGTGAAGAGGGCCACGACGGCCGGGCGGTCGCCCGGGATGCGGCCGCGGACGTCGAGGACCAGCTTGCGCAGGTCGTCGGCGCCCGTGCCGTCCGGCACCTGGCCGACGACGAGGGCGACGCCGTGGATGTCCTGCGCGTTCTGGGCGAGACCGGCGGCGGCCTGGAGGACCTTCTCCGCGCGGAACTTCTCGATCTCCTTCTCGGCGTCCTTCAGCTTGCCGAGCATGGAGGCGATCTTCTCCGGCAGCTCCTCCGGACGGCCCTTGACCAGCTCCTGGAGCTGGGCGACGACCGTGTGCTCCTTGGCGAGGAAGTTGTACGCGTCCACGCCGACGAGGGCCTCGACGCGGCGCACGCCCGAACCGATGGAGGACTCGCCGAGCAGCTTCACCAGGCCGAGCTGGCTGGTGTTGCCGACGTGCGTGCCGCCGCACAGCTCCTTGGAGAAGTCGCCGATGGTGACGACGCGCACGCGCTCGCCGTACTTCTCGCCGAACTCGGCGATGGCGCCCTGCTTCTTCGCCTCGTCGATGCTCATGACCTCGGCGGTGACGTCGAGCTCGCGGGAGAGCACGTCGTTGATCTTCTGCTCGACGTCGGTCAGGACCGAGCCGGGGACGGCGTTCGGGGAACCGAAGTCGAAGCGGAAGCGACCGGGCGAGTTCTCGGAACCGGCCTGGGCGGCCGTCGGGCCCAGCGCGTCGCGCAGCGCCTGGTGGGTCAGGTGGGTGGCCGAGTGGGCGCGGGCGATGGCCCGACGGCGGTTGACGTCGATGGCGGCGTACGCGGAGGCGCCCACCGTCACCTCGCCGACCTGGACGGATCCCTTGTGCACGGAGACGCCGGGGACCGGCTGCTGGACGTCGCGGACGTTGATGATCGCGCCGGAGTCGAGCTTGATGCGGCCCTGGTCGGCGAGCTGGCCGCCGCCCTCGGCGTAGAAGGGGGTGCGGTCGAGGACGACCTCGACCTCGTCGCCCTCGGAGGCGGCGGGCGCGGAGACGCCGTTGACCAGGAGGCCGACGATGGTGGACTCGCCCTGGGTGGTGGCGTAGCCGGTGAACTCGGTGGCGCCGGCGTTGTCCGCGATCTCGCGGTAGGAGGAGACGTCGGCGTGGCCGGTCTTCTTGGCCTTGGCGTCGGCCTTGGCGCGGTCGCGCTGCTCCTGCATCAGGCGGCGGAAGCCGGCCTCGTCCACGGACAGGCCCTGCTCGGAGGCCATCTCCAGGGTGAGGTCGATCGGGAAGCCCCAGGTGTCGTGGAGCAGGAACGCCTTCTCGCCGGAGAGGACCTTGCCGCCGAGGGCCTTGGTCTCGGTGACGGCGGTGTCGAGGATGTTCGTGCCGCCCTTGAGGGCCTTCAGGAAGGCGGCCTCTTCGGCGAGCGCGACCGTCTCGATGCGCTTGCGGTCGGTGACGAGCTCCGGGTACTGCTGCCCCATCGTGTTGATGACGACGTCGACGAGCTCCTGGACCACCGGGCCGGTGGCGCCCATGAGGCGCATGTTGCGGATGGCGCGGCGCATGATGCGGCGCAGCACGTAGCCGCGGCCCTCGTTGCCGGGGGTGACGCCGTCGCCGATGAGCATGACGGAGGTGCGGATGTGGTCGGCGACCACGCGCATGGACACGTCGGTGTCCTTGGCCGCGCCGTACCGCACGCCGGTGAGCTCGGTGGCCTTGTCCATGACCACGCGCAGGGTGTCGGTCTCGTACATGTTCTGCACGCCCTGCAGGATCATCGCGAGGCGTTCGAGGCCGAGACCGGTGTCGATGTTCTTCGACGGCAGGTCGCCGAGGATCGGGAAGTCTTCCTTGCCCTCGCCGGCGCCGCGCTCGTACTGCATGAAGACCAGGTTCCAGATCTCCACGTAACGCTCGTCGTTGACGGCCGGGCCGCCCTCGACGCCGAACTCCGGGCCGCGGTCGTAGTTGATCTCGGAGCACGGGCCGCAGGGACCCGGGACGCCCATGGACCAGAAGTTGTCCTTCTTGCCCAGGCGCTGGATGCGCTCGGCGGGGACGCCGATCACGTCGCGCCAGATCGTCTCGGCCTCGTCGTCGTCGAGGTAGACGGTGATCCAGAGCTTCTCCGGCTCCAGGCCGTAGCCGCCGTCCGCCACGGAGCTGGTGAGCAGCTCCCAGGCGTACTTGATGGCGCCTTCCTTGAAGTAGTCCCCGAAGGAGAAGTTGCCGCACATCTGGAAGAACGTGCCGTGGCGGGTGGTCTTGCCGACCTCTTCGATGTCCGGCGTGCGGACGCACTTCTGGACGCTGGTGGCGCGGGGGGCCGGGGGCTTGGTCTCGCCGAGGAAGTACGGCTTGAAGGGGACCATGCCCGCGTTGACCAGCAGCAGAGTCGGGTCGTCCGCGATGAGCGACGCCGAAGGGACAACGGCGTGACCGCGCTCCTCGAAGAAGCTCAGCCAGCGGCGGCGGATTTCAGCCGACTCCATCAGTGGTCCTCATTCCGGTTGTACGAAAACTTCAGGGGGGTGGTCTTGTCGTTCTGGATGGCCCGCAGTCGCCGCGGCCCGGGCAGGGCGGTGACGTTGTCGGGCCGGTCGGGATCCTGGTGCAATCCCAGTGCGTCGTTCAGCTCGTCCTCGCGCTGCGTCATTCCCGACTTGACGTCGAGGGCGAAGTCCTTGAGGCGGTGTCCCGCCTCGACGGCCTTGTCGGCGGCCTGGGCGGCGAGGCTCTCCGGCGTCAGCTTCTTCAGCTTGCGGTTGACCTTGGTGGTGGCCCACACGCCGGCGGCCGCGCCGGCGGTGAACCAGAAGGCTCGGCGGAACATCGGAGGTCTCAGCCCTTCTGCTTCCGGCGGCGCGGCGCCGGCACGGTACGGCCAACGATCACGTTACGTCGGGACGTCTTCTGCGGCGCGTCCTGCGGGGTCTTGCCCAGCGCCTTGCGGACGCCGTAACCGAAGGCCGCGACCTTGACCAGCGGCCCGCCGAAGGCGGTCGCCACGGTGGAGGACAGTGCGGAGGCGTTGGAGGTGACCTCCTGGACGTCGCTCGCGATGGCGTCCACCCGGTCGAGCTGGGTGCGCGCGGAGCGGACGGTGGTGGAGGCGTCCGCCAGCAGCGGGACGGCCTGGTCGGTGACCTCGGCCACCAGCTTGGTCGTCGCCTTGAGCACCTGGGCCAGTCTCACCAGCACCACGGCCAGGAAGGAGACCAGGATCGCCCAGAAGACGGCCACGAGGATCCCGGCCACCTCTCCACCGGACACTTCACACCGCACTCTCGTCTGGACTTGAACTGCAAAAAGATTCGCCCTCCGACCCTATCGCGCCCGAGATCCCCGGCAGTACCGGAATTCGGGGACTGGCATGATCATCTTGTACGCAGCGCATACGGGCCAGTACCCTGCGTGTCCCATGCGACAGAAGACGGGCAATCTTCCCTCGGAGCTGGGCGGGTTCATCGGCAGGGGTGCCGAACTCGACGCGCTGGGGCGGCTTCTGGACTCCTCCCGGCTCGTGACCGTGACCGGCGTGGGCGGGGTGGGCAAGTCCCGGCTGGTGGTCGCCGCGGCCCGGGCCGCCGCCGAGCGGGACGGCGGAGCGCCGCAGGAACGCTACTGCGACGGGGTCTGGCTGGCCGAGCTGGCGGCCGTACGGGATCCCGCGCTGCTGGAGATCGCCCTGTCCGAGGCGCTCGGGCTGACCGACCACACCACCCGGCCGCCCCGGACCGTGCTGGCCGAGCACCTGGCGGGGCGTCGGCTGCTCTTGGTCCTGGACGGCTTCGAGCAGCTGGTCGACGCAACGGCCGAGCTGGTGCGGGAGCTGCTGCGCCGCTCCCCCGGTCTGCGGGTGCTCGCGGCCGGGCGGCGCCCGCTGGCCTTGGACGGGGAGCAGGCGTTCCCGCTGGCCCCGCTCGACGGGGAGGCCTCGCTGGCCCTGATCACCGCGCGGGCCTCGGCGGCGGACCCCGGGTTCCGGGTTTCCGGGGCGGACCGGGCGGCGCTGGCCGAGCTCTGCGCCCGCCTCGACGGCATCCCGCTCGCCCTGGAGCTGGCGGCTGCCCGGCTGCGCGCGCTGTCCCCCGCCCAGGTCCTGGCCCGTCTGGAGGACCGCTTCGCACTGCTGACGGGCGGTGCCCGCGGGGTGCTCCCCCGGCACCGGACGCTGCGCACGGCCATCGGCTGGAGCCACGAGCTGTGCACGCCCGCGGAGCGGCTGTTGTGGGCGCGGCTCTCGGTCTTCGCCGGACAGTTCGACCTCGATGCCGCCGAGTACGTGTGCGCGGGCCCCGACCTGCCGGTGGACAGCGTGCTCGACCTGGTCGGCGAGCTGCTGGCGCAGTCCCTCCTGGTCCGGGAGGAGTGCCCGACCGGGGTCCGCTACCGAATGCTGGAGACCGTACGGGCGTACGGGGCCGGGTGGCTGGAGTCGACGGGTGACACCGGGCGGCTGCGGCGGCGGCACCGGGACTGGTACATGGGCCTGGCGACCTGGTGCGAGACGGACTGGTTCAGCCCCCGCCAGCAGGAGGTGGCCGCGCTGGTGGAGGCGGAGCTGCCGAACCTGCGGCTCGCCCTGGAGTGCTGCCTGGACGAGCCGGAGGAGGCCCACCTGGGGCAGTACCTGGCGGGCACCCTGTGGTTCTACTGGGCGGGCTGCGGCCGGCTGACCGAGGGCAGGCACTGGCTGGACCGGAGCCTGGAGGGCCGGGGCGGGACGGCGGACGCGTACGAGCACTCGCGGCTCAAGGCGCTGTGGGTGCTGGGCTACGTGTGCGCCCTCCAGGGGGACGCGGTGGCCGCCACGAGCGCCCTGTACGAGTGCCGGGACGGCGCGGCGCGCAGCGGCAACGCCCTGGCCGCGGCCTACGCGGTGCACCGGCTCGGGTGTCTGGCGCTGGTGTCGGACGACATGGAGCGGGCCGGGGAACTGCTGGGTTCGGCGCTGGAGCGCTACCGGGACGCGGGCGAGCTGAACAGCAACGTACTGATGTGCCAGGTGGAGCTGGGCATGGCGCTGGCCTTCCAGGGGGAGCCCGCGGGCGCGCTGTCCCTGTGCGAGGAGGTCCGGGAGATCTGCGAGGAACGCGGGGAGCGCTGGACGAAGGCGTACGCCCTGTACGTGCTCGCGTACGCGGCCCTGGACGCGGGGGCCACGCGGGAGGCGCGGCGGCTGCTCACCGAGTGCGTGGAGATCAACCACGCCTTCCACGACCTGGTGGGGCTGGTGCTGGCGCTGGAGCTGCTGGCCCTGGTGACCGTCGCGGAGGGCGACGCGGCCGAGGCCGCGGTGCTCCAGGGGGCGGCCGAGCCGCTGTGGGAGGGGGTGGGGCTGCGGCTCTTCGGCTCTGGGTACTTCAACGCCCCGCGGCTCATGTGCCAGGAGCGGGCCGGCGAGGCGCTGGGTGCCGAGCGCTACGCGGCGTACGCGGCCGACGGCCGCGAGCTGAGCCGCGAGGCGCTGGTGGGACGCGCGCTGGAGGGGCCGGCCGGGGAGACGGGTTCCGTGCGGGAAAGCGGAAAACCCGCCGCCCCCCGGAGGGGACGGCGGGTTTCCACCAGCCTGTGAGGGCTACGCCTGCCGGAAGATCAGCGGGCGTAGTACTCGACGACGAGCTGCTCGTCGCAGATGACCGGGATTTCCTTGCGGTTCGGGTCGCGGTCCAGGCGGAAGGCCAGGGCCTTCAGGTTGACCTGCAGGTAACGGGGGGTCTCGCCCTCGCCTGCGTAGCCACCCTCACGGGCGACCTGGAACGGAACCTTCTCGCGGCTGCGCTCGCGCACGGTCACGACGTCGTCCGGACGGACACGGAACGACGGCTTGTCGACCTTGCCACCGTTGACCTCGATGTGGCCGTGAACGACCATCTGGCGGGCCTGGTAGATGGTGCGGGCGATGCCCGAACGCAGGACCAGGGCGTCGAGGCGACGCTCGAGCTCGACGACCAGCGCCTCGCCCGTCTTGCCCTCGGCCTTCTTGGCGCGGTCGTACGCGCGGGCCATCTGACGCTCAGAGATGTCGTACTGAGCGCGCAGACGCTGCTTCTCGAGCAGACGGACCTTGTAGTCCGAGTTCTGCTTGCGGCCACGGCCGTGCTCGCCCGGCGGGTAGGGACGAGCCTCGAAGTACTTGACGGCCTTCGGGGTCAGCGCAATGCCGAGGGCACGCGACTTCTTGACCTTGGGTCGCTTCTGGTTCACGGGGAACCTACCTCCATGTAAGTTAGGTGAGGCTTACCTTAGCGAGGAGGACGTAATGTCTCGACCACATGGGATCCCCCTGCCCAGTGCGCGCCGCAGTTCGGATTCCAACGAAACAGAATCCGCTTGCGCCGACGATAGGCAAGGTCAGCCGCGTCCCAGGGAAGGCGTTCGGCAGCTCACCGGAGCCGAACGCGTACGAACCCTCGTAGAGTCCAACGCCTCAGTATCCCTCACGCTCGTCGGTGCTCGTGACACGCACGGTTTCGACGACTTCGGGACAGGGATGCCGGTCGCACGGACCGTCACCCCGGACGGGGACGTGATTCTCCTTGTTTCCGGGGAATCCGCGGCTGCCAGGGCAGCCGCTCACGCCCAGGACGACGACCTCACCGCCGTGATCGAGATCACGGACGTGGCGCCGGTGTCCGTGCCACATCGTATCCGAGGCCGCGCCTGGCTGGCCGGGTGGCTGACCCCGGTGCGCGGGGACGACCGCACGGTGTGCGCGGCGCTGCTGGCGGAGCGGCAGCCGGTCGGCGAACTGCTCGGCCTCGCGGAGTCCCAGGACGCCCCTCACGCCGGGCGCCCGGCGTGGATGCTGCTCCGTCTGGAGGTCGGTGAGATCTCGGTGGACGACCTGTGGGGCGCCGAGCGCGTGGACCCCGACGATCTCGCGGCGGCCGAGCCGGACCCCCTCGTCGGCCACGAGGCGGAACTCCTCCAACACCTGCACGCCGCCCACGGCGACCGGCTCGGCGGACTGTCCGGCCTGCTGGGCCCCCGGGAGGCGGAGGGCATCAGGGCCGTCCCCCTCTCCCTGGACCGGCTGGGCCTGCGCGTCCGGTTCACGGGCAGCCCGGCCGGTTCGTTCGACGCCCGCTTCGACTTCCCGGAGCCCGTGGCGGACGTCTGCGGCCTGCGCCGGGCGATGCACACGCTGTTCTCGGCGGCGGCTCACTGAGGACAGGTGGCGAGCAGTTCCCCCAGCGCGAGCTTCTCGGGCGGGGTCACGGACAGGCGGTACTTCGCCTTGATGCCGGTGTAGCGGCGCCCGTACTCGCACCAGTACGCCCGGCGCGGCGGCTTCCACTTGTCGGCGGTCCTGCTGCCCTTGTCCTGGTTGGTCTGCTTGTCGACCGCGAGCAGTACGTCGAGGTCGTTCGCGTACTCCAGCCTGCGCTGCGCGGTCCATCCGTACGCCCCGGCCCGCCAGGCCGCGCCGAGCGCCACGACGTGGTCGGTCTGGATCTGCGAGGCGCGACGGTAGGAGTAGGGCAGCTCCTTGCCGGTGTACGGGTCGTGCAGCACGCCGGAGAGCACCACGCAGGGGTTGCGGTCGCCCTCGCGCAGCTCGCTCAGGTCCCGCCGCAGCACGTCGTCCCGGGTGTCGCACCCGTTGCGCCCGCCGACGGCGTCGGTCTCGTCCGACCAGGTGCGGCCGAACTCCTCCCTCTTGTACGTCTCCCAGTTCCGGCCCCACTCGACCGTGAGCTTCGCCAGCTGTGCCTCGGCGGTCCCGGGGGGCGGTGGGAACCCAGCACTGGCGAGCGGCACCTGTACGAAGGGTGCGGCCACCCGCGTGCCGGTGTGGTGGCATCCGGCGAGCAGCAGCGCCGCCACGGCGACGACCAGCGGAATCCGGTCTCCCATGCGGGGAGCCTAGGGCCGGGCCGCCGATCCGGCCCGGCCGACACGTCCGCCGCTGTGCGGGGCCGGTCCCCTCCCCCGCCCTTCCACCGTTCCCCGGGGCGCCGCCCCGGACCCCGCTCCCTCGGAGCTGCGCCCCGTGCCCGCCGGTGCGGCTCACCCCACGGCGCTCCGCGCCCGCGCTCACGCCCCGCGCAACCGCTCCCGGACCTTTTCCACCACGTCCGCGTAGCGGGCTTCCGCCCCGTACCGCGTCGGCTCGTAGTACCTCTTGCCGTGGACCTCGTCCGGCGCGTACTGCTGGGCGGCGATCCCACCCGGCACGTCATGGGGGTACACGTACCCCACCGCGTGCCCCAGCTTCGCCGCCCCCTTGTAGTGCCCGTCCCGCAGGTGCGTCGGCACCGAGCCCGCCAGCCCCGCGCGGACGTCGGCCAGCGCCGCCCCGATCGCGGTCGTGGCGGTGTTCGACTTCGGGGCCAGCGCCAGCGCGATGGTGGCGTGCGACAGCGTCAGCGCGGCCTCCGGGAAGCCGATCATCGCCACCGCCTGGGCCGCGGCCACCGCGAGCGGCAGGGCCGTCGGGTCCGCGAGGCCGATGTCCTCGCTCGCCGAGATCATCAGGCGGCGCGCGATGAACCGCGGGTCCTCCCCGGCCTCGATCATCCGCGCGAGGTAGTGCAGCGCCGCGTCCACGTCCGAGCCGCGGATCGACTTGATCAGCGCGCTCGCCACGTCGTAGTGCTGGTCGCCGTCCTTGTCGTAGCGGACCGCCGCCCGGTCGACGGCCTCCTCCACCGTCTGCAGGGTGATCTCGGCCTCGCCCTTGGCGATCGCCGAACCCGCCCCGGCCTCCAGCGCGGTCAGCGCCCGTCGCGCGTCGCCGCCGGCGATCCGCAGCAGGTGCGCCTCGGCGTCCGCCGGCAGGGTCACCGCACCGCCGAGGCCCCGCTCCTCCGTCAGCGCGCGCCGCATCAGCCCGCTCAGGTCCCCGTCCGTCAGCGGTTCCAGGGTCAGCAGGAGCGAGCGCGACAGCAGCGGGGAGATGATCGAGAAGTACGGGTTCTCCGTGGTCGCGGCGATCAGCGTCACCCAGCGGTTCTCCACCGCCGGGAGGAGGGAGTCCTGCTGCGCCTTGCTGAAGCGGTGGATCTCGTCGAGGAAGAGGACGGTCTCCTTGCCGTATCCGCCGGCCGCGCGCTTCGCGCCCTCGATGACGGCGCGGACCTCCTTCACGCCCGCCGTGATGGCGGACAGCTCCACGAAGCGCTTCTGCGTGGCCTGGCTGACCACGTACGCGAGGGTGGTCTTCCCGATGCCGGGCGGTCCCCAGAGGATCACCGACGAGGCACCGGCCGGTCCGCCGGCTCCCTCCCCCACCAGTCGCCGCAGCGGGGAACCGGGCTTCAGGAGGTGCTGCTGGCCGACGACCTCGTCCAGGGTGCGCGGGCGCATGCGGACGGCGAGCGGAGAACTCGTCGGGTCCTTCTCCTGGCGGTCTTCGGCAGCGGCGGTGAAGAGGTCTGGTTCCACACAGGAAGCCTATGCGAGGCCACCGACACTCCTCGCGGACCTCAGGAGGTCCAGAAGTCCCACCAGCGGGTCAGGATCAGCATCCCGATGATCCCGACGTGCAGTACGGGCGGCACCCACGCGAACTCGTCGAGGAAGGCCTTCAGCCAGCCCGGAGCGGGCAGCATCCCCTCGCGCACGTTGTGCGCGGTGACGTACCAGAACATGAAGATCGTCGCGACCCAGGCCAGGCAGCACCAGAGGCAGAGCGAGTTGATGTTGTACAGCGACTGGTACGTCAGCCAACCGCAGAAGACGACGCCGAAGAGCATGCCCGCGTTCAGGGTCAGCCAGTACCAGCGGCTGAACCGGGCCCCGGCCAGGATGCTCATGCCGACGCAGATCACGATCCCGTAGCAGACCAGCCCGAGCATCGGGTTCGGGAAGCCGAAGACGGCCGCCTGCTCGCTCTTCATGATGTTGCCGCAGGAGACGATCGGGTTCAGGCTGCAGCCCGGGGTGAAGTTCGGGTCCTCCAGCAGCTTGAACTTGTCGATCGTGATCACCCAGGCGGCGAGCAGCCCCAGGGCCCCCGTGATCACCAGCAGCAGGGCGAGCGCCCGGCTGCCGCCGATGGTGGTCCTCGGGGAGGTGTCCGCGTCCGTGCCTCGTGCCGTCATACCGCCCGCTCCACATCTGCAAGGTCAACAAGCACGGGTCATTGTGCCGTACGGCCCCGGGTGTCCACCGTTCGACGGGGATAAGGACCCGTGCACGGGGGGACCGGCATCGCGGATTCCGCCACACCATGTGGGACATGACACAGAACGCGGTGGAAGTACGGGGGCTTCGCAAGCGGTACGGCGAAGTCACCGCGGTGGACGGACTGGATCTGACGATCCGGCAGGGCGAGGTCTTCGGCATCCTCGGCCCCAACGGCGCGGGAAAGAGCACCACGGTGGAGATCCTCCAGGGTCACCGCGAGCGGGACGGCGGGGAGGTCAGCGTCCTCGGCGCCGACCCGGCGACCGGCAGCCGGGCCTGGCGCTCGCGGATCGGCATCGTCTGGCAGGACGAGTCGGCTCCCGCCGAACTCACCGTGCGGGAGACGGTGGAGCACTTCGCCCGCTACTACCCGGCGCCGCGGGACCCGGCGGAGGTCATCGCCCTCGTCGGCCTGGAGCAGAAGCGCGACCGGCGGGTGAAGGGCCTCTCCGGCGGTCAACGGCGGCGCCTGGACGTGGCGCTCGGCGTCATCGGCGACCCGGAGTTGCTGCTCCTCGACGAGCCGACCACGGGCTTCGACCCGGCGGCCCGCCGCCGGTTCTGGGACCTGATCCGGCAGTTGGCCGGCGGGGGCACGACCATCGTGCTCACCACCCACTACCTGGAGGAGGCCGAGGCACTCGCCGACCGCCTGGCGGTCGTCGCGCGCGGCAAGGTCGTCGCCGAGGGTGATCCCGCGGGGCTCCGGGCCCGCTTCGGCACCGGAGCCACCGTCGAGTGGACCGACGCCGACGGCGCCCCGAGGAGCGTGTCGACCGAGACGCCCACCCGTACGGTCGGCGAGCTCGCGGCCCGCTTCGACGGCGAGGTCCCGGGCCTGAGGGTGACCCGCCCGACCCTGGAGGACGTCTACCTGCGCCTCACGGGGCAGCTCACCGTGCCCGCCCAGTCGGGGGCGCCGGCGACGGACCGACGGGAGGAGGCCCTGTGAGCACGACCGCCAAGACCTCCCTTCCGCGCGCCTGGTCCCTGGGCCTGAGCCGGGGCGCCCTGGAGATCAAGCAGTTCGTCCGCCAGCGGGACGCGGTGATCTTCACCTTCGCCTTCCCCGTCGTCTTCCTCGCCCTCTTCGCGTCGATCTTCGGCGAGGAGTTCGAGGGCACCGGGGCGACCGCCTCCCAGATCTACGCGGCGGGCATGGTCGCCGCCGGAATCATGTCCACGAGCTTCCAGTCGCTCGGCATCTCCATCGCCGTCGAACGGGACGAGAAGGTGCTGCGCCGGCTGCGCGGGACCCCGATGCCCCCGGCCGCGTACTTCCTCGGGAAGGTCTGGATGGTGCTCGCCACCGGGCTGGCCGAGACCGCGGTCCTGCTGCTGGTCGGCTCCACCCTCTTCGGGCTCGACCTTCCCACCTCGGTCTCGAAGTGGCTCACCTTCGCGTGGATCTTCGTCTTGGGGCTGGCCGGCTGCGCCCTGCTGGGGATCGCCATCAGCAGCCTGCCCAAGTCCGGGAAGAGCGCCAGTTCCGTGGTGGTCCTGCCGTTCCTGATCCTGCAGTTCATCTCCGGCGTCTTCATCCCGGTCAACCAGATCCCCGACTGGCTGCTGAACATCGGCGCGCTGTTCCCGCTGAAGTGGATGTGCCAGGGGCTGCGGGGCGTGTTCCTGCCGCAGTCCGCCGCCGTCCTCGAACAGGCGGGCGACTGGGAGTACGGGAAGGCCGCCCTGGTCCTGGGGGCCTGGGTGGTCGGCGGTCTGGTGCTGTGCCTGCTGACCTTCCGGTGGAAGAACCGGCGCGACGGCTGAGGAAGGGCGGCGGAACCGCGGAAGGGCGGGTGCGGGGGGGGCGTACCCCCCCCCCCCCCGAGCCGCGGGGGTAAGTAAAGCCCGGCCGGCCCCGGCGGTGGGGACCCCCACGGCGCCGGGGCCCGCCCCCAGCGCGCCG